>JAFWZX010000005.1 GCA_017517275.1 Clostridia bacterium
AAAGGAAGTTGAATGTTCTTACTCCGATGGAATATCACCAAAAAATGATGCTAGTAGCATGAAAATGCCGCCCATATACTGGGCGGCAAAAGCCAAAAAACTTTTGATATTTTAAATGTCTACTTGACGGGTAGCACACCAGAATATGAGGATAAGTTTATTTGTGGATATCGTTTGAGGTGAAAGAAATGAAAAAAGTATTATGCATAAGCTTGTTGTTTGTTTTCTTGTTTAATGTGACTGGTTGCAGGTACATGCCTTTTATAAAGGACCATAATCCTATGTATCGAAACTATACAAAATGGTCATCGGAAGATGGAAATATTAGATTTAGTATAGGTTTTGAAACATCCTTTGGCTGCAACTCAATCGGTATTATGAAAATAAATGATAAAGAAATTCCTATATCCCTTGGATCACCGTATATAAATTCATATTTAGTGTGTGTGTTTATGTTAGAAACGAACGAGGATGCCTGTGAAGAGTGGTATTTGATTCGCTTTTCAGAAAAGCACTTTACCGTCGAGGTGCTGGAAACTACTTTTTTTACCGTAGGAGATAAGATTACTTTTTATCTCATGGAAGAAAACTCAGTTAGGTAGGAGGTCGTGAATTACAATGAAGAAAATTTTTATTTTGTTTTTTATTGTTTTGCTGTCTGTAGTTTGTGCATGTAATATGCAAGTCAATGATAAGGATAGTATTATGACGAAAACCCACACCTATTGGGAGTCTGAAGATGGTGATGTATGGTTTTATATAACAGAAAGAGGTCACGCAGCCGGAAAGATTACAGTAGATAATATTACATATCCGGTATATATAAGAGGCACCCCCGGATTGAATGTTTACGTTTATTCTATTGATGGTTTTTCATATTTAGACCCTTTTTTTGAAGATTTATATGAAGAATGGACATGTGATTTTGACGGGGACAGCTACCGCATTAGTATAGTAAACAGCGAATTTGGAAGAAAAGGAAGTCAAATAGTAATACGCAGATGTGATGATAAGGCAGAACAAATAAAAACAGATTATAAGTCTTTTTTAAGTGAGGAAAAAACTTCCGGCAACAGCGTATATAGTCTGAGCATTTTAAAGAACTTCTTTGGAAAATATCCGGGAAAAGAATATAATTCGTATGTTATTCCGTATACATATGGTTGCTGGGAAGATATTTGCAATAATTTTTTTTCTCGCGCAAGCGTAATATTTGAAATAGATTCGATTTTTGAAAACGATAATACCTACTATACTGTTTTTCCTGTAGAAGAAGGCGGTGAATTCTTTGTTTTTTGGGAATTATGTAAAAGTGAATCTGACCCATTACCTTTTTATTACATATATATACCCGAGCTTAAGTCTATAGATGACTTTGCGGCGTTACAAATTGGCACAAGTAGTGCGCAAGATGTTGCAGACATTAGTAGTGCCATAGAGATACATTTTGATTCAATAGGTTTTAATTTGAAAAGAGCTAATTCATATACTTTGTTGTCAGATGGTACGTTATTGCAGATTCAATATGAGTATCAAAATGAATGCAATACGAGAGATGATTTGATAGTAGAGAGCATAGAACAGGTTGAATTAAATGAAGATTTGCAATATTTATATTTAAATACAATCATTGAGTATTGGAGTAATATAAAAACAGTGGCTGCCGATGAGTAAGGAACTATAAAGAAGATGGCTTTAATGATATCGTTTTTGAGATTATAAAACGAGATCTTTTAACCTTAATTGGTTTGATGTTGGTATGTCTATAGATATTGCGGCCATTATAGAAAGTTGGAAAGTAGATGACTAAAAATATATGGTTTATTCTTACGTGTTTGATTTGAAAATATTGTTTAAAAAGTTTTATTGCCCGATTTGCGGTGAAAAATTAAAAGTAGTTAAAGAAGTTACTATGCTTGATCAAGAGCAAAAAGAACTTTACTATAAAAAACGGTCGTGTCATGGTATGAGTATGCCGATTAAACTGGATGTATGTAAAGTAGAACAAATGTTCAATTGTCCAAATTGTAATTATTATAACACTACTCGTAATCAATTGAGTATTCGCAAAAAACAAAAACTTTTAAAAAAGACAATTCTTAATGAAAGTGACTATTTATAAAAATAAGAATAAATGTGTACGTGATAAAGCGAGTGCTACTGCCTTATGATAAATACGAAGTACTCTGTAAGAGTCAATGTCTAACTTATTTGTAAACTGTTTATCAAACATAGGCATCTGTCTTTCAAGTACGAGGTCTAAAGCCTCAAGGAAAAAACGATGACACTCTATCTAATACCCGTATTATACAGAATTTGCCTGTATAAATATATAAGATAATAAAGGATTATAGGTTACCCTTATCAACCTAAATTTATTATATAAGGAAGATAAAAATGAAAAGAATCGTAGTTATTATTTTAGTGATATGTACATTATTATTTTCAGGTTGTACGGTGTTACAAGCGATGAAAGAGGGAACAAAAGAGGCAATGACCCTATCAAATGAATTTTGTTCTGCTTTATCTGAAGGTGATATAGATGCTGCCAAAGAATGTCTACACACAGAGTCTACCCCTAATAAATCAGAACTTGCTCAATACATTAGTAGCCTGGAACAAAACTATAACATAGATTTCTCCACAGGTATCGTGCTTAAAAAGGCTACTTCCACAGAAAGTGCTTATTATGATAGTAGATATGATGGCAGTGTTTATAGCTTTACATACAATGCTATAATCGGAGGAAAGTCAACATATATGTTTTTTACTATCGTAAAGAACGATAATGGATATGGTATTTATAATTTTGGTATAGAACAGTAAAAAAGGTCTTCGAAGGGGGGGAATATTCGGATTATTTCTTTGAAAGTAAAATTTTCAGATTTGAACTGGTGTGGAAAAGTGTAAGTAGGTAAAATTTAAGTCATATGCATACAGAAAGGAAGTTAAACCATGCCAAGTAATAACAGTAAATATTCACAGGTATAATATTGGCAGTGGCTGGTTTGGTTGGAGATATGTAGTTCGCATTAAAGCTCCAACATAAGAGGGGGGAGATTATATGGTTATAGGGACCAAATATATCAATAATGCAATATTTTATACATTGTTCAAAAAACATTATTGCCCTAACTGCAATAAGAGATTAAGACTTGTTAAAAAATCCAAAATTGTAAATTCGAACTCTCCGGAAGCTAAAAATTATGATTTTAATTTAGGAGATGGCTTTATGGAGGGGAATGTCAGATTTGTTTGGAAGGAATTTCAATGTCCTATGTGCCAAAAAGAATTCACAATTGAAGATATAAGACGCGCGGAGCGTAGCAAGCAATGAAACATAAAAAGAGCGGTAAAATATTTATATCAAGCTAATCCGTTTTACGTGCATTGGAAAAAGCATTTTTGCCCTAAATGTTGGAAAAAATTAGAATTACGGTATGTAAGTAAAATTGTAAATTCTAATTCTCCAGAAGCAAAAGATTATGATTTTTCTGTTGGCGATGTTGAATCTAGAACAAGATACTTCCATTGTGCAAATTGTCAACTTGACATTTCATTTAGAGAAATGAAGAAATACGAGAAGAGCAAATAAGAATAAGAGATGTATACTTTTAAGCTTGGAATGGAGATAGCTATAGAGGTTTTGTCTAAGTAATAGATAAACGTAAGCCGCCATCACCACCATTTCGGCAGATTTATTGAATTTCTTAAAATCTGCCGAAAAACTATTGACAAACAACTGCTTTTCGGCTTTAATAATAAAGGTAATAAAATCTGCCGAAGTTATTTGGAGGTATATATGAGTTATATTTTACGTCATATGGAAAATCGCATTCTCGAGTTGTCCAAATCGTACTCTGCGATTTTACTGACGGGACCCCGCCAAGCGGGAAAAACAACAATGCTGCGTTCACTCGCCGAGAAAGAAAATATAGGACGCGAATACGTTTCGCTCGATGATCTTGCTACTCGCGATATGGCTAAAAATGATCCAGCTCTTTTCTTGCAGATACACAAGCCGCCCGTCTTAATCGACGAGGTTCAGTATGCTCCCGAGCTTTTCACTTATATAAAAATTCATATAGACGAGCATCATAATCCCGGTGACTTTTGGATGACTGGCTCTCAAATATTCCGACTTATGCGCGGTGTTCAAGAATCACTCGCAGGACGTGTAGCACTTCTTCATATGTCACCTATGTCGCAACGCGAAATCGTGGGAGCAGATTGCATTCCTTTTACCACGAATATGAACGTATTGATTGATGAATGCAAGAAAATCAAGCCCGTAGATACGCCCACTTTGTTTGAGCGCATATGGAAAGGTTCGATGCCCGGTATCGTTTCGGGACTTTATCCCGATCGTAATATGTATTATTCGTCATATCTTTCTACCTACGTAGAGCGCGATGTGCGCGATATTTCCGGCACGGTGGATGCGCTAAAGTTTAATCGATTTATTACCGCCGTGGCTGCAAGAACATCACAACTTTTAAACTATCACGCTCTCGCGGAGGATGCGGAAATAGATATGCCGACGGCAAAAGCTTGGGTGGATATTTTGGAAACGTTGGGTATTATATTCCTTCTTCACCCTTACTCAAATAACGTATTAAAACGTGCAATTAAGACACCGAAAGTTTATTTTTACGATACGGGACTCGTGTGCTATCTTACTAAATGGTCCTCCCCCGAGGTTGCCGAAAGCGGAGCAATGAGTGGAGCGCTCCTTGAAAATTTTGCCGTATCTGAGATAATGAAAGGTTATCAGAACGCAGGCAGAGAACCTTATTTGTATTTTTACCGTGATCGTGACGCCAAAGAAATTGACGTTATTATGGAAGGTGATGGAAAACTTTGTCCGTTAGAAATCAAAAAGACTGCCACACCCGATAAGCGCATTGTTCGCACGTTTAGTGTGATTGATAAATCCCCTCTGCAACTTGGAACAGGAGCCGTTCTTTGTATGTCGGATCAATTCGGTGCATTCGATAGAGATAATCTTATCGTGCCGATTTGGGTGATTTAAGTTATTAACGGTTTCATTGTATCAAAGTGTATGAGGAAAAAAAGATGAGTAAATTTAGAATAGTAGATTTGTTTTCGGGTGCGGGAGGATTAATGCTTCTGAAGACGGATTTAACATATGGCTGGACATTACCGATGAATATATTAATCCTGAGGCAAATAGCAAAATAAATGATGTAATTGTAAAACGTGCGGCAGATGACAGTGCTGAGTTAATTACGAATCTCGTTTTTCCGGAGGAATAATATGTTAAGAAAAAAATTCTATAAATCCATATTGATTTCAATTGTTGTCGCAATAGGTGTTCTGATACTTAGTGCCGGTTGGGCTTGGGTAAACTATCCAAATTATTTTGACAACGGGATCAAAGCTACCATTAAGGTTAAAAAAATTTATGAGTCTTCAGGAGCTGAAAGTCCAGAACGATATGTTTACAGCGATACAATGAGATTTAGTTATCCGGAAAAAATAAAATTCAAGCAGGGTGATACTATAGATATAATTTATCTGTGGGATACTTATCGATATATAATCATTGATGCACGAAGTGAGGACACAGTATACTTATCAAAAGATAAATATGCGAAAGACATAATAGGTGAGTGTATATTCATTATATTATTCGGTTTGTTAATTGAGTCTGTCGTTGTCTTAGTTTCAGTAGTGAAAATAAGAGCAAAATGGAGAGATTATCGTTATTGCCGCATTAAAGTCGATAAGATTGAAGTTGCCAGATTTATTAGTGATTATGATTACGTAGTTGAAAAGGTGTTTATACAGCCTACAACTGAGCTGCAACAAGAATTTGCAGAGAGAGTATCTAAAATTGATTACACATTGAAAAAGATTGATACTGAAGGTGGTCAAGATAAGTTTATTCTTGTTTTTTATAATGAGGGGAAATATGATGTTTTAGTAGACCGATACGTTGATTTCAAAATATATGACGATGATTATTCTTTGGTACACTATCGTATATTTAAACAGAAAAAGAAGTTTAGATTACTAATTGAAGAGTTGCTTGGTAAGAGTATGTATTAGCGTACAAAATACAATTCTACCTTTTGCATATTTTTACTACTGGTGCATCGCTGTCTGCTTGGGCAGACGCTATTGACTTATGGCTACAAAGTAAGCAACATGAAGTAAAAAAATCAACTTATGAGTATTATAAACGGACTTGTACTGTCACTTTTAAAAAGAATTCTAAAAAAGAGTAAAAAAACTCTTGACAAGGCAGTAACCTTAGAGTATTATGCGTAAAGCAACAAACCTTTACATTAAGGCTTGTATTTCTACCATGGGAGTTTTGGTTATGGCAAACGATATTTTTGAGATTAGCATGCTTCTTGATTTTTACGGTCAGTTATTGACTGCAAGTCAGTATAAGTGTATGGATTTGCATTATAATAACGATATGAGTCTTGCTGAGATTGCAGAGGAGCTTAGTATCAGCAGGCAGGGTGTGCATGATTTTATTAATCGTGGCAAAGCTACTTTGGTTGACCTTGAATCAAAGTTAGGTATGGTGTCAAAATTCAGGGACATGAAAAAGCAGTTGGAGCAACTTCAAGACGATCTTCATCTTATGGACTTGGACCCCAATGATAAGGGAAATCAGTTCCTTTTAGAACGGATTGACCAGAGCTTGTTTAATATTATTACGAAACTTTGATAACGTAACTATAAGAGGGCTAATGTAAATGGCATTTGAGAGTTTATCTGCAAAATTGCAGGCAACGATAAAAAAATTAAGAGGACAGACGAGAGTAACTGAAAAGGACGTCAAGGAGTTCATGCGAGAGATTCGCATGGCGCTTCTTGAGGCTGACGTAAATTACAAAGTTGTTAAGGATTTTATTTCATCTGTGAGTCAAAAGGCTGTAGGTCAGGAAGTTATGGCAAGTCTTACACCGGGGCAACAGATCGTTAAGATTGTTAACGATGAATTAATCGCGCTTCTCGGAGCAGAAGATTATAAGCTCGATTTGTCAAGGACTCCGCCGAATGTTGTTATGATGGTCGGTCTTCAAGGTACCGGTAAGACTACTGCCAGTGCCAAATTAGCTCTTCATTTGCGTAAGAACGGTCGCAAACCATTGCTCGCTGCCTGTGACGTATATAGACCTGCGGCTATTACACAGCTTCAGGTTTTAGGAAAACAGATTGATATGCCTGTATATGCTGAAGAGGATAATAAGAATCCTGTTCAAATAGCAAAAAATGCAGTAAAAGCAGCTGTAAGAGGCTTAAATGACGTTGTTATTATTGATACGGCAGGACGACTGCAGATAGACGATGCTCTTATGCAGGAGTTAGAGAATATCACAAAAGAAGTAAAACCTGCTGAGACACTACTGGTTATTGATGCAATGACAGGTCAGGAAGCTGCAAACGTTGCTCAGGTTTTCAACGAAAGATTGTCAATTACAGGTATTATAATGTCAAAGCTTGACAGTGACACAAGAGGCGGTGCAGCGTTGTCAGTAAGGGCAATAACAGGCAAGCCTGTAAAGTTTGCTTCAAGCGGAGAAAAGCTCAGCGACTTTGAGGTTTTCTATCCTAAGAGAATGGCAGACCGAATCCTCGGTATGGGTGATGTACTTACACTTATAGACAAAGCTATCGAAGTGTATGATGAGCAAAAGGCTAAAGATTTGGAAAAGAAAATCATGACACAGAAGTTCTCTCTTGATGATTTCCTGGACCAGCTTCAACAGATAAAGAAAATGGGAGGTATCGCAGGCATGCTCAAGCTGATACCCGGTGCCGCTCAAATCAAAGAAGGGGACGTAGACGAGAAACAATTTACAAAGATAGAGGCCATTATTCAGTCTATGACACTCAAAGAAAGAAATAATCCCGATATTCTGAATGCCAGCCGTCGTAAAAGAATAGCTGCGGGTAGCGGAACTACGGTACAGGATATCAATAAGCTTATGAAAATGTTCGAAGATATGAGGGCTATGATGAAGCAAATGTCAAGCGGCAAAAAGTTTGGCAGATTCAAAGGCTTGATGTAAGAGAAGGTATTAACAAAGTACTACAGTATTTTTGTAAATATATAGTAATTTATTTTTGGAGGAAAATGTTATGGTAAAAATCAGATTAAGAAGACTTGGCGCTAAGAAAGCTCCTTTCTACAGAGTTGTAGTTGCAGATTCTAAATATGCAAGAGACGGTCGTTTCGTTGAAGAAATCGGCACATACAATCCGTTAGTAGATCCTGTTGAGATCAAAATAGACGTTGAGAGAGCTAATTACTGGATTAAGAACGGTGCTCAGCCTACTGATACAGTTAAAGCATTACTTAAGAAGGTTCAAGGCTAATCATGAAGGAGTTTTTGGAAATCGTTGTAAAGCAACTGGTAAACAATCCTGAGCAGGTTGTTGTAGAAGTTGAAGAAACAGAAGACCGTATGTTGCTTAAGTTAACTGTTGCAGAAGAGGACAAGGGTCGCGTAATCGGACGTGACGGAAAGATTGCAAAGGCTCTTCGTACAATAGTAAAAGCAGTTGCAAGACACCAGGACAAGCCTGTTTTTGTTGACATACTGTAAGCTACGAGGGTGCCGGTTTTGCTAAAAACATTATTAATCGGAGAAATTATCAACGTTCACGGAGTCAAGGGAGCACTTAAAGTGCAACCCTTGACTGATGATTTGTCACGCTTTTCTAAACTCAAAGAAGTATACGTTAAAGATACTAAGGGAAAGCTTGATCGCAATCATCTTTTTAACAAGAAATACAAAGTTATTTCCGGCCTTGCCTCCGGAGGCTTTGTTATACTCAGACTGTACGGTGTTGATGACCGTGATACGGCCGATTTATTCAGAGGATGTTTTTTGGAAATAGAGCGCAAAGATGCAATCAAGCTTCCGAAAGACAATTATTTCATTGGTGATCTTATAGGTTGCCGCGTTATTGATATAAACGGAGAACAGATAGGTGTTCTTCATGACGTATATCAGACAGGATCAAATGATGTATATGCTGTAAAAAGGCCATCTAAAAAAGACCTTTTATTACCGGCTATTGGCAGTGTAATTAAAGACGTTGACGTGGAAAACGGTGTGATATCGGTATGTCTCATTCCTGGCCTTAAAGAAATATACGAAGAAGACGGTAATGAAGATGAAGATTGATATATTAACACTTTTTCCGGACATGGTAAAAAGTGCATACAGTGAAAGCATCATAGCCCGGGCGATAGCTGCGGGTTATCTTGATATAAATGCCCATCAAATCAGACAATATACTGAGAATAAACAAGGAAAAGTCGACGATTGCCCGTTTGGCGGCGGGCCGGGTATGGTTATGTCATATCAACCAATCGCCAGTGCAATAAATGATATATGTAATAATTCAGATGAAAAGCCATATATAATTTATATGTCTCCTCAAGGGACTGTGCTGAATCAGAAGGTAGCAAAGCGCTTATCAGAAAAAAAACATCTTGTTATTTTGTGCGGTCACTATGAGGGAGTAGACGAGCGCGTTATAGAGGATTATATAGATGAGGAGATATCAATCGGTGATTACGTACTCACCGGGGGTGAGATTCCTGCTGTTGTCTTAATGGATACAGTTTCCAGACTTATTCCGGGTGTGTTATCCTCAAGCGAATCATATGAAAATGAGTCCCACTCATCTTTTTTATTAGAATATCCTCAGTATACAAGACCTGCACAGATCGGCGGAAAGAAAGTTCCTGCAGTACTGTTATCCGGCAATCATGCCGACTGCGAAAAATGGCGTCTTGAAACACAAATCCAACGAACCAAAGAAAAACGCCCGGACTTATATGAGAAATATCAAAGGCAGCTTGCCGAAGAAAATCAGTATTATTTTGATAATAGCGCAACTACCAAACAGGATGAAGAGGTAACAAAGAAGATGAGCGACGTTGCCATGGATTTTTACGGAAATCCGTCTTCTCTTCATCATTTAGGCTTCGTTGCAGAAAAGGAATTAAAAGCCGCACGCAAAATTATTTGTGACGTTCTTGCATGTACAGAAGAGGAACTTTTCTTTACTTCAGGTGGAACAGAAAGTAACAATCTTGCTCTCATCGGATACCTAAGAGCGAATCCGAGAAAAGGAAAGCACGTCATTGTATCGAGTATAGAGCATCCGTCTGTGCTTCAGACAGCTCAATACTTGGAAGAAATAGGATATGAAGTCACAAGATTAGGCGTAGATTCAAAAGGTCTCGTGTCAGAACAATCTCTCAAAGAAGCGATAAAAGACGATACTGCTCTTGTCAGTATTATGCACGTTAACAGTGAAATGGGCGTGATTCAGGATATACAGAAGTTGTCTGCCGTTATCAAAACAACAAATCACAACACCGCCTTTCACGTTGATTGTGTTCAGAGCTTTTGCAAATTACCTATAAACGTTAATCGCGACGGTATAGATATGCTTTCTGCCAGCGGACATAAAATTCACGGACCTCGCGGTATCGGTATTTTTTATAAATCCAAAAATTTAAAAGTAAGTCCCATCATTTTTGGCGGCGGTCAGGAACAGGGACTTCGCTCCGGTACGGAGAATCTGCCTGCTGTTTGTGGTTTGGCAAAAGCATGCCAGCTTTATCAAAGCAGATTAGCGGAGAAAAAAGATGAAATAAAAAGAATTAAAGAGATTTTCACGGAAATTATTACAACCAATATCAGATCGGCAGTTATAATAGGAGACAGTAGTTGTAATTCCGATTTCGTGTTAAACGTTTCATTTCCCGGCCTTAGAAGTGAGGTTATTCTTCACACGTTAGAGGGCAAGGGAATATACGTATCTGTTGGATCTGCTTGTTCTTCGCATAAGAAGAACCGTAGCTACGTGTTAATGCAGATGGGGTATAATAATGAGATTATTGACGGCTCTATCAGATTGAGCTTTGGTTTATATAATACAATAGAACAGGCGCAAAAGGCCGCGCATATACTTGTCGCTGACATAAAGAGGATGTACGGCAGAAGGAAAGGAAGCAGATAATCATGTATAGAAGAGTTATAATTGCCCGCATCGGAGAGATTGCGCTCAAAGGGCTTAATCGCTCTAAATTTGAGCAAAGACTTGCTAAAAATATGAAACAGGCAACATCAGATTGCGGAGAAGCACGCATCCATTGGTCACAATCAAGATTCTACGTAGAACCGGAAAATGAGAACTACAATTATGAGCTTGCTATGAAAAGATTGACAAAAGTCTTTGGAATTGTATCAATAAGTCTGGCCTTTGAGACTGAATCGGAGTTTGATAAAGTACGTGAACTGTCATATTTTGTTATGGAACGCAAGCTTCTTTCCATGGACGGACAGACGAACATACGCTTCAAGGTGGAAACAAAACGCGGACTTAAGTCTTTCCCCTTGCAGTCAATGCAGATATCTGCGGAAATAGGGGGGATGCTTGATGATGACTTTGAGCAGCTTCTTGTAGATGTTCACAATCCTGAGATTACGCTATATATTGAAGTACGTGAGAATACATACGTTTATACTGATATTATTAAGGGTTGCGGCGGTATGCCTGTAGGATCGAATGGTAAAGCTTGTTTGTTACTGTCCGGCGGTATAGACAGTCCCGTAGCAGGATATATGATAGGAAAAAGAGGTGTTAATCTCTGTGCCGTTCATTTTTACAGTTATCCATATACAAGTGAACGTGCAAAGGAGAAGGTTGTTGACCTTGCAAAGCTTGTTGCAAAATACACAGGAACGATAAAACTGGTAGTAGTTCCTTTTACGGATATACAGCTTGCCATTGATGAGAATTGTCGCTCGGAATTATCTACTGTAATTATGAGACGATCAATGATGAGAATCGCCTGCAGAGTAGCCAGAATGAACGGATGCTCCGCTCTCATAACAGGTGAGAGTGTAGGACAGGTGGCAAGCCAGACAATGCAGGCTATTTATTGCACAAATGAAGCGTGCGATATGCCCGTCTACAGACCGCTTATCGGTATGGATAAGATGGAGGTTGTGGCTATTTCACAGGATATAGGAACGTTTGAGACGAGTATTCTGCCGTACGAGGACTGTTGTACTGTTTTCACACCCAAACATCCTAAGACAAAGCCAAGTCTTAAAGAAGTTGTAGAAGAGGAAGCACGGTACAACTACAAGGAATTAGAAAATATTGCTATTGAGAATGTTGAGGTTATAAGCTGCTCATGAAAAGTTATATAAGCGACAGTATATTAAAAAGTGTTACGAAACCGGCTCGTTACGTCGGCGGAGAGGTAAACAGTATAGACAAGAGTAGTGAGCTTGCCTGCGGTAATATTAAAATCCGTGCAGCTATGTGCTTTGCTGATATATATGATATCGGAATGTCTCATCTTGGCTTTAAGATGCTTTACCATTTGCTTAATGAACGTGAAGATACGTGGTGCGAAAGAGTTTTTGCTCCCTGGACTGATATGGAGGCGAAAATGCGTGAACACGGATACAAGCTCTATGCCCTGGAATCCCAGACTCCTGTTGATACTTTTGATTTGATGGGCTTTTCACTTCAATACGAAATGAGTTATACAAATATACTAAATATGCTTGATCTTGCCGGTATTCCGCTGTTTTCAAAAGACAGAGTTGAAGGACAGCCTTTTATCTTTGCAGGAGGACCAAGTGCCAACAATACAGAGCCTATGGCTGATTTCTTTGACTTTTATAATCTGGGTGAAGGCGAAGAAATGTTGAACGAGATTTTCGATTGTTATGCGCAATGGAAAGACAGTAATCTGCCGCGACAGGATTTTTTGAAAATGGTTGACAAAATTCCCGGTGTATATGTACCTTCTTTACATTCTGCAAATGACGGATTCATTGTAAAAAAGAGAGTAGTTTCTGATTTTGAAAATGCATATTTCCCCAAGAAAATGATCGTTCCTCTTTGTGAAGTCGTACACGACAGAGTGTCACTGGAAATATTTCGCGGTTGTATAAGAGGATGCAGATTCTGTCAGGCAGGCTTTATTTATAGACCTGTAAGAGAAAGAAGTATAGATAGGTTAGTTTCAATGGCAAAGGACCAGTTGGAGTCTACTGGATACGAGGAAGTTTCTTTGCTTAGCCTCAGTACCAGCGATTATACAAATCTTTTTCCGCTGGCAGATACGTTGCTGTCAACGTGCGAACCGCAGCACGTAAGCTTAGCACTCCCAAGCCTGCGCGTAGATAATATGTCTCTTGATTTGGTAAAAAGGGTATCACGCGTAAGGAAAAGCGGTCTTACCTTAGCCCCTGAGGCAGGTACGCAAAGGCTACGCGACGTTATTAATAAAGGCGTTACGGAAGAAGAACTGGAAAAGGCAGTGAGACTTGCATTTGAAAATGGTTGGAATAACGTAAAGCTATACTTTATGCTGGGACTTCCTACGGAAACAGATGAGGATATATTGGGAATTGCAGCCTTGGGGCAAAAGGTATTGAATATCTATGAGGAAGTTCATCGCGGACGTAAAGCCCGCAGGCCTGAAATATCAATCAGTGTATCTACTTTTGTACCGAAACCGTTTACGCCGTTCCAATGGGAGGCACAAGATTCTTATGATGAGATAATCCGCAAACAGAATTTACTTAAAAATTCAATTAACAGAAAAATTAAATTCAATTGGCATGATCCGGAAACGTCTATTCTTGAAGCTGCAATATCAAGAGGCGACAGGACTATTGGCAAAGTGATTTACGAAGTATGGAAAAACGGTGCAAAATTCGATAGCTGGAGCGAAGAAATGAATTATTCAAGATGGATGGATGCGTTTGAGAAAGTAGGTGTTACCGCCGGAGCATATGCTGAAAGAAAGTATGAATTTGATGAACCGCTTGCTTGGGATCACGTAGACATAGGCGTGAGAAAGCAGTTTTTAATTGAGGAAAATAAGAAAGCATATGCGGAGATAATTACTCCGAATTGTCGTGAAAAGTGTGCACGCTGCGGTGTTGCCTGCTACGGAAAGGGGCTTTGCGTTGGAAAAATTAACTAATCAGATAAAACCTGAAACATTTGTATACAGGTGTAAATATACAAAAGGATATGAAGCGAGATTTGTTTCACATCTTGACATGGTAAGAATATATTCCAGAGCTGCAAGACGTGCTAAGATACCTGTTTTTTACTCAATGGGTTTTAATCCACACCCGTCGTTTGTTTTTGGTCAGCCCTTGTCGGTTGGAGTAACCAGCGAATGTGAATACGTGGACATAGAGCTTGAAAGACTTATTCCGGCGGATTTTTTACTGGAAGAAATGAATAAAGTTCTTCCAAACGGTATTCGTATTAATGAATGTACTAAGCTCGAACCGGGAACACCTAATATTATGAAGGCAGTAAACGGCGGTGTCTATGAGATTACTGTTGCAGGAGAGTTGAATTATTCCGCTCTTAAAGATACTTATGATTCAGGCAGGCCCTTGGTTGTGATGAAAAAAAGTAAAAGCGGCATAACGCAAATGGACGTAAGACCTTTGATTTATGCATTTGATATCTGTGAAAAAGAAGATAATATTTTCACCGTGTATCTTGAGACTCAGGCAGGTAACGTTTTGAACTTGAAGCCGGAGGCGGCTTTTGAGGCGATAATGCAATATACGTATGCGGAGAATATTGAATTTCAATATGTAAAAATTAATAAGAAAGGGATTTTATATGAAAATAGGAGTTAGTGCTTATAGCTTTTCCGGACTTGTTTCACGAGGCATTTTAGACGGTGACAAAGTACTGGAAAAAGCATTTGAAATGGGCTTTGATTGCATAGAATTTGCAGGCTTATATCTTCCTGCAGGCAGAGAACCGATCGAGTATTCGAAAGAGCTGCGTGCAAGGGCTGAAACTCTCGGTATTGAGATTACAAACTATTGTACAGGTGCGAATTTTATAACCAATAACTTAGATTCAGAAATAGAACGATTAAAAAAAGAAGTTGATATAACGTATGCTCTCGGAGCAAAAAAGATGCGTCATGACGTTGCATACGGTCCTATGGCAGGCGGATACAAATCTTTCGAAAAGAATCTTGAACTTATGGTCATAGGCGCAAAAAAAGTTACGGAATATGCAAAAAGTCTTGGAATTGAAACTATGACTGAGAATCACGGCTTTTTTGCCCAGGATAGTGATCGGGTAGAGATGTTGATTGATGCTGTTTGTGATAATAACTATGGTGCATTGATTGATATCGGTAATTTCCTATGTGCAGACGAGGACCCGGCAAAGGCAGTCGGAGTCTTAAAGCCATACGTAAAACACGTACATTGCAAGGATTTCTACTTTAAAAGTGGAAACGAATATGCTCCGCAAGGTCCCGGCTGGTTCAAAACACGAGGCGGTAATTATATTAAAGGTGCCGCAGTGGGAGATGGTGCGGTTCCTGTGGTACAATGTATAAATATTGTAAAAAGCAGTGGATATGACGGAACATTAAGCATTGAATTTGAAGGAACAGAAGACGCTCTTGCTTGTATTAAAGCCGGAATGAAATTCCTTAAGAAAATTATTTAATCGATTTGCGATATTTAATTACGTTAGAATAACAAGAGCTTTTAATGTAAGACCGAAGATAACAGGTGCAGGAACAATTTAAAGCATTTTTACATATATTGATATAGTAACGTATCGGTTTATTAGAAAGCAGAGACTTTTTATGATATATATGGATAATGCGGCTACCTCGTATCCCAAACCCCCTTGTGTGAGTTCTGCGGCTGTGGAAGCTATACAAAATGCGGGCAATCCCGGAAGGGGAATTCACAAGCTTGCTGCTTGGTCGTCTCTTTGCATTGCACAGGCGAGAATTGAAATTGCGGAGCTTTTTAATATTTCCGATCCTATTAGGGTAGCATTTACAATGAATGCTACCCATTCTTTGAATATTGCAGTAAATTTATGTAGAGGCAGAATCGTTACTACTTCGATGGAGCATAATTCCGTATTGCGTCCTATTCATCGAAGAGGACAATATACTATTGTAAAAGCAGATGCTGACGGACACATTTCACCGGACAAAGTGATAGAAGCGGCTTGTAACAAAAATGTAGGAGCAGTCGTTATGACTCATGCATCTAACGTTACAGGTGAAATATACGATATTGGTAAAATTGGTGAGTTTTGCAATAAAAAAGGAATTTTATTTATTGTGGATGCGGCGCAAAGCGGGGGCTGTGTGCCGATAGACGTTGAGAAAATGCATATTGACTGCCTATGTTTTACAGGTCACAAAAGTTTATTCGGCCAGCAGGGCACAGGCGGTATTTATTTGAACGATAATATTAAAATAAAGCCGCTGCTTGTGGGAGGAACAGGCAGTATGAGTCATATGCTGACTATGCCGCAGATGATGCCTGATTGTTTTGAAGCAGGCACTATGAACACACACGGTATATGCACTTTGAGTGAAGGAATAAAATATGTAAAAAGCATCGGAATTGAACAAATTCATTTGCAAGAAAAAAATTTACGTGATTTTTTTGTAAAAAAATTAAAAGAGATAAGGAAAATTACTGTATACGGAAGGGAAAACGTCGATTATACAGGTGTGATATCTGTTTCTGTAGAAGGTAAGGATCCTACTGAGGTTGGTGAATTCCTGGCGGAGCACGGTATTTGCTGCCGCGTTGGTTTTCACTGCGCACCTTTAGCACATAGAACTCTCGGAACTCAAAATGAAGGAACGGTACGCTTTAGCATTAACCATATGAATACCGAAGAAGAGATTGATTACGTCATCGAGATGTTAAATAAAATATGAGATCAGCGATATAATGCCAAAGGCAATCGGTTGATGAATTAAATAAATATACAGTGAGTAAACACCGCAATATCTAAGAAATCTTATTAAAAAAAAGTCTTTCGGAGCTTTTGGGAAAAGCGACTGTTTTTTTCTGTACAGCAAACTACCGGCGAATGCTCCTATAAAAAACCAGCCGGTGTAAGGGACCAAAGGAAAATAATCTCCGGCCGCATAGTAATAAGAAGGGATTCCTACTATATAAGAAAAAGGTATTTCAGAAGTTTTGCCCTCAATTGCAAAACCTAATATAACAATCAATATGCCGATAATACAAATTGACCACATAGGCAGTTTTCTTACCAAAGGCCAGATGATCATGCAAAAGCCTAACATATGAAGAATACCAAATGATATGATCATTTGCTCTGAAAACATGCCAAAATAACTAAGTCCGTACGTTACTGCCGTAATAAGCATTCCTGCACCAAAAACAATCAAACCTCTTTTAAAAGTTTTTGTGCCAAGCGTAGCGCATATGCCTGATAATAAAATAAAAAGAATTCCGCCGTTTTCTCTGATAAAAATGTAAAAAGCAGGATAGTTAATATTGACAATACCCTCAAGGTCAAACAGGGTATGGACTGCAATGACGCAAAGAATCATAAATCCTCTTAGTGCATCAAGTTCCCATATTCTAGAATCGATTTTTGACGGCTTTTTACTTTTCATACAACTAAAACCTCCGAAAACAACAATGGAAATACTAACATATTTTTCTTTTTAAGTAAACACGCGAGGGAATGTTTCAAGAACGTCGCTTAAATGATTTGTATATGATTTTCGCGGAACGCAGGAACTTGGTCCGCATTTTATAACACCAAGCAGCGTGCTGTGCGAATATATGTATATTTCCATCAAAACCACGGAAGAAGAGACCGGTGCTGTCATTGTACCATCAAATCTGTACAGCACAGTATAATCCGCATAAAGAAAATCCTTAGCGCAAAGTGTGAGGTTGATATCATTTCTACCGACAAGATTCACAGAATTTATTATTCCTTTGTTTACTTTTATTGAGCCGGCAACACAGTTTCGGCTTTCTATCGTATACGTCTTAAAAGCGTTCGTTACGTATTTTGTGCATGCAATACCATCTGTTATTCTTGCTCCGGACGACGGACTTCCCAACAATACTATTATTGCCGACACGTCCTCATTATTTACGTATAAAACCAGACATCTGCCTGCTTTTGACGTATATCCTGTTTTTCCGCCGGTTACCTCAGGATACTGTCCGAGCAACGGATTTGTATTAGTAAGAAAATGATTGTTAACCGTTATTTGCTGCGTTGATATTATCTTTATGAACAACGGATTTTTGACGGCTGCTTTAGTTATGAGAGCAAGGTCATAACAAGTTGTATAATGTTCATCATTGTCAAGCCCGTGAGGAGACGTAAAGTGCGTGTTATAAGCTCCGATTATACGTGCTTTCTCGTTCATAAGGGCGCAAAAACTCTCAATACTTCCGGAAACGTGCTCGGCTAAGGCCCCTGCAGCATCATTTCCGGAGTTAAGAAGCAGACCGTATAAGAGTGCTTCAATGCTGATTACTTCTCCGGCTTTAAGGTGCATAGAAGAACCTCCGATAGTTGCACTTTGTCGGCTGACTGTTGTTTTTTCATCAATATTACAATGTTCTGCAACTATAAGAAACGTCATGATTTTTGTTGTACTTGCCATTGCGACCTGCTCATCAGGCTCCTTTTCAAAAAGTACCCTGTTAGTCTTATTATCCATTATAATCGCATTTTTAGCTTCTAATGACGGCTCTTCCATGACTTTTAAGCTACGTACGTCATCCATTATGTCACTGATTTTCAGCAATTTCTTTATTGCTTCCTGCGGTGAAAAATTTTTTTCAGTTTCTTTAACCGTACCGGATACCTCTTGAGTTTGTCCGTAGAGGCCGGGCAACCTATCTATCTTGTCATAAGTTACAATACAACTGATTATGTATGAAAATAAGGTGATTGCAATTATTATAAATAATTTCTTGTTCAGATTTTGTTTTTTCATAAAGCTGTGACCTCTTTGTATAAGACATATGTAAATATATGTGGCTATAGCTAATATAAGAACAAGCTTTTTTGTTATAAACGGGTGAAAATAGTCGAAAATAGTCGACAAAAGACACAAAAAAGTTACTGTACACAAGTGTATTCACGATGGTATAAGTGATGTTGAAAGGAAGTGAGACGCTGTGTTTTCATGTGAGACGATGATTATCATTTGTATTATTTTGATTGTTTTCTTAGTAGGACTATGTACTGTTTTGCTCAATGTTGATTATTTTATTAAGTACGACGAGGAGGCACGCAGTAATGGCAATGAAGATACTTTTTTTACCAATGCGGAGGTGATGAGGATTGCTGATGTTTTGTCGGAATTATTTGAATAGAAAAGGTTCCGTTACCATATCCGTAATGTTGATACTGCTTGCTATATGTATTCTTAATCTTGTGTTGGTTGATTATTCCAGAAGCCTGATATATAAAAAAGATTTAAGACAACGTCTGGCACTTTGTGTATCTTCTGTGATGTCGTATTATGATTACGCACTTGCGTCGGAATATGACTTATACGGTTATTGTATTACTGGGAACTATGATGCAAATAATCTTGCTGACAGGTATTTTAAGGGCTGTGATTTCAAGGATAAGGATAGCATTAATTTACTGGCATACGATTGTATAGAAATATCAGCAGAATTAGAATCAGGATTAGACGAGCATGATATACTTCAAAAACAGGTTATTGATGTAATGAAATATAAAAGTTCTGCTAATTTGTTAAGCTATGTATCTGAATTATTCGGTATTGCTGACAGTGCTGATAAGTCAAAGGATATATATGCTCTAAGCGGGAAGATTGCGCAAATGATCGACGATACGTCTGAGATTCTTGTAATGTTGAAAAGTGAAGTCGAAGGTGCTTTTGATGGTGACAGATTATGTGTAAACGGAATTAAATATTTTAAATACGATACGTTGCTTGATTCTGTAACCGGTAATAATCTTAACGACGTATACTTTGGAACCGCTCTCATACGTGATACACTTACTGAATATAGAGAGCATAATAATAAAGCGCTTTATTATTGCAACTGTTTAAGTGATTATGCAGAAGAAATAGATATGTTAATTAAAGAGGCTCAAGATAAATGTAGTGATAGCCCGGAGGCTGATCAAACCTTTTCTCCGCTTATTGAAAAGTTAAAAAATAATAAAGCGAGTATAAGTAATCTTGGCATACGTAATGCCGTTTCTGAAAATGTATTACTGTTAAGTGATATGATAACTGAGATACAGTCAATTATTGATAACGAAGGGGCTATATCGAAGGTTGCGAAAGTAATGGAAAATATTGCGGAAGTTAACACGGATCTTACTGTAAGCGTCGTTCGTGCAGGTTCAGAGGAAAACTATCAACAATTCGATAACAGAGAAGAAATACAAATTCAATATAACGAAAGAAAATATGAGACAGAAGAAGAGGAGAATGAAGAAGATAATTGCTTTATAGAAGAAAATATTTATATTACGCTTCCGTCTGTTCTTGCCGGTGAGAATAATCCGTCTATAGGGGATTATCTGAATAATACAATCGATTTATCCGGTTTTGACAGTATTGGAATGATCCTTGACGGAGATATATTCGGAGGACTTAAGGATGCCGGTTCTGATTTATTAACTACCGCTTTAGTTGACGATTATATAATTAATCATATGAGAGACAGGCTAAACGGTAGTAAGACACGAACTTTAAAAAGTGAGATTGAATACATTATAGCCGGACACAAGAATGATAAAGATAACAACAAAGAAGTTCGCAATAAGATTTTTCTGTTAAGATTTATATTAAACGTCATCCATGTATTTCGCGATAATAACAAAAGGGCATTAGCAGAAGCTATCGGTAACAGCATTGCAGCAAGCTGTAGCTATGGTGTCGGAGGGGCTGTGTACGCTTTAATTATTATTGCCGGCTGGTCCTTGGCAGAATCTTTTTGTGATATATCAACGCTCTTAGACGGACAGAGTGTGCCTTTGATAAAAGATGAGGATGATTGGAAACTGAGCATTAAAGGGCTTGCAGGCGGCCTTGCACCGGAGGATGGAGAGGAAGAGGGGGCAGTTGATAAATTAAATGATTTTGAATATGAGGAATATTTAAGAGTGCTTCTGATGATGACACCGGTTAAGACTAAGCTGTTTCGAACAGCAGATATAATTGAATTGAATATGAGTAAGATTACCGGAAGAAGATACAGGCTTGCAGGTATATATAATACGGTAGTTGTGACTGCCTGTGTTGACACTAATTTATATGCGATCTCCTTTCTGGGAAGAGATAAAAAGACTTTTTATAAGGAGGTCACAGTAAGTGGTTCATATTCTTAAAAGCAAAGAAGGTAGTGCAAGCCTTGAAGCGGCAATGCTGTTACCTGTTGTAATACTATTATTTGTTTTTTTTATAAGTATTCTAAATTGTATTGCATCTCAGGCATGTATTAACGACAGTCTGTGTAAAACAGCTGATTTTATGGCTAAATATGCATTTTGTTATAATGAGCATGGTGTACAAAAAATAGAAGAAAATATATTTGAGAAAATAGATGAATTACTGTCAAAATATATAGAGTCAGATAATGTAAGAGATAAGATATATAAATACGTTGATTTTAACAAGTTGATTGGGTATGCAGATGATTACGTGTATCAACAGCTTGCCCGAGAGATCTTCAAATTTTATTTAGAGGAAAATGTAATATATAAATCAGGCTTTGTCAGTATTGACAGTTACGATTTAAGCGAAAGTTCTTTCTTTAACGGCAATGATGATATAGTATTAAAAATAAGTGCTAAATGCGGTATGTTTTCCGTTAAAAGTGCAGTTTGTGCCGGAAGTTGGAATGAAGGCAAGATAAGCTCAATTATAGTATCAAATCAAAATGTGTGGGAAATGGATAATTTTACAAGAGGAAAGACACTACGCGATATATTTGGCGGTACGTTGCCGTATAACTTTCCTGTTATTGCCGCATATTCTCATGGAACTGCTATATCAATTAAAAGCATTGATCATACGTCAGAAACGTATAAGAATAGCGACAAGTTTGAAAAGGAAATACGTTCTATGATAGATAAACTTGCGGATTATACAGGAACAGATGATATGCAGGTAAGGCAGCGTCAATTGATGCTTATAATGCCGGCAAATAAAATGTCAATTGAACAAAGCAGCGTTATAGGTAAAGTGATTAGTTATGCGAATGTCAAAAATGTTTTTCTGAATATTCAGATATATCAGGAAAGTTAGCGGAAAATTCTGCTTTTTTATTCATTCAATGAATGATATAATTAAACGATTATAAAAGTAAAGGGTGAGCATAATAGCACTTCTTATAAAAAACACAATGATATATACAGATGCCAGTCAAACAAAACAAGGTATGTCTGTGCTGGTCGAAGGTAACGTTATAAAAAGTATTACTGACGATGATGACGTAATATCGGCGTTTATAAACGAACATAAAGCGGAACAGGACTTTTCGCAGATAAACGGAAGCGGATATCTGCTTATGCCGGGGCTTGTAAATACTCATACACATTCACCGATGACTGTACTACGTAATATAGGAAGCGATTTGACTTTGCAACAGTGGCTGTTCGGAGAAATTATTCCCAGAGAATGCAACCTTACTCCGGAAAACGTATATTATGGTTCCATGGCAGCTCAAATGGAAATGATGCGTTCAGGCACCACGTGTTTCTGCGATATGTATGAACCTTTTGAAATGCTTACTAAGGCAACTCTTGACTCGGGCATGCGGGCAAATATTTGCACTGCCGGTCTTCATAACGATTGGTCTACGGGGGAGAAAAGAACGTACGAGACGTTTGAACAGTCTGCAAAATTATTTAAGCAATACAGTAGTTATGACAGATTGAATATTTTCTTTGAAATGCATTCTGTATATTTATACAGACAGGAGTGGCTCTCCGGAATAGTGGAGAATGCAAAGAAGTTCAATACCGGTATTCATATGCATTTACATGAAACAGAGAAAGAAATATCTGATTTTATGGAATTAAATAATGGCATTCGGCCTACTGAATTCCTTGAAAGCATCGGAGCTTTTGACGTTAAGACTGTTGCCGCGCATTGTACACATATGAATGACAGTGATATACAAATACTAAAAAAACATGATGTTAACGTTGCTGTTAACATGACAAGCAATCTTAAACTTGGAAGCGGTATTCCGCCGCTTCCAAAGTTCCTGGAAGCAGGTATTAACGTTACTTTGGGAACGGATGGCTGCGCAAGTAATAATAATCTTAATATGTTTGAGGAGATGCACCTTGCTGCATTGCTCTACAAAGGCCTGTATAAAGATCCTACTTTGATAAAAGCTCAAGACGTGGTCAACATGGCTACGGTAAGCGGTGCTAAAGCTCTGCTGTCTGAGCCTTGCGGAGCAATTAAAGAAGGTTATCTTGCAGACATGATTCTCGTGGATTTATCAGGTATTCATCTTAATCCGATAAATGATATAAATGCCTTGATTTGCTATTGCATGCAGGGTTCGGACGTTGATACTGTGATAATAAACGGTAATGTTATTATGAAGAATAAGAAGTTTCTTTCTATAGACGAAGAGAAGATAATGTCCGAGGTAAACAGTATAATATTGTGCAAATAAACAGAAGTAAATCGCATTGCCAAAACAGGCAATGTTAAGTATAATTCTTGTATAAAATGTTAGGGTGGTGTTTTTATGAAAATTTCATTTTCTACTTTAGGATGCCCGGATTGGAAATGGGCAAACATTATAGCTACTGCTAAAGATATGGGATATGATGGTATTGAGGTAAGAGGTGTCGGTAGCCAACTGTATGCACCGGCGATTACGGCCTTTTCACCTGCAAACGTTAGTAAGACAAAAGATAAATTATCCTCTATGAATCTTGAAATATCATGCCTTGCATCTCACTGTTATTTATTTGATAAAGAAAACAATGAAACCGTTATGAAAGAAGCATATGCATACGTAGATCTTGCAGCTGAGCTCGGTGTTAAGTATATCAGAGTTCTTGCTGATAAAGATCCTAATCCGTCTGATTATATAGATGATGATTACGTCTCAAAGAATTTGTCTCAATTAGCCGATTATGCCAGTGACAAAAGTGTTACCATCCTAGTTGAAACCAATGGAGTGTATGCAGATTCAGACAGACTGCTCAAATTAGTTGAGACTGTAAATAGTCCTGCTGTTGCTGTATTATGGGATATAAACCATCCATACAGATATTTTAATGAGTCTCCCGAGAAAACGTATAATACATTGTCAAAGTATATCAGATACATTCACGTTAAAGATTCTGTGGATGGAGAAGACGGTAAAGTTGCGTATAAAATGATGGGTAAAGGAGATTTACCTATAAGAGAAGTACTTAGTATATTGAAAAATAACGGATACGAAGGCTTCATAACCTTGGAATGGGTTAAAAGATGGTATTCCGAATTAGAAGAACCAGGTGTTGTATTTATGCAGTATTCCGGTTATATAAAACGTATGTGGAGGAGCTTATGAATAACGAGGAATATTGTGTTGGAGTCTTAACTGACGGAAACCTCGGAACGAACCTTACGTACAGACTGGCTTCCGCAGGATATACCCCTACTATTTTCAATACAAATATTATCAATACTGAACGGATAAAGGGTCAGAGATACGTTGCTGAACTTGAGAATATGGGAATCAGTACGTGCCTTGATTATGATTCTTTCTTCTTATCTCTTAAAGAGAACCGTGTGATTTTTATCATAAGCAATAATCAGATTTTCTCAAAATATGTTTTAAGAGAGATTGATAAGTACATTGATGCCGGCGATATTGTGGTTGATATGTGTGACGTCAACTATGATATTGCATCAAAAAGGTGTGAAGCATATAAAGAAAGGAATGTATCATATCTTGCAACCGGTTTTTCCGGTGGTGAATACGCGGCTTTGCACGGCGCATCTTTGATGCCGGGCGGCCCGCGCAAGGCCTATGACAGTATCAGACCGATATTTGAGGCTCTTAGCGCTAAGTACGGAACAGTTCCGTGCTGTGAGTATATTGGACCGGACGGAGCCGGCATGTACGTTAAAATGATTCATAACGGCATAGAGTACGCTATAATTCAAACTATATGCGAAGTTATCGGAGCTTTGAAGAAATTGCTTGATTGCGACAACGAAGATATATGTGACATTTTAAAAGAATGGGAAACAGGTGATACAGACAGTTATCTTGTTGATCTGGCCAGATATATCCATTCGAAGATTGACGCTCATACAAATCAACCCATTGTCGAGGTTGCATCTGATAAAGTGGAGTATTCAGACTCAGTTAAGTGGCTTTGCGCTAATGCACTTGAACTTTCAGTTCCTGTTCCGACTATTCATGCTGCATTAGAGCAAAGATTCTTCTCCGGAATGAAAAACGATCGCGTTAGCGCTTCGAATCTGTTTAAAACTGCGATTATACCTGTTCGCGACGTTGAGCGCGGTAGCTTTATAGAAATGGCTAAGGCAGCTTACTGTATTACTGCCTTATGTGCTTATGTAGAGGGCTTTGCCCTTTTGAATAAAGCAAATTCTGTATACATGTGGGATCTCAATCTGGAATCTATTGCAAAAATGTTTGAGGGATCATCATTTATTAAATCACGTATTCTTCGTCATGCAGTAGATGCTTTGACAAAGGCAGGGAAGTCCACAAGTAACCTTATTAAAAGAGGCGGATATAGCTCAGTCATCAACAGATATTTGCCGGAAGCAAGAATGTTTGCAAACATATGTATCGAGAGCGGTATCTCTGTCGCTGCATTGTTAAACGCTGTAAACTATATTGACACGTACCGACTAAGTCCCATGCCAACAGGATTGATCTCATTGATACGTGATCATATTGAAGATACCGGATACGTCAGAAATGACGAGTTGATCGGAACTTATACTGTTGATTGGGAGAATCCTGATAATATTGTAAAAAGCTTCAAGAAGTAATTTCGTGTTTGTGGTCTTCCGCATACTGTTTTTCGTATTTAATATCCTTTTTTATGGCGGAAGCTGTTATTGCAGTAACGTAAGTTATTATTAAATACAGTATACCTGATATATACCACAATTTAGTTCCTGTTATTCTTGCAATCGTAATACACAGAGGTTGAATCGGCATTGACCACCACTTAAAAAGGTTGGTAAAAAAAGTGACCGATTCGTCTTTTCCTGCCATAAATGCAACAAAATAAATAACAAACGCAACAGCACCTAATAATTGGAAATAAAAAAGCCCCATTGCTAAGTTTTTTGCTTGCTTTAATCTCATAAGCATGCAAAAAGCGAAATAAAGAAGCAAGAGGAGAAGGTTTGCAATAAATAGCAGTGTTCCTACTTTTCTGTATTCAAATGAAAAATTTTCAAAATCAAAAATATAGGAGCATGCATATACAATAGCACCTATTGCCGTAAATGTGTAAAAGAATAAAAGCTTAGGTTGGGTAATTTTTTTTAAAATGTCAATCATTTATACTACTCTCTCTTTATTTAGATGTAAAACTTCAAATAATTACAAATCTCCTACATTATACATCAAAGGCAACTTGTACACAAATTTATTAAAATTTTATCAACTATTCTTGCAAAATATTTACACTGACTGTATTATGTAAATATGGAATTATTAATAGGCTGTATTAATGTATGATTTGCGTGCGGCGTATTGAATTCGATTTTTATAAAATACGGGGAGCTATCATTTTATGTCAGCGAAGTTTAATATTACAAAAAAATTTAAAGTTGTTTCAATCATTCTTGTGATTACATTACTTACAATTGTTTTATGTTCCTCTGTAGCATATGCTGCACCTTCGACACCGGATATCACTTTGGACCCGTCGGCTACAGCAGATGCGGTACCTGTTATAGAGCCTCGCGGTTGTTGGGCATGGGGTCCCGGAAAAATTTTCCTTGTGTCAAGTCTTGTTACTCTCTCTTTGGCGATTTTAATATCACTTGTACAGGCAAATAGAAAGTTTAAAGACTAATAAAATATCTACAGAAAATAATTGCAAAAAATGAGTAAAATATTTTAAAATACCGGTTGACAGAATTGAGATTTAAACATATAATAGCAAAGCTGTCAGCGATGGCAGACCCTTATATGCAGTGGTGGCGGAATTGGCATACGCGCACGTTTGAGGGGCGTGTGGGAGACCGTACGGGTTCAAGTCCCGTTCACTGCACTAAGCAGTAGAAATCCGAACTCAAAGCCGATAGGCGAAGGGTTCGGATTTCTTTTTGTGTTCGGTGATAAGCGTTATTAGCCCTTGCTTTTTCCTTTGCTGATTTTCACCCTTGCTCAAATAACATGCAGCAAAAGTAAGATCAGCGTATTGCAAATAATTTGTCTATATGTTACAAATAAATTAATATTTCAGCGCAGAGAGGGATTATATGATATACGTAAATAAACTAAAACTTGTAAGTGAATATGATGAAATAGAATTTATGAAAAACGAAAAAAGGTCGTATTTTAATACATTTTATCCATTTAAGATATTTACTGATAAAGGGCTCCCGGTTGTGAATTTCGGACATATTACTATGCTATATGGCGGTAACGGTTCAGGAAAAAGCACGCTGGTAAATATACTTGCAGATAAGATTAACGCGAACCGCTATTCACAGTACAATGATGCTCCGTTATTCAACACCTATACATCCATGTGCTCTGTGGAATATAACAGAAGACCTCTTGTACGTTGTGTTCTGACAAGCGATGATGTTTTTGACTACGTTTTAAAGGCCCGTTCTGTAAATGATGGAATCGACCGGAGGCGCAATAACTTAGTTGACAAGTACATTGCCGTGAAAAGGGAATCTTCTATGAATCCGTATTCCAATCAATTAAAATCACTGGATGATTACGAGCGTTGGAAGGAAACACGGCAAATACTGTCTCCTGCGAACTCTCAATCAAAATATGTAAAGGATCGTGTTCCCCGGGACATAGATCTGTTTTCGAACGGCGAGACAGCAATGAAATATTTTGTAGACAGTATTGATGCAGACGGAGTATATATTTTAGATGAGCCTGAAAACAGCTTATCAATAGAACGTCAAATTGAGCTTTCCCAGTATATTCAGGCAACGGCCCGTCTTATGCAAAGCCAGTTTATAATAGCAACACATTCTCCCGTTTTATTATCTATGAAGGGTGCAGTCATATATAATCTTGATGCATATCCTGTACAAACTTGCCAATGGACACAGCTTCCGAACGTGCGCAAATATTATGATTTTTTTATGGAGCACAGTGAGGAGTTTGATAGTTAAACGTGTAGAACCTATCCTTGCAATCGACGGGTGAAAATGTTACACTGGACAAAATATGAAATGATTTGCGAGGGTGGTTATATGATTGGTAAAACGCGAGACGGCTCCAGTTTTTATGGGAAAAAGCATATTTACTTTTGTTCTCATCAGGATGACAGAGAGTATTATCTGAAGGAAATATCGGAAGATATTTTTTATCTGATAAATTGTGTGATATGGCATGATGACGGAGAAGAAATATCTGAATCCGGTAGGCAGTTTTTCTACGAAAACATGGATCTCGTTGTAATCCCTGTTACAGATAAGTTTCTAAATGACGATAATTATGCGGCACGATATGAGGTAGACGTTTTTAAGAAAGCTAACGTGCCGATTCTGCCCATAATTACTGATGAATCGCAATTTAACGCTGCTAACGTATTGTTCGAAAACCGGCAAGTGCTGGAACATACTGTAAATGACAAGACAAAGCTTGGCTATTTTAATAAATTAGAGCGCTTCCTTCGAGGTTATTTATTAGGACAGTCTCTTTTCAAAGAGTATGGTAATGTTTTCACCCGGACCGTCTTTGTAAGCTACCGAAAGAAAGACAGAAGCTTAATGCTGAAGATGCTTTCTTTAATCCATTCTAATCCTGAACTTCGCAGTCTTGGTGTATGGTATGATGAATTTCTGACTCCGACCGAAGTTTTCACAAAAGAAATCAATGAGTCAATAGCAAATTCCTCGTTTGTCTTAATGCTGATTACGCCCAACACGTTAGAAAAAGGCAATTACATTATTACAGATGAGTATCCTCAAGCCGGAGAACATCATAAACAGATAATCGGTATATTAAGTAATACTTCTGAAGCAGATGCTAGACAGCATTTTCCTGATATAAATATATTCCTTGAATTAGATGATACTGATTTACCTTTGAAAATTCAGAATGCTATGGGTATAGAACCTGTAAATTCAACAGATCACACGATTTATTACCGTTTGGGCCTATGTTATTTGAGTGGCATCAACGTAGAACGTAACAGTGATTATGCGATTGATTTTATGACAATAGCGTCTGATATGGGCAACGTAGATGCGGCTGCAATTCTCAGCAGTATTTATGCACAGGGTATTGGTGTTGAACAAGATAGTGCAAAAGAAATAGAGTGGGCACGTAAATACGTAGAGAATGCCATAAGGTCGGAAGACAGTAAGAAGATAGTAGACAGCATGATTCTATTATGCGATAGCTATGACAAACAGGATTTGATAGAAGAATCCAATCAGGTTTACCAAGAGTTACAAAAATATATTGATACACGTAATGAAAAGAAGGATGTGCTTGAAGACAGTGCGCTGGCGGGACTGCATTACGGTAATAAATTGATAAGAAGAGGATTGTGGCATCAAGCAAAAGATACGTTTACACGTGTTTTAAGTCAGTATAAAGAGCTTAGTGTATATGATGCTGAGAAGTATGCAGAAGGTAGCTATGAATTAATTCAATTAAAATATAATCTGGCTACTGCATTGTTTAAATCAGGAGATAACGAAGAGGCAAAAGATTTTTTTGAGGACGTTGTTTACGGATTAGAGCCTTACGTACAAAAAGATCCTGAAGGATATAATGATATTTATATTAAGGCTATTGGAAATCTTGCCTTGGTATATAGAAATATAGGAATTATGAAAAATGACCATAAAATTATACGTGATGCAGAACAGTTATTAGTTCGTAGCGTAGAAATAGCAGACAATATGCTTCTGACTAAACGTGCAGTATATGAGCCGCTCTACGCGTCAAGTTGTCAGATTTTGGCAAATTTCTATATGAACTTCAGTATGTTCGACGAGAGTGCTGAATATTATGCAAAAGCTATTGATGCCTATATAAATGTAATCAAATTTAAAGAGGCGAACTGCAACGTTGAATTTGCACAAACCTGTAATAATTATTCTGTACTTTTGAGACATAACGGAGAATACAGTAAAGCGCTTGAGTACGCGCTGTACGGTGGCAAAGAAATAAAAGAACTCTGGCTCAAGGCGCCTGCCGTATATGACTTGATTTATGCAAAAGCACTCACGAGCATAGCGATTATTTTCACACAGATGGAAGAATATGATAAGGCGACGAAGCATTTTATGAGTGCTATTGATTTATATAAGATAAGTAGCCGGAATTCTATTGACAGATATGAAGGAACTGCAGAGTGTTATATGGAATGCGGTGTTATGTTTGCAAAAACAAATCAGCATGAAAATGCCGTAAATTGTCTTGAGTTTGCTTTGAAAAATTACGAGATTTTAAAAAGAAATAACTGCGGAAATTACGACCTACAGATAGATTATATAGATAAATGGTTAAAAGGAGCTAAAAATGATTGATTACATATTACCTGTAATTGCTTTAGTAATGTTAAGTATATTCATCTATCTGGCAATTAAAAGCAGGCACAAAACAAAAAAATTCATATTCTACATTACTTTGGGTATCCTTGTATCTACTGTGCTTATGATATTGCCGGTAGAATTAGAAAAGGCAAGAAGTACCGGTATACTCAGCCCTATAAGAGCAATCCTGGGTGCATTGTTATACAGCCTCAAAGCTTTAAGCGGAAGGCAGGATGTATCACAGCTTGATTTAATTGGACTGAAAGGTGCTGCGAAAGAAGTATATTTAATGATTAACTACGTATGTTTCTTCTTTGCACCTATTTCTGCATCAAGCATGATTTTATCTTTTTTCGGAGATTTTCTTGACAAGATAAAGCTTTTTTTCAAGTTTGGCAAAGAATGTCACATTTTTTCCGATCTTAATGACAATTCGATAACATTAGCAAAAACAATCAAAAAGAATAATAAATCTGCCGTTTTGATTTTCTGCGATTGTAAAGAATCAAATGACTTATATGTAGAGGAAGCAAGATCTATAGGCAGCGTGCTTTTGAACAAACCTTGTTATTCTTTTAAAATCCCTCTGAGATTTAAAAAGAAGATATATTTCTATTTGTTGTCAATTGAAGAAGATAAGAACATTAACGACGTATGTCGGCTGCTTGATTCACATAATAAAACAAAGAAGAAGTTAGTTGTGAATATTTTTGCGCAAGACAGTGTAAACATACAGAATATTGAATCTATCGTGAATGGAAATGCAAATATTAAATTAAGATTCATTGACGAGATTTCTATGTTTTGTAACAACTTACTTCTTGAATATCCGCTGTATAATTACGTTAATGACCAAGATAGTATAAACGTAGCAATCGTCGGGCTGGGCAGAACGGGAATCCAAATGCTAAAAAGTGTAATATGGTGCGGTCAGATTCACGGATATAAACTGCGAATTCGATGCTTTGATAAAAATGCTCCTAAAATCCGCAGGGAATTCTATGCTATGTGTCCCGGACTAAACAATACAGAATATGATATTAAGTTTATAAAAGCAGACGTGACGTATGATGATTTTGAATCAAAATTGGTTAATACGGAACGGGAAGACAATGCATTTTTCTCATACGTTATCGTATCAATGAAAGATGATCAGATGAATCTGTCTACCGCGGTGAAAATGAGAGGAATCTTCAGACGTACACGTAAGACGTTTGACTTGTATCCTCCGATTTTCGCAAGAGTAAGAACGTCTATGAAGCAATCTAACCTTTCGAATACTAACAATAATTATCTAAAGAGTTATAACGTTATACCTTTCGGAGATATTGGACAGATTTACAGCGAAAAGTCATTATTTAATACGAAGCTGGAAAAACTCGCTTTTGCAGTTCATCTGTTTTATAACAAGAAAACGTCTGAGAAAGTAGGAAGCAGCGAATATAAGAAACAAATCGATAAGTTTGAGACGAGTGAGTATAACAGACGCTCATCTACGGCTGCTGCCTTGCATCTTTATACAAAAATGTTCATTTTCTCCAAACTTAAAGGGGTAGATCTCCAAAAAGCTCCAGAATCATTTGCAGAAATGCTTACAAAGAAAGATGAAAAAGAGACGAAGGAAATCCTGGACATTCTCGCTCAAAATGAACACAAACGATGGAATGCTTATATGTGCAGTGAAGGGTATATATCAGCCGATATAGAAACAGTCAGATTGTATGCTCATGATACAAACAAGAATCGTGATGAAAAATCAAAACTTCATCCTTGTATTACAAGCTGGGAAAATTTACCTAATGTTGATAAAATAGTAGACGAGCTTCATCTTAGTGATGAAAAATCAGATTATAGAGGAAACGACGTAAATATCGTTAAAAAAATGCCTGAAATATTCATGTTGGCAGATCAAAAGACAGAGGAGTGATATTAATGTATATACCAAAACCGATAGATACGAATAACATAGTTTTATCTGAGGATTTAATAAGTTTAACTGAGAAAATTGCCGAAAACGTTCATGAAGTATGGTCTGTCGGACGAATAAACGAGGGGTGGACTTATGGCCCTGCTCGTGATGATTCAAAGAAGCAGACCCCTTGCCTTGTAGCATACAGGGACCTTCCTGAAAGTGAAAAGGAATATGACAGGAAGACAGCAATGGAAACGTTAAAGGTGATACTGTCATTAGGATACAAAATTGAAAAATAATTTCAGTGTGTGGCCGAATAAGTCACACACTTTTAACAGAATGTTAATACAACACAACATCCTGTAGTTTATAATGTAATAATGAATTTTACAACTATCAGGATATAGGTGAGAAGTATGAGTAATGATGATAAGAGAATTTTAAACCCATCTACTTTTTTGAACCCTGTTCCGGTTGTTCTCGTTACCTGCGGTGACAATATTGTTACTTTAGCGTGGGCAGGAACAATTTGTTCAGATCCACCTATGCTTTCTATATCTGTTCGTAAAGAAAGATTTACGCATAAGCTCCTTTGCGAACGTAAGAAGTTTGTTGTTAACCTCGTATCAGATGATATGGTAAGACAAACAGACCTTTGCGGTGTTAAATCAGGCCGTGACGTGGACAAATTCCAACTGTGCGGTTTTACCAAACTTACAGGAGAGAAGACCGGAGAGGCAATGATCGGCCAGTCACCGGCCAATATCGAGTGTGAAGTAAAAGAAATAATTGAGCTGGGCTCACATGACCTTTTCTTGGCACAGGTTGTAAATGTATATGCAGATGAGAGATTGTTTGATGACAAAGGTGCATGCGACCTGGGCAAGGCAAAGCTTGTCGCGTATAATCACGGCGAATATTTTACTTTAGGAAAGCCACTGGGTTTTTACGGTTATTCCGTTGCAAGCAAAGATGTATTAAAAAGACGATTAAAAAAATAGATTTATCGGAGGTAAACAATAATGTCTAATTTCAAACTCCACAAATTGCTCGTAGCTATAGTATGTGCTGTACTCATAGTGGTGATGTTAACATCATGTGGCCTTTTCCCGTCTCAGGAAGAGCCGGCTACACCTACTCTCAAGACTCCAAAGCCTATTCAGTATTCTTTTTTTGCTGTTGAAAAGGCTGACCTTGAGAGTAAAATTGAAGGAACAGGAACAGTTACTTCAATTTACTATACAAGCCATTCTTTCCAGACAAGCGGAGGAAAGCTTAAAGGTTTGTACGTTTCTTTAGGAGATACAGTAGAAAAAGGGCAGTTATTGATGGAACTTGACAATTCAAGCATTGAGATGGATTACCTTCAGGCAACAATAGATTACGAACTTGGCAAAGAGACATTCAGTAATGCTAAGAAAAAGCATGATTCCGGTTTGATATCTGATGTAGAATACAGAATTGAAGAATTAACTTTCCAAAGTATTGAGAAAAGATATACTAATCTTAAATCGGCCTATAATAATACAAAGTTATATGCAAAAGTCTCCGGTAAAGTCGTTTACATAAACACAGCTTACACAACGGCTGCGGGTAAAGAAATAATCGCAGGCGACCCTGTTGTGGCTATCGATTCGCAGGATCCAAAATATACGTACGTTGTTTTTGATAAGACTTTTAACAGTGAAGGCAAAGAGTATACGCCTGAACAGTTCAGAATCGGCGCAAAACTTAGATTAAACGAGTGGTACAACGATGATAAAACAAATGATATCGTTTATTTTGATGGTGAAATGGTTGGTACTGACCAAATTATAAAGGATACAGGTTTGAATTACGTTTCATCTTCTACGTTTTATTGCAAAATGATCAATCCTCCGGATAATATCGAACACGGAGATACCGTAAGGTACAACTATACAGTATTTAAAAAAGAAAAAGTACTTCAAATTCCTGTATCAGCGTACTTTGAGTATGACGGAACTACGTATGTGTACGTTCTTGATAAATCTACAAATCTTAAAAAAGAAATCGTTGTCGAGCTTGGTATGAGAAATCAGACTAGAGTTGAAGTAGTATCCGGCCTCAAGCTTGGAGACCTTATTGTAATGCCGTAACAGTAGAGGGGAAGGATAATACAGCATGATAAAATCTGTACTCAATAAAATAGCAAATAACTTCTGGCTATTTATGTGTCTTACAGTGGGTTCGTTGCTGATTGCAGCCATTTTGTCAAGCATTCCGATTTACACTAACGGTGCTTTACGAAAAATGCTTACAAATGACCTTAACAAATTTGTTACCACTGACAATGGATACGATTCGCCCGGACAGATGCATACTGAGATATGGTTTGACAGTGAATATTCAGGAATGGGCATTATTGCTACCATCGATGAGACTGACGAATACATGAATCAAGTATATGCTAACAGCGATGTTATTGTTTCAGAAAGTTATACGACTTTTACAGTAAGGCGCCTTAGACCTACTTCTGAGATGCTTCTTGCAAGAGATGGTAATTACAAGATTAAGACAATGACAAATATTGAGGATCACGTTACTATTATCGAAGGACGTATGTTCAGTGATAAGGTTAAAGACGGTGTTCTCGAAGTAATCGTTTCAAGCGAAGAATTCAACAGAAATAACATGGTCGTAGGTCAAGAGTATTCATTCTTGATAGGCTGGTTGCCGGAAGAAGCTTCTCCTATTTTCAAAGTGCGACTTGTAGGTGTATACGAGCCTAATTATGAGGACACGGAATACTGGTATGACCTTGACAGCGGCTTTAATAAAACGTTTTTGTCAAGTCGTGATGGTTTTGAGACACTTATGTTTTCCAGCGGAAACGCTAAATTTGTAACAGAGGCCGCTTGGTATTATAACGTAGACCTTTACTCAATTCCTCTGTCTGATGTTCAGGCCTTCATAGATTTAATTGAAGAAATTGAGATCCATTTCGAAGAAAATTTCAGACAAGGAACGTATGATGTATCTGTTCCTATAACGAAAACAATAGTAGAATACGTAGATAATGCAACAAATCTTAAGGTTACGATGTGGATTTTAAATGCCCCCGTACTTGTTATGCTGGCATTTTACATTTTCATGGTTGCAAAGCTTATAATAGAAGAGGACAAAGATGAGATTACGTCTCTCAAGAGTCGCGGAGCGGAAAGTAAGCAGATTTTTACGCGATACGTTGTAGAATGTGCTTTTATTGTAGCTGCTTCCGTATTACTTGGTCCTCCCTTAGGATATGTCTTGGCACAGATGATAGGTTCTGCAAATGGATTCCTTGAATTTGTAAACAGAAGCGGTATGTCTATGAGCATAGTCCCCGAAAGCTATCTTTATTCACTGGCAGCAGGTGCTTTGTTTTTGATAATGGTGCTTATCCCTGCTAAAAAGGCTACAAAAGATACTATAGTTCAACATAAAGCGAAGAAAGCAAGAAAAACAAAGAAACCTTTCTGGGAAAAAGCTTTCCTTGATATTATCCTCCTTGCATTGTCTATTTATCTTCTGTTTATGTATAACAGAGTAGATATTTTCACATCAGAAGGATCGATTGACTTGTCAATTTACTTCGTATCTACTGTGTTTATTATTGCATGCGGATTACTGTTTTTACGTATTTATCCGCTGTTACTCAAACTTATATTTGCTATATTCAAGAAAAAACTGCCTCCGACGTTGTACTCATCGTTTATACAGGTAGGCAGAGCAGGCGGAGATAACAGATTCCTTATTTTATTCCTGGTGCTTACTATTTCAATTGGCGTATACAGCTCGAGTACTGCGCGAATTATTAACATAAATGCCGAAGAAGTAGCTATGTATAAGAGCGGTGCTGACGTTGTGCTGACACCTGATTGGCAACTTGATTCAGTTGTAGAATACGAAGCTGAAGACGGTACGATTGTCTCGGGAACAATGGCGGATATGCCGCTTAAATACAGGAATATTGACGTAGATAAATACAAAGCAATAGAAGGTGTTAAGAGTATTGCTAAGGTATCAGATCCAAATTATGTAAGAGCAATGGGATACTTCGGTGATGAATGGCAACGAAGTGTACGTCTTATGGCAATTGAACCGTATGAGTTTTCCCAGACTACATGGCTCAGACCGAGCATTTTATCTGAGAAGGTTCATTGGTATGAATACATAAATCAGATGGAAAAACATCCTACGTCTGTTCTTATTTCACAAGGTTTTGCTACGGAACATGACCTGAGAGCAGGTGATACCATGGTTATAAATCTAAATGATCTTGGTGTTGAAGACGGCGCTCCCGGATCGTATCCTATTATGGAATGTTACGTTCTGGCAGTAATCGATTACTGGCCGATGTTTTACGACGGTGCAATCAATACGGACTACGTAGGAGAACTTATCGTAATGAACCTTGATTATCTCATGTCTGTAAAAGATACACAAACTTACAATTTATGGATCGATCTTGATAATGATACTACGTCACAGGCGTTTTACGAAAATATGGAAAAAGCAGGTCTCTTGGATTCCGTTACAAGTATTCATGACAGACAGTCAGATTTTGTTCGTGAAAAGTCAGATTCAATGGTAATGGCTCTGAACGGCACATTCTCGCTTGGCTTTGTTGCTACTATGATAATTAGTATGCTTGGCTTCTTGCTGTACTGGATTTTGAACGTAAGAAAACGCAGACTTCAGTTTGGTATTTTAAGGGCGATGGGTATGACAAAAGGCAAGCTGACTACGATGCTTATGTGGGAGCATTTAATGACGTCCGGAGTAGCTGTTATTGTGGGGATGTTTGTTGGCCTTCTTACGACAGGCTTATTCCTACCCGTACTGGAAAAGTCATATGAAAGCATTCTTCCTTTGAAGATACAATACAATATTATAGATTCAATTCGTATTTTTGCTATTGTAGTTGTTATGATCATTCTCGGTATTGTTATCATTTCTCAGTTTATCAGGAAACTGAAGATTAACGAAGCTGTTAAGATAGGAGAAGATTAATCATGGCAGATAATATTATTACACTTGATAATGTAAAACGTGATTTTTACAGAAAAAGCGAAGTTATTCATGCTGTTGATGGAGTTAGTCTTAATATCGAAAGAGGGACCTTTAATATTTTGAGAGGTAAATCAGGATCGGGAAAGACTACTTTGCTCAATATGATTGCTATGATAGACAGACCTACTGATGGCAAGATGACGTTTAACGGTGAAGATATCACGAATGCTTCTGATAAGAAAAGAGATAATATCAGACGTACACAGCTTGGGATTATTTTTCAGAATACAGCTTTAATTGCTCATATGTCAGCGATTGAAAATGTTGAGTTTGCATTATCCATTGCCGGTATTAAAAGTCAGGAACGTAAACGTCAGGCGATTAATTGGCTTGATATTATGGGGATTAAAGAAAGACGTAACCACATGCCGGCGGAGATGTCAGGCGGAGAGCAGGCCAGAGTCGCAATAGGAAGAGCTCTTGCTCATGAGCCTATTTTGCTGCTTGCTGACGAGCCTACGTCAGAGCTCGATACAAAAACGTCATTTGTTGTAGTTGATATGTTTCGTGAATTGGTTGACAAACAAGGAATTACAATTGTAATGACAACACATGACGTTAATATTATGGATGTAGCAGATAATATTTTCACAATGGAAGATGGGAGGATTATAGATGAAGTCAAAAAAAATAATATCATTGGCTGAGTTGACAGATGGCAAAGATGATTATCAGGCTGATTTTAAAGTCCCTGAAGACGTTATTATCTATTGTGAAAATTTAATCAGACTGTACAAAATCGGTGAGATTGAGGTAATGGCTCTTCAAGGTTTGGACCTTACGGTTAAAAGAGGCGAGATGATTGCTATTATCGGTAACAGCGGTAGCGGTAAATCAACTCTTATGAATATTATAGGCGGTCTTGCCAAACCTACTGCTGGACGTATATACGTTAACGGTATAAATCTTTTAAAGTTGGACGACAAATTAATGCGCCGTTATATGCGTGAAACAGTTGGCTTTGTATGGCAGAATACGGCAAGAAATATGATTCCGTATTTAAATGCTATTGATAATATAAAGCTTGTTATGCATATGGCCGGTAAAGTTGACGAGGAAAGAGCGAATATGTTGCTGGAAACAGTTGGCCTTGCGCATAGAAAAAAGAGTAAGATGCACGAGTTGTCAGGTGGTGAGCAACAAAGAGTTGCTATTGCGATTGCTCTTGCAAATAATCCGTCCATTCTTCTTGCCGATGAGCCTACCGGAGCTGTAGATACTAAAACTACTGCTCAAATAATGAATCTTTTCCATAAGCTTAATAGTGAATTGGGTGTTACGATCGTTATCGTAACACATGACAGACAGCTATCTCATATGGTGCCTCGTGTTGTAACAATAAGTGACGGCCGTATCGGTACGGAGTTTATCAGAAGAGAGGAAATGGATCTTCAGAGTGCAGAAGTGATGAATGCAACGGCCGGACATGACCATGGATCTCACGTGGAATATGGTTTTATTGATGGCAGAAGACGTTTATTTATTCCCGAAAATTACCTGAATGCCATTGACGTAAAAGAAAAAGAAAAAGTAGCAATGACAATCGAAGGAAAACAGATTATCTTAACAAAACCGGAAGAATGAAAATGCAGAAAATATCTAAAAAAGCCATATTTTTGCCTATTTTATGTATTATAATGAGCTTGTCGATCTGCGTCGCAACCTCGTGTATAGATACAAGTAACAAAAATCCGATAGTCACGATACAGATGGACCCCACTTCAAAAACTCAAATCGGTGGGACTATACAAATCGAGTTGTATCCGGATAAAGCTCCTAATTCTGTAAATTATTTCATAGGATTAGTTTTAAATGGATTCTATAATGACTGTTACGTAACAAAAGTTATGGCAGGACATCTTGTGGAATTCGGAGATCCGTGGTATCTTAAGAAGAACGACCGTGTCATTGCAGGTGAATTTGCAGATAATGGCTATACCGACAATGATATTGAGTTTGTAAGAGGAACTGTAGGTTTGGCCCTTGACACTGATAAAGAAGGCAACATTGACAATGACTCAGCTATGGGAGATTTCTTTGTTGTGCTGTCTGATGAAGCCGGAGAAAGCTATTTGGGTAAGAGAGCCGCTATAGGAAAGATAATAGCAGGTTTGGATATTTTAGATGAGATTAGCAGAATAAAGAATTATCCTAATTATCAACCTGTTTATTCAGCCAGAACAGAGACAGCAACACTTGATTTAAAAGGACAAACGTATCCGAAAGCAGTTACAACAAAAAGAAAATATTATGCAGGGTACGTTACAGAGGATTTTATAAACGGTACAGAATAATAAACAGGAGGGCTTACAAACATGAAAAAAAGTATTTTTGCAGTACTTGTACTTATGATGGCTTTGATATTAATGACGACTGGTTGCGGTAATCCATCAGATTCTTCCGACCCGTCTAAAACAATGAGGCCGCAAGGTGCGGACGTAGGTAACGATGATACTTACCGTGATGTTTTCAAGGAAAACAAAGTAATCGATATTTCTGTTACATTAAAAAATGAGTATTATAACGAAATGATGGCTGCTCCAGAAGCAGAACAATTTTATTCTGCCGACATTAACGTGGCAGGAGAGAAGGTTTATAACGTGGGTTTTAGAACAACAGGTGCTACTGATTTTGTCGGTACGTCAGAGGCTTCTCTTGAGAAGTATTCATATAAAGTTCGTTTTGATAAATACGTAGACAAACAGAAATATCTTAAGCTTGATGAGATGGTTTTGATTAATTGCTACAAAGATCCTTCTTACATGCGTGAATATCTGTCTTATCTTGCTTATAAGAGTTTAGACAGTAAGTATGCTCCTTTAGCCACTTATGCAACTCTTAAAATTAATGGCAAAGATTGTGGCCTTTATCTTTGCATAGAATGTATTGAAGATGCATATCTTAACAGAGTAATGAATAATAACGATAACAATCTGTATAAAGCGTCAGAAGGTGCTACGTTAGAATCCTTATCATCTGTTTCTTTATTTGAACAGAAAAACGGTCAGAACGAGACTAAGACAGATCTTAATGCGTTCCTTGAAGTCTTGCACGCAATGCCTATGGGCTCAAAAGGGGATATTGAGACAGTTCTTAACGTAGACAGTGCGCTTCAATTCATTGCGGTCAATGCTGTTGTGGGCAATTACGACGGATATCTTGGTAAAAATGCAAAAGACTATTACCTTGCAAGTAACGGTACTCAATTTATAGTTGTTCCGTGGGATATGAACGAATCCTTTGGCGCCGGAAACAAAGATAACGGTGTTACAGCTACAATATCAACAGATACTCCTGTATACCGTGTTGATATGTCAGAACGGCCTTTGATCAGTAAATTGCTTGCCGTACCGGAATATAAAACAAAATATGATAGTTATGTAGCTAAGCTTATAGAGTTTATGTCAGGTATTTCAGCTGAGATTGATAAGATTGATACGTTGATTGGATCATATGTTCAAAAGGATCAACAGTCTTTCTACGGATATGATCAATATCTTATTAATATCGGTAAATCAACAGGCGAGAACACTACAGGTTACATTGCTTTATCTGAATATGCTTCTATAAGAGCAGATTTCCTCAAATCATCAGGTGAGCAATAAACTATAATTTTTATAATTCGTGATTAAAAAAGGTTGACAACAAGCGTATGCTTTGATATACTTTCACTCGTTTCCGATACGTGCTGGTGTGGCGGAATCGGCAGACGCAAAGGACTTAAAATCCTTCGAGGGCAACTTCGTATCGGTTCAAGTCCGATCACCAGCATCAAAAAACCGCTTTAGCGGTTTTTTTGTTTATTAGAGGGGTTTTTAATAAATATGATTAATATATGTAAGAATCGCAAAGGGATAAAGGCAATTGTATTGATATTTACAGAGATTGTTCTAACAGGGTGCTTGCTATGTGTAATTTCATTATTTCATCACGTTATTCCAATGAACGTTACGTCTGATATGTCGTTAAACAATAATGCAACCGTTATGCCCAATATTATATTCGGTACACCTCCGGCAAATACACCGTCTTCCGGAACGAGTGCGACACCTGCTCCGTCAAACGGCCCTCAGTATACACCGACACCAACTCCAAATGAGGAGGACAGTTTATTTACGTCTGGAAAAATTATCAAGACTGATTCGTCATATAAGAGTAAGTACGTCAATATTACCTGTAAGACTTACGTTGTAGAAAACGTTACGTATCATGTGCAAGATATATACGTGAGGAATATGAGTTGTTTTAAAACTGCATTTGCTAATGATAAATTTGCAACAGGATCAAATACAGAGCCGATAATAGAAATTTCTAAAGCCAAGAATGCAATTGTGGCAATAAACGGAGATCAATATGCAGCACGCAAAGAAGGGGTGGTAATAAGAAACGGATATTTATACCGTGATATTTCGCCGGCTCCATCTGAAAAACAGGATATTTGCGTTGTTTATAACGACGGAACAATGAAAATATTTAATGAGATTACGTTTGACAGTGCAAAAGAACTTTCAAACGGAGCTTATCAGGCGTGGAGCTTCGGTCCGGCGCTTGTCGTAGACGGTGTTGCGCAGACGCAGTTCGAACACGGCATAAGCGGACGGAATCCCCGTAGTGTCATTGGATACTTTTCACCGGGACATTTTTGTTTTGTTGCAGTAGACGGTAGACAAGACCATTCCGTAGGCTTAAAGCTTGTTGATCTTGCCACGCTTATGAGAGATTTAGGCTGTGTTCAGGCGTACAATCTGGACGGCGGCAATACAAGTAAGATGGTATTTAATAATGAGTATTACAGTTCTCCTAGCGGTGCCAGGGAAGTGTCCGATATTGTTTATATTTGTGATATTTTTGAGTAACGAGGTGAGTTTATGAAGAGTAAAAGAGCTAATACAATAATTAAATATTTATTGAAAATACTTCCTCATGTATCGATTATAACTTCTCTTGCATACGTAGTGCTTTTTATTATAGACAGAGTAAACCCCGCTATGAATTTTATCGGCTTTGCGATGACAAAAGTTGTAATTTTAGTCCTTGCAATCTGCTCTACGGTTACTTCTGCATTGATTATTTATTTATTGGAATTTAAAAATCGAAAATAATCAAAGAAGATATTCACTTACGTCTCCTATGTCAAAACCTTTATGAACAGCCATGTTAATTCCGTTTGAAATCGCAAGACTCATTCTATCAATTGAGATATCTATATTTTTTGGCGTAACGACCATATTGCCTGCATTATTGCGGGCAATACTATTTATTACGTCCTCATCAACACTGCTGCCTTCTAAGTTGTTTATAATATCGTAAGCAATTGTAACGCTGTCAACTACAGTCGGAACTCCTATTGCAACGACCGGAACTCCTAACGTATCAGATGACAATTCCATTCGGTGATTTCCTACACCGGAGCCGGGGACGATGCCGGTTGTAGATATCTGAATTGTTGTATTAATTCGATTTGTTTTTCTTGCGCATAAAGCATCTATAACAAAAATAATATCAGGACCTGCTTTTTCAATTAAACCTTTTAATATTTCGCCTGTCTCAATGCCTGTTGTACCCAAAACTCCCGGAGATACAGCACTTACTGTACCTAGTCTTTTATCTACTGTATTTTTAAGTTGTTCAGATGTTTTCACGTGGCGCGTTACAACTATCTTATCAACAACTTTTGGACCTAAAGAGTCAGGTGTGATATTTTTGTTGCCCAAACCGACTACCATCACCGATGGTTCTTTTTTGTTTATCTGCGAAATAAAGGGTAACAGGCATTCCGTAATCGAGGATGCTAACTCCTTGTGGATATCCAGTGTGTTTAAATCAGGGTTTTTTAGTTCAATAGTTATATATTTTCCTTTTTTCTTACCGATTTTATTTGCAGCTTCATCTGATGTTATATTTATTTTTGTTATTACAACGTAGTTTTTTTCCAACGTGTCAACGCTCATTCCTTCCGGGATCTTTGAAGAGTTATTCATCTTCTTTGTTTTCTGCTCATCTATCATTTCTTGCGCTTCAAGCGCTAAATCAGTACGTATGTTCATTTTTTATACACCTCACTATTTTTATATAGTTTGTCCACGGAAAGCCTATATAATTCTTGAAAAGTAAAAGGCTTTGTGATATATTAAAAAGAACATAATTCTTTTTGGAGGTTTTGTTATGGACATAAAATTCATAAAAAATAATAATCTTAAAAATAAGCCTGCAGATCAGTCTAAGTTAGGATTCGGAAAGCTTTTTACAGACTATATGTTTGTTATGGACTACGATGTAAATAAAGGTTGGTATGATCCGAGAATTGAACCGTATGCCCCGATTTCTCTCGATCCTTCTGCTATGATTTTCCATTACGGACAAGGTATTTTTGAAGGCCTCAAGGCATACAAAACTGCTGACGGACGTATTCTTTTGTTCCGTCCCGACATGAATTTCAAGCGTGCCAACGTTTCAAATGAGCGTCTTTGTATTCCTCAGATAGATGAGGCTTTTGCTATAGAAGCATTAATTAAATTGATTAATATTGAGAAGGATTGGATTCCGACAGAACCAGGCACATCTCTTTATATAAGACCTTTCATTATAGCAACTGACCCTTATCTGGGTGTTAAGCCAAGCTCAACGTATAAGTTTATGATTATTCTTTCTCCTGTTGGTGCATATTATCCGGAGGGCCTTAACCCTGTGAAAATCTACGTAGAGGATGAATACGTAAGAGCAGTTAGAGGCGGTATTGGTTTTGCTAAGACTCCGGGCAACTATGCAGCAAGTATCCGTGCACAGGAAAAAGCATATGAATTAGGCTATACTCAAGTTCTTTGGCTCGATGGTATCGATCAAAAGTATATTGAAGAAGTCGGCACAATGAACGTATTCTTCGTAGTTGACGGCGAGATTCTTACACCGGCACTCAACGGAAGTATTTTGGCAGGTGTTACTCGAGATTCTACTATTAATTTGCTCAAGAGCTGGGGTTATAAAGTAAATGAGAGGAAGATTAATATAGAAGAACTGAAGGCCGCTTACGACGAGGGTAAACTTCAGGAAATCTTCGGCACAGGTACGGCAGCTGTTATTTCACCTGTCGGTGAGCTTAATTGGGAAGGCCATAAGATGGTAATTAACAATGGTGAGATCGGTGCTTTATCTCAAAAGATATATGACACTATTACAGGTATTCAAAGCGGCAAACTTGAAGATACTATGAATTGGACTGTAGAAGTAAAATAATCATGGAATTTATGAAATATAATAGGTTGCCAGTTTGTATATTACTTTTTATCAGCGTGTTCATTATCCTATGTAGTTGCGGCGAAGTTTCGAATAATGAAAACCGTACAACACATAAACCGGAAAGCAGTGCTGCTTCGACTTTAGATTCTTCACCTAGTCCGTCTTCGACACCGGAAACCGGTATGTATGATATTACATACGAACAACTTGTGGACAGTATATTACGTGAGGCTCAGACTGTTGCTGATTTCATAAGAGATAACGACTTTGATTATAGCGAGGATTTACGTATTAATCCGGCGTATAATTGGGCAGAATTAGACGAGACGAAGGCATTAGATTCTTCTGAAAGACTTGTAAGTTGCGACAGATTTGTCGGTTGGGTGTTATATAGAGTCGGTTTTACTGATCAACCTAAAGATACCGGATATCTTGTTTATACTTTTTCGGAATTCTGCGAGGCAATGGGATTTAAGAAAATTACGAAGGTTGCAACATTGCAACCCGGTGATATAGTTTTTATTAATCCTAATTCAGCTCACGGCGGGAAACCGGGACATATGTTTATATGTGCCAGTGACAATATGGGATATAATGTCTATCTTCGATATGACGCAGGAAGCCAGCAGAGAGTAGAGTGCGTAAAAGGTACAGAATTTGAAAAGGGAAAGCAACCTTTTAAAGAAAAGATAAACAATTTTTGTTATGCTTACCGTCCTTGTGTTGATGAATTAGTTAAATAAGCATCTTATACTTTAAAACCGCCTGTCCGTTTAGACAGGCGGTTTTGTGTTATGAAAAAATGACTGCCGTGAAATCAAAGAGCTTTATACATGATGATTTTTGAAGAATACTTTTCGAGAATATCAAGAGGGAAGCCATTCTCGATAAGATTGCTACCGCTAATGCAAACTTTATCTTCTGTATCTATATCATAAAACTCATAAGTTTTATCTCTTAAGATTCCTTTTATTGGTAAATCCATGTGCTTGCATGATGAATTACGACGTCTGAAGGCCATGATAATACCGTCTGAATGATTTGGTCTGTCATATTGATATGCGGCCCAGTTGGTATCTTCACAATATGCCTTTTCTAATTCATAAAAGTCTTCATAGAAATAATCACGTATTTTATTGTAGTCGCTTACAGCTTTACGTGTTACTTCAAAGTCATGATCGTCCATCTTTAAGAAACCTGAGCACCAAAAAGCCGCAGTCCAGGCAGCTGCATACGTACTTCTGTGAGCATAAAGATCACTCTTAATCTTTATGGCACCGCCTGTGTAGGGGAGGTATCTGGAAATATTCATTGTATGTACCTGAATAACGTCAGGATTAGGATTGAAAACACAATAGAAATCACTTCTCCAAATCGGAATACTTCTTGATAAAAGTTCAAAATCAAGACGCTTTCCGCCTCCGGCACAGTCGTCGATTGTAATATCAGGATATCTTTCTAAGAGAGAATCCCATAATTTGTAAAGACCTGTAATTTGTTTGATTTGGCAAAGACCGTGTCTGCCGGGTTCGTCATGTTCTTTCCAACAGGTAGCAGATTGAAGGAAGTTATAGTCCTGTCTGTAGCACTTAACATGAAGCGTATCTATGACTTTGCAGATTGTTTTAAACATATGTTCTCTTGCTTCATCAATGCCCAAATTATACATATAATTATAATCATAGGCCTTAAGGAGCCATTCCGGATGTTCTTTTACCAAGGGGCAGGTATCCACAACTCGTTCCGGTTCAAACCACAAAAGGAGTTTCATCCCTGCATCCTCAATAGCTTTTGATACTTCAAGCATTCCGTCAGGATGGAATTTAGTATTAACATTCCAGTTTCCTGTGTGAAGCGCCCAGTCGCCTGTAAAACAGTCCTGCGACAGCTCTTTTCCTTCACCGTGCCAACCGGCATCAATCCAATAATATTCGAAATTGCATTTTTCCTCTTTAAGCTTATTAATACGTCTTATCATCTCGTCGCTTGGAAGTCCGCCCCAACCTTCTATTGATAAAGGCCCGTTCTTAGGACGTCCCGGCTTTGTAAGAAGGGAGAAGTATTTGCGCATTAATTTTCTGATTTTATTATACTTTGTCGCTTGATCACAGTCGTATTCCATTACAAAAACGGAACTTGTTCTGACTTCTTCTCCGGGATGAAGGTAGAAATCTAAATCCTGAATTCCCGTTTTTACGACGATTCCGTCTTTAGTACGGGCGAAACGAGCTTCCCATTGTCCACTCCATCCTATACCGACAAAAGAGCCTTTATTGCCGCGCTTAACGTCGAAATAAGGCATATAACCTGTAGAGGATGTACCTTGAACAGGACAAAAAGTTTTATTCATACCAACCTGCATGAAATTATCTACCATACGGAACTCGTCGGCAATCTCATAATCCTCAGCAACACTGTTTACAATACCGTACATAGATACAACGTCTGCTGTCGTATCTGCATCGCATCTGTATCCCGGATGAAACCATGCATTCGGTTCCATTTCAACCAGCATATCGCAATCCCAAATTTCAGAAAGGGATTTACTGTCGGCGTCAGATATATTTTTAAAAGTGTACATCCATTTAATTGCATCGCAATCTTCCATTACCTGCGTATAACGTGTTATTTTAATAGTGTTATCAAGAATTGCGACGTCATTATCAAAAAAAATGTTCTTGTGTTCAACACCATCGTATTTAAGTGTAAGACTTGGTTTTATCAATTTAACCGTACCTCCTGTGAAATTATGATGTAAGTATATCATTTTTATCATTAAGAGTATAGCAGAAATTTATGTTTTTCCTTGAAATCAAATTAGAGGATATTTAGGGCGGCTTATTTGGAGAATTTTATTTAACTTTAAATTTTTTATGTTGCTATGGAGAATTTTTTGTGATATCATTTACTCAATTTTTGAAAGCAGGTGAAGTATTAATGAATGTTAAAAAATTTGCTTCCATTGTTCTGATTTCTTTAATGATAATATCTTGTATCAGTTGTGTGAGTAAACCTCCGGTTCAGTCAGGTTTCCTTGATGAATCTGTACAGTTTGATGACCTTAATATTAAAGGTGAGGTTACTTTTACAATAAGTAATGAATCCGGAACAAAGGCAGAATCCGTTGCTCCTAAGGCTCTTGCTAAAGCTTTTATGCAGGCATATCCGAACACCACTGTTAAAATTGATGACTCTTCAAGATCATCATATGAGATCAGAATCGTTGGCGGTACCATCGGTGACGTTTTTTGGTGTGACTCAGATGATGCTGCTAAATATAAGACCCAGCACAGCGCTCTTATGGCTCTTGACTATTACATAAGGCCTCTTGGTATAAACTTAAACGACGTATTTATCGGTTCACGTGGTGCCGGTATGATTGACGGTATGTTCTACATGGTTCCAAGAGAATTATCACAGCAGGCATTGGTGTATAACAAAGATGCGTTAGAAGAAGCAGGTGTTTCTATTCCGCAAGACAGAGCAATGACATGGGACGAATTCAAACAAATTTGTATTCAAGTTACAGAAGAATCCGATACGGGTGCGGCATATACTCAGGTTGGCGCACAAATGTACGTAGGTTGGCAAAGGTCATGGATTGCTTTTGCAGAAGGATGGGGCGGTGTATGGTGTCACTCAGAGGATAAATACATTACATTTACGTCAAGTCCTGAGGTTATGTACGGCTTAAACGAACTTGTTGATGCTTGTCTTACAGGTTGGATGAAGCCTTCTGACGTTCCGCTGTCGGGCGACCTTGGGTCAAAGTACAACGGATTGTCATCGAAGGATTACGTATTCCAACAGATGGGACATATTCAGTGGCTCACAAGAATTCGTACAGAGTACGAAAGAGCTGCAACTAACTGGGATTTCACATACTATCCTCAGTTCCCGACTCACGTAGTTTGCAGTGAAGCTACCGGCTACGTTGTATATAACAGAACAACAAATAAAGATACTGCAGCAGCTTTAGCTCTGTTCTTCCTCACAGAAGCAGGTCAGGAAGCATATCACTCACAAACCGGTGGCGGTGTTCCGGCTCTTCAAACACTTTCAGAAGCTGCTTTCTGGAGATATCCTAATGACGAGGATCTTTGCGACAAGAATTGGGACGTATTTGTAGCATATCCTGAGTGCACAATTCAGGGTAATACAGTTGTTAGAATGCCGATTGACATTTCAAATCTTTTCTCACATCAAAATATGATTAACATATTCCAGCAGATTTTTGCAGGAGCGAGAAGCTTGGAAGATGCCTTCGGAAACTTGGAAACAAAAGCAAACGAGTTGTGGGAAACACTATATTAAATTGTAATTTAATAACATAACAAATCAATCTCCCGAATATATTTTAATAAATATGTTCGGGAGGTTTTTTTATGAAGCTCAATTCTTTTAAAAATGAGATTACGGACAGGTTAGGCGGTAATTGTGCCGATATAGTATACAATTTTTTTCAATCTAATCCTGATATGTTAGAGAGTGCCGGAGAAATAAGAATCCGGGCAGGATTGCCTCTTAGTGTAAGTTGCCGGAATACTAATTATTACGTTTCCTCATCAGGACTTAAAGCGTCGGCTGAAAAGGCCTATAGACCAACTAAGTACGAAATAAACAGCATTTTCACTCGAATATGCCGCAATTCTTTATATGCATTTAAGGAAGATATTAAATGTGGATTTGTCACTCTCCCAGGGGGGCATCGGGTAGGTATAGCAGGCAAAATATTACCGGATGGAGCGATATATGAAGTATCGAGTCTTAATATCAGAATATCAAGAGAAATCAAAAACTGCTCCCTTAAAATACTGCGACATATTATCAGAAACAGATATGACGTATATAATACTTTAATCATTTCTCCGCCGGTTTGCGGTAAGACAACAATAATACGTGATATTGCAAGAATATTAGGTACCGGTAACGAAGAACCGGATTTTGCAGGGGTGAACGTCGGACTCATCGATGAAAGGTCAGAGATTGCGGCCTGCTATCAAGGTATTCCTACAAATGATGTTGGACTAATGACGGATGTTTATGATTCATGTCCAAAAGACAAAGGGATATTGATGATGATACGTACCATGGCGCCCAAAATAATTATAACAGATGAGATAGGCGGAAGCGGAGACGCTGATGTTATTTCTTGTGCAATGAACGCAGGGGTCAGAATAATAGCCACCGCTCACGGATATAGCTTTGATGATATGCAGGTTAGACAAGAAATAAAAGAAATGATTAGAAACGGCGTTTTTGAACGATATATAACCCTAAGTAACAGACACGGCCCGGCAACAATTGAAGAAGTCAGAGGTGGTACGACATGATTACGTTGAAAATTATAGGCGCAATTATGATTTTAATATCAGGCTACCTGTTTGGAAAGCATATTAAAGATGACATGAGAAAAAGAACGGAGGTAATTAACTACATAAACAAAGCTCTTGCTTATATAGATAATAAAATAATAATAGAAAATGCATATCTTGAAGACGTTTTGTCAAAATGTGCGGATGAAATATACAAACAAGCAAATGTGCCGCAACCGTTTTCTTCCGTTTCGGAAATGATTTACTGCAACAAGCAAAATATAAATGAGGCATGGGAGACGTGCCTTACAGACTTTTATGCAGAAAATGATTACATAAAGAATGAGGAAAAAGAATACATTTCGCAGATCGGTAATTGTCTGTCTCTTGCAGATAAGGAAAGACAATCAGAAGGATTAAAAACGATAATGGATAATTTAGATAAAATCGAAAAAAAAGCAGATGAAAAAACAAAAAAAGACGGAAAAATGGCTATGAGGACGTCAATGATTTGCGCCGTGTTGCTTATAATATTAATTATATAAAAGAGGATGTTAATGAATATTGATTTAATATTTAAAATTGCAGGAATCGGAATTGTGGTGGCAATATTGAATCTTTTGCTTTCAAAAAGCGGCAGAGATGAACAGGGAACGATGATAATAATTGCCGGTATGATAGCTGTATTGTTGATATTGTCCGGTGAAATCGCAGATTTGTTTGAAATACTTGAGCGATTTTTCAAACGATAATATAAAAGGTGATTACATGGAAGAAGTACTAAAAATATCCGCTTTCTGTATCGCAGCTGTTTTAATTGTTTTGTTGGTCAAGTCGCTGAAACCGGAAATGGGTGCAGTTGTACTAATAGCAGTTACAGTAGTTATTTTTACTTACATAGCAATGTCTCTTGACGTTTTCTTTGATGCAGGGAAAGATATTATTGATAAAACCGGATTGGATAATGAACAGATAAGCTTGTTATTTAAAATAATAGCATCAGTTTACATTTTGGAATTTGCAAGGGGGATTTGCATGGATTCAGGTGAGATAGGAATGGCGCAAAAAATTGATATGTGCGGACGAGTTTATCTGATAGTCTTGATATTACCGACTTGTGTAACTCTGATCACAACGATTATTTCATTTATACAGTAAAAGGAAAAGAAGATGGAAGAAATTATAAAACAGTTATTACATGAATTAGCAAATAATTATCCAACAATTGTATGCGTTGTAGCTATGGCATACATAAGTATATTACTTACTTCTGTAATAGGCGATAATAATGAAATCAAGGAAATTGCCACACTGGCTGTATTAAGCATAGGTTCTGCCCCTTTACTTTCTGATTTATCCGTTGTGGTAAATAACGCCAAAGAAACTGTTGGAGAAGTACAAGCAACGCTTACAGCTTCTGTACCGGCACTTGCAACCATGAACTTAGGAAAAGAATCTACTTCGCAAGTAGTCTTCTTTTTGCTTACAGAAATAATAATAACCTTATTGAATAAAGTATTTTTTCCTCTTGTCCTTATTTACGTTGCGTTAAGCTTCTGCAGTTCTATTTCAAACAAGTTTAACGTCGACGGAGTAAAAAATACAGTAAAAAGTTTTTTTACATGGGGTCTTGGAACAATGATGATTGTTTTTTCTGTTGTATCATTATTATGCGGAGCGTTAGACGGTGCAAAACAATCTTTGTTAGGCAGAACTTTAAAATATACCGGAAGTATGGTACCTGTGGTAGGACGTTATCTGTCTGAAAGCGCAGATATGACGTTTGCCGGTATAAACGTGATGAAAAGTACTATGGGAATAACGGCGACAACTACGTTAATGGGCATAATAATCACACCCATAATTAGAATAGCATCATACGTTTTGTTATATAGACTTTGTGGGACAGTGATAAAACCGGTAGACAACAGCGGCTTACACACGGTTGCAAACAGTGTAGCTGACGCTTTTACAATGATAGGTGGAATTATTATTTTAATATCCGTAATGGCAGTTATGAACGTATCAATGTTAGTAAAAATAACGATTGGTTAAGGAGGCAGCATGAATCAATGGATTGTAAAGCTGATAGCAGCATCTTTAATTCTCACCGTGTGTTCATGTATTCTTCCTGCAGGAAATTTAAAAAAAACAGCGGTATTACTCTTCGGATTTATATTTGCATCAGTTCTTATTGCGCCCGTATCGTTAATTTCCGATAAGGATCTGTTAAGCGAAGCTCGCATGCTGTTTACAAGTGAATACAGTAAAAATCAAAATATTGAAGGTCAGGCCGGAGGTATGATTATAGAGAATTATACAGCGACTGTTTCAGATATTATTAAAGAATACATCAATGACAACAGCAAGTATTACTGTGATAGATGCACTGTATACGTCAATGATAACATAGATTCTCCGGATTTTGGCAAGATTACAACCGTTTATTGTTACGTTTCGCCTGTGAAAGATGATAACTCTATTATTCAAGGTGATAAGAATCAGATACAGCAGATAATAATAGATATCAACGGAATTCATACTGAGACGAATAAGAATCCGGAAGACACTTCATATAAAGAAGAGATACGTGCGATTGTGTCAGGATATCTGAAAATTGAACTTAATAAAATACATATTCTGGATATAAAGGAGCAATAAAATGGATAAAAAAATAGTGAAATATTTACGTAAGTATTTAAAAGAGATATTGTGTCTTGTTTTAGGGTTAGTGATAATGGTAATAGGAAAAATAGCTCCGGGCAATCAGACGGAAGACAATCAGCCGGAAAAGTATGAGGGGACAAATAAAGCTTTTGAATCTGATGCAGACCAATACGATTATGAAGGAGTTTTTTTTATCTCATATTATGAAAAACAAATAGAAAATTTTGTAAGTAAAATAGAAGGGGTATCAGATGTAAACGTAATCGTATACATAGATAGCGTTAATGATGTTATTCCTGCTGAAAATAAAAGCGAGAAACAAGAAAATATTACAGAAAAAGACAGTAATGGCGGATCGCGTGATACTACGTCATCTTCGATCATAAAGGATTTCGTAGTCGTAAAAGATAAAGACGGAAATGAATCTATTGTAGTAATCAGCAATAAAATGCCAAGAATAACAGGCGTGGCAATATGCGCTAAAGGTGCGGAAACAAACGTAGTAAGGGAAAAAATCATTAATGCTGTAAAAAGTGCATATGCTTTGGAAAATTGTGAAATATTCGTATGTTCTTAAGTTATATTTTCTCTGTATCAGGCATAGTATTTAATAAATAATCAGGAGGTGTTTGTTATGGAAAAAAGTAAGAATGTTTTAGGATTTTTAAATAAAAACAAAAAGGCCGTGTTTATTCTGGTTTGCTGCGTAGTGTTACTCGTTTTTGCTGTGGTGCAGACAGTTGGCGGTAATCCTTCTTCAACAGACAAAGACCCGTCAGATATTCAGACAAACGGTCAGGTAAACAATCAAGAGGATAACGAACAGGCAGGCACGGGGGATAATTCAGATAATAATTCTGTGCTTCCGGTAGGAGTAGAGGCTGTTGCAGATATAGATGAATATTTTGCCGGATTAAGAGTCGCAAGCGGAGAAATGGATTCAGAGACGCAGCAGATTTGCAACGCTATACGTACATCCATTCTTACAAGAGGATATGAGGATGCATTTGTTTGTATTACAAGTGATAATTCACTGGAAATAACAGTATTATGTTCTGAATTAACAGAGAGTGAAGTTAACGTTATAGCTAATACTGCCTTAGATATATATGATACTACACCTGACAATATGGTAGTGAAAGGAATCTGCGGTGTATAACCAAAATAAGTGATACACTAAATGGAATGGAGCTGTAATAGTCTGTTACGGCTCCTTATATTTTTGTGATTATTTCCCGGGAAATAAAAGTTTTCTTGCTTTCGAAATAAAATAAATGTATCATACCGCTACCTTCTATGGCAATCATTTTTTCTAACAACGCAGCCGCCTTGAAGACCAGTAACAACTATGCTCAAAGGTGGTATGCCGTATGGTAAGATTGAAAGATGTTTTAAGTGTCAGGGATAATAAAGAATTATATAAATTATATGAAAAAATCAGCAGTTATCGTGGAGATATGATTGAGATAGAATACTCAATCACTCAGAAAACTCATGATATTCTTATTCTTTATCTTTGCGATGCTCTGACTGACAAGGCAATGTTTGAAGCTATTGTATTAGCGTCATTTTCCCATGAATACTATAACCTTGTATCATTACCGGACAGTGTTGTACAGGCCTGCGAACTTGGTGATTATCCCGATCGGTACGGAGTGTTCGACGACGAGTATGAAAACTGTAATGACGATTGCGTTGTTCCGATATTATATGAAAAATGGTTGGAATGGGGAATTGTATATATTGGCGTAAATCGTGATAACGAATATTTTATTGCAGTTACGCAGGATTTTATACAGTATGTCAAGGATATATACAAACCGGAAGATGAAGCGATTTATGATTCTGTATCTTTTGCTTACAGCTGCTGCTGCGCGATGACGAACATAAACGGAATTGTACCGATTGAAGTTGTGCTTAGAGTGTATAACCTGAATTCTCAGGGAAGAGAGCTCCAAACACATCAATTACTGAAAATCATAGATCATTATCATCTCTTTCGTGACGTGAACTTTATTGTCTATAATGATTTGCTCGTTTTGGATAATCTTATGTGTAAAAAAAACGGTAAGTACGTTCCTAATAAAGAATATTTCCGGCTGTTGACCGTACAAGCAGACAAACCCTTTTATATTCCGTCTTCTGCAGAGACAATATTTGACTATGACGACAGCAGAGCAGTGTGGATGGATTTTGATTGTCTGACGCTGGCAGCATATCTAGAAGATGATATGGGTGTAGACCGTATGATGTCTCTGAATATTACATCATCAATCAAAAGTGCTTTTATGGATAATAGAGGAATAAACGATGCTTTTGATATTTTGCGACGCAATAACATAAACCTTTCCGCACAATGTGTACATAAGGATCTTATAAGGCTAATAATGGAAATAAAGGACAATATAAGACTTAAAATAAACAGAGGTCACACAATAAAGGAGATGAGGAGGATGAATTATGATAAAGCAAAAATATCGGAGACTTTCTAAGCTTTTCTTCTTAATGTTGGCAATACTAACGATTATATGTATAAGTAGCTGCAAGAATGACTTTTATTTTAAACCGGCTGATGTTAAGGCTTATAAGCTGGCTCCTTTTTCTGTTTGCTATATAGATGTAGGACAGGGAGATTGCAGCTTGATTCAGTGTGGCGGAGAGTACATGCTTATTGATTCGGGAGAGGATGAATACTATCACGTTCTCAATTCATATATTGATTTATTTGGTGTGGATTCGTTTAAGTACGTAATAATAACGCATCCTCACAGCGACCATATGGGCGGAATGAATGAAGTCATGGAGACTGTCGTTGTCCGTAATATAATCATGCCTGATATTGACAATGATACTAAGGAATATGAACTTTTGACTGCTGCAATTGAAGAAAAAAATACGCCTGTACATAGACCCTTTCCCGGAGACGTTTACTTATTTGGAGATGCATATTTTACAATTCTTGCACCTATGTCTGATACATACGAGGATATGAACAATTACTCGATTGTATTAAAATTTGATTATATGGATACGTCATTCCTTTTCACCGGAGATTGTCAGATACAATCTGAGGAGGAAATGCTTCAAGGGGGATATAATCTTGATAGTGACGTGCTGAAAGTAGCACATCACGGGTCGAGCACAA
>JAFWZX010000006.1 GCA_017517275.1 Clostridia bacterium
TTCTGTTCTTCGAATTTTGCTCGCGCTTGCTTCATAGGAAAGGCGCCGCCGTATATCATTGTATTGTCTTTTGAAATTATCCAGGCGCAGCAGTCTGTGGTTTTTTTATCGAAAATACAGGAGTAAAAAGGGCTGTGTTCTGTTGCTTCAAACGTTTGCTGTATTGCCAGATATTTACGTATTTTCTTCTTGAAGATCTTTTTTCGAAGAAAGGACCCGGCTCCGCAAGCATCTACAACGTATGTAGCATAGGCGACTTTATCCAATCCTTCTTCTGTATAGAACACTTTATACTTTCCATCTGATTCATCTACTCTACGGCAGACGGCCGTGGCAATAGTTACGTTAGATCCTATCATACTAATCAGCCAATTATCGAATTTGGATCTATCCATATTAAGGTAGGAACGAGGATAATACCTTTGCCTGGACGAGTTAAGGTCGATTGTCTTTACTGCAAAGATTTGAGGGTCGACTAAGACGTCTTTTGGAAGAGTTAGATTATATCTCGCAAGCTCGTATTGAGCATCAGGGGACAGAAGGCCGCCGCATGGTTTAGAATCAGCCTTACCGATTAGTAAAACCTTGTATCTGGCATCAATCAAGCGACAAAAAGTTGAACCGGCGGGTCCTGCTCCAATAACAATAATATCGTATGTATTGTTCGCAGACATGTGAAACACTCCAGATGATTCAGAATCATAGTTTGATAAAGGGTATAAAAAAAACGTACCTGAAGGGATTCGAACCCCCGACCGACGGCTTAGAAGGCCGTTGCTCTATCCTGCTGAGCTACAGGCACATGCTACATTCAAAATGTCGCTTCGCTATAATAACACCGAAAGGGGAAAAGTACAACATTTTTTTGAAATGAATATTATATGTTTTTTTGCTTTTAGTTGTAGCTATTGAAAAAAAACGTGATGTCATTTATAATTCGATTGTATTTGATATATAAAATTTTCAAGCAGGGGAGTGCATTGCTATACAAAGTTTAAGACAAAAACAAGGCTTTATATGTGATATGGATGGTGTTCTTTACCATGGAAACAGGCTACTGCCCGGTGTAAAGGAATTTGTTGATTGGCTTTACAGGGAAAATAAAAAGTTTTTATTTTTAACAAATGGAAGCGGTGCTACTCCGAGAGAACTTCAACTCAAATTGTCGCGGATGGGTCTGGACGTAGATGAGAGCCATTTTTACACAAGTGCTCTTGCAACGGCTAAGTTCATAAGCAGCCAGAAGCCGGGAGCCAGTGCATACGTAATAGGTGAGCCCGGCCTTTTGAATGCACTGCATGACGTTGGTGTTACAACGAATAATATTGATCCGGATTACGTTATTATCGGTGAGACTCAAAATTATAATTATGACAGCCTTTGCAGAGCTGTGCGTCTTGTTTCTAACGGAGCAAAATTAATTGGCACAAATACTGACTTAACCGCGCCTTTGGAGCAGGGTATAGTTCCGGCCTGCAGAGCTTTGGTTACTCCTGTTGAGATTGCAACCGGCAAGGCTGCATATTACGTAGGAAAGCCTAACCCGCTTATGATGAGAACGGGTCTTCAGATGCTGGGTGTACATTCTCAGGATGCTGTTATAGTCGGAGACAGAATGGATACGGATATTATCGCCGGTATCGAAAGCGGACTTGATACTGTTCTCGTTTTATCGGGAGTTACTACAAGGCAGACGATGAACCAGTATCCGTATTGCCCTCGTATTATTTTAGACGGTGTAGGACATATTGTGCCGGACTACTGCGGCGAATAAGAATAGTTAATATCAGACGTAAAAAAAGGAGCTCCCCCAGCGGGTGCTCCTTTTTCAGTGAGAAACACTTGATGGTATTTTACCTTAAATTCTACTTTTTGTATTTAGATGGTGTAATCTCATAAGGTTTTTCTACGGCGTCCATAACTGACGAAGTTGCCAGTTTTCTCATTTTTTCAGATATATTGTCAGTTGGAACGTATTCAATATCTGAAACGTCAGCTCCGGTTATTGCGGCAAAATAGCAAAGACCTGCGATATATCGTCCGATTTCCTTGTCAAGATGATATCCGTCGCGTGTTAAAGTATCTCCAAGGAAGCTTGTTCTTGCATTCTGTATCGATGTAGCGTTTGGGATGATACCATCGATTTCATCTAACACCATAACGTTTTCCTGAACTGTTTTTACGATCATATTATACATTTGAATCTGATCGCTGTTGTATTTCGGGAAAGAAGCGTGTGTGCTGTCTTGCTGATATGCCCATGTCATATGCCAGAAAAGTTTGGCATTTCCGTTTGTTTTTTCTTTGTTTACAAAATCAATAAGTTCTGTAAGCGTATTCTCATAAGACTCAGGAATACCGGATACTCCGCTGCTTTGTTGCATCGTGATTACATCCCAATCTTCATCCTTGATACCTTCGTCAATAGAGAAATACTCAGTAGTTGTCCATTCACCGTTAGTGTTTTTATAGTATTTATAATCGCATATACCTTCTTTAGCATTTTTCAAATGACGCTCCAGACTACATCCGCCAATATAAAGATTGCCAAGAACAATTTCTTTAACTCCGGCCGATTCTGCTATCTGATACAGATACTGCATTGCATCTACCGAGAAGCTGTTGCCGATCGCAAGTATTTTAAGAGATTTGGGGACTTTTTTACTGCATCCGCAGGACGATACCGCTGTAGTTATGCAAACTATCAGCAATAACACTAAAACAAGAATTATAATTCTTTTCATAAAAACACCCTCAATTTTTTAGTATAAGTTGCTTAATTATAGCATTAATAAATTGAATAAGAAAGTGGAAAATTAGGTTATTCTGTGTGTCAACCATTAGCGAAAATGTCCCAA
>JAFWZX010000007.1 GCA_017517275.1 Clostridia bacterium
AAGTGCATAACTTGTGTTATCTTATTCATAGTGGAGTTCCTTTCTATAGTTTTTTATTTTCCAATTTAAAGATAACATAAGAAATGGAACTTCGCTATTTTTTTCTAGGTTCAATGTAACACATGTATTGTAATCCTACAATAGAGGCGATGTCTTACCTAAAAAGTCAATTGCATTGTTTTAACCCGTATGGTATACTTCGTTATGTATGTAAAGGGGTGCTTACTTAGGATGAATATTATTAAAAATTTCTTCAAAAACCATATGTATTCTATGATGATAGTGCTGATTTTAGCATTATTACTAAAGCTTTTGCGTGATTTTAGCATTATTTTGACTTTCATTTTACTTTTTATAGCGTATCTGGTTCTTGTGCTCGGAATCGAGTATGTACTTTCTGTCGTTGAAGATAAGAAGAATGCGAGCAAGAATGATACGGTAAATAAAGGTCAGGAAGTTGATAAAGAGTCTAAGCGTACGGGTTCTCTCTACGGTGCAAACAGAGACAGACAGCCGGCTAAAGCTGCTGAGGTAAATACATATTCCTCCTACACAGCTCCTGTTCAAAAGGAGACAGTGCCGAATACGGTGCAGAGATCTTATTCCGTATCATCCTCTTCTAAGACATACAGCATACCCACGTTCGAGGATAAAGAAGATATTAAGCCCAAGAGCAAAGAGCCTTCTTCTATAGAGACACATAGAACGATGCCTCCTGCACCCGGTCCGGGATATGACGAGAAGACCGCTGACAGTATCAGAAATATTTATGATAAGAATAAAGCTCGCAATCTTGCAGAACGCAGCAATCGCGTAGCGGAAACCAATGCTCCGGAGCCGATTAAGACAGCAGAGGAATCCGGCATATACAAAGAAAATGAAACGGCTACGCCGGATGAAATAGATGAGTTCTCAGTTAATTTATCTTTGGAAATAGATAAGCGCATATCGGAGTCACGTGACTCGAAGCCAATGAGAAGACGCAGAGTCTTTGGCGAGATTCCGGAAAGTGATGCTCCGGCTACTTTCACACCGGTTCGCAGTTCAGTTCAGAATTCTAAACCGCAGACAGAGAGGATAGATTCCGTTTTCAATGAGGTTGATAATGATCCGACTGTGCAAGATATTCCGGCTCCTATGGATGACGATGCCCCGGCAGTAGTTCAGTCGCAGGACGCTTCGGAACGTCAGACGATTCCTCTTGCAAGAGAGAGTTCTTATCATACGGCGGCTACTCCCAATCGCTTCGTTAGAAAAAGATATGATGATCAGGTGCATAACAATCCTGCAAAACTGGATAAATTATTCGGAAAAAGCAACGAGGAAGCATCTGACGATGTTTCAAAAAAAAAAATAACTAAGAAAAACCCAAAATATATAAGACCGTCTGTTGAGCTTCTTTCCCAGCCACGTGCCGGCAAGGGAATTGATCTTGACGTGCTTGAACAAGAGCAGAATCAAAGGGCTAAGAGGCTTGTTGACACTTTGTCAAGCTTTGGTGTGGGTGCAAAGATTGTCGGTGTTATGCGCGGACCTGCTGTTACCCGCTATGAGCTTCAACCGAATCCCGGAGTTAAGGTAAGTAAAATAGTATCGTTGTCTGATGATATCGCACTTAATCTTGCTGCAGCCGGAGTACGTATGGAAGCTCCGATACCGGGTAAAGAAGCTGTCGGTATTGAAGTTCCTAACAAGACGGTTGAGATGGTTTATCTTCGTGACGTTATTGACAGTAAAGACTTCAGCGAATCCAAATCCAATCTTACGTTTGCAATCGGAAAAGATATCGCCGGTAAAAATATTATAGCCGACATTGGAAAAATGCCGCATCTTCTTATAGCCGGAGCTACAGGATCCGGTAAGAGTGTATGTATAAATACTATTATTGCCAGTCTTTTGTACAAATCCGGTCCGGATGACGTAAAGCTTATTCTTGTTGATCCCAAAATTGTAGAATTAGGAGTTTATAACGGAATACCTCACTTACTTGTACCTGTTGTGACAGATCCGCGTAAAGCTGCCGGCGCATTAGCATGGGCAGTTGGCGAGATGGAGCAAAGATATTCTGCCTTTTCACAGCACGGAGTCAGAGATCTTAATTCATATAATGAGCTTGCTAAGAGAGATAAGACTATTGCTCATATGCCGCAAATTGTTATTATTATTGATGAGCTTGCTGACCTTATGATGACGGCTGCAAAGGAAATAGAGGAATCTATAATCAGATTGGCACAGAAGGCGAGAGCGGCCGGAGTTCACTTGATTATAGCAACTCAGCGACCTTCCGTTGACGTTATTACAGGCTTGATTAAAGCAAATATTCCTTCCAGAATTGCTTTTGCAGTTACGTCTCAGGTAGATTCACGTACTATTCTTGACGGCGGCGGAGCAGAGAAGCTTCTTGGCAGAGGCGATATGCTGTTCCATCCTATCGGAAAGCAAAAGCCACTTAGAGTGCAAGGCGCATTTGTTTCTGATGGCGAGATTGAAAAGCTTGTTTCTTTTGTTAAAGAGTCCTGGGGAGAGGTTACTTATGATGATGAAATCGAAAAGTCCATTGAACAAGAAGTGGCACGTAAGAAGGCAGGCGGTAACGGTCACAACAGCGGTATAGATGGCGCAGATGATGATATGGACGAAGGCGGAGATGCGGACAGTGAGCTTATAGAACAAGCGGCGCAGATTGCCTTCGAATATAACCAGATCTCTGCTTCGTTTTTACAGAGGAAGTTAAGGTTAGGCTATTCCAGAGCATCCCGCATTATTGACACTTTAGAAGAACGTGGCTTGATTTCTTCTGCTGAAGGAAGTAAACCGCGCAGAATTATAATGACAGAAGAAGAGTGGGAAGCTTCTAATAAGTAAAAAAAGAGAATTATGCACGATAGAGGAATGTTACTATTATGAAATCAGGCCGCATACTATATGCGGCCGTTTTATAGGAACTTTGTTATAAACATTTAACCTGTCTGCTTGACAGAAAGCATATTATAAAAAACCAACCGGGTTATTTAGTAAAATATTTTCTTCTCGTCTCGCAAACCTTTAACAATCTCAAGTGCTTCACCAAAGCGCTGGAAATGCACAATTTCTCTTGCTCGAAGGAATCTCAAAGGTTCTCTTACGTCGGGATCATCTGTAAGATCAATTAAGTTCTCATACATCTTCTTTGCTTTTTGTTCTGCGGCAAGGTCTTCTGTAAGATCAACGATTGGGTCTCCCTTTGATTGCAGTGCGGCTGCACTGAAGGGTACACCGTTTGCATCCTGCGGATATACACCAAGACCATGTTCAACGTATGCGCTGGAATAACCTGCATCTATGAGCATCTGGCAATCGGCGCCGTCAAGAAGTTGATGACAAATTGTACCAACCATTTCAAGATGGCCAAGCTCTTCAGAGCCTATATCGTTTGCAATAGATTTCGTTACGTCTGTCGGCATGGAAAAGCGTTGACTTAAATATCTTACGGCTGCGCCTAACTCGCCGTCTGCACCACCGTATGCTGTGATAATAAGTTTTGCCATGCGAGGATCAGGGCGTTTAATATTAATGGGAAATTGAAGCTTTTTTTCATATAACCACATGATTACACCTCCTTTTTGTTCCAGGGCCAGGGGGACTCGATCCAGTCCCAGGACCCGACAGAGCCTGTATACGTTTCGGCAATCAAAGGACCGTAAAGCGATTGATACGTGTTGAAAAGTTCTTTGCCCTTTGCGGCCACCTTGTTATAAAGCTCGATGGTTTTCTCATCGTTCGGATGAGTATCAAGGTAAAGCTTAAGGTCTGCTAATGCAAAATCAAGGGCCATGATTTCACGCATAAGAGTATCTTTATTCATGACAAACCTCCTGCTTACAATTTTTGCTTATATAGGGCTTGTTAAGGGAAGGATATATTGTACCGTTTTCCAGACCTTCACAAAACGTGTAGGTGTCAGGATTATCCGGTTGAAAATTGACGAAAATAGAAGCAAGCTCGCCGAAAGCGGGCTGACCGTAGATATTGTAATTGTCTGTAACGTCATTTATATTTGTGTTTAACAAATCGGAAGAACAATTACATTTTCTGTTATTCATCATAAACCTCCGTGAAAAAATCATTTCGATTTATGGTATGAAAAAATTTTTTTAAACGTTACGGAAATAACCTTGAAAATATAGTAGAAAATGGAAAAAATGTATTTAAATATAATCACTACCGGTTTGTTCAGTAAAAAGGCATATACACCTAAGCCTACTAACGTTCCTAAAACGACGTATCCTGCAATATATCCGTCATTTACCAGATAAACAGAAAGCAGGAAAAGGCATGCGGAGAGAATCACAAACAAAATATCTCCAATCTGCGTTGATATTTTATCGAATATTTTATGTTTTAACAGCACAGGCCTGTAGGCAAGGCGCATTGCTCTGAAAATATCAAAGAATACGCCGATTGCCATACCGACTACTGCCATACAAAGGAAAACAAATAAGGTGTGAAAGAGGTCCGGCATAAAACATCACCTATCTGAAAATCCTTGAGAGCATGCTCTTTTTGTTTTTCGGTATATCCTCGTACTCGCAACCATATATGTAACCGACGATGTACAGTTCATGTTGTTCCAGGCTAAGCGAACCAATCTTAAGGCCTTCACCGCGAATCAGCATACGGCCTTTATCCGTATCCAAATCTACAAAAACGTCATCAAAACTCCTGACGTCAAGCACACCGGTTATTTTGATATTTTCTCTGTTTTTGATAAAAACATCCTGAGTAGCTGTATCCGGCATATTATTACCCTCTAAAATTTAATTACAGAATAAAGATATTCAAACCTTGCAGGAAATATGAATGCATATTATAATTTTTATCGGTGATAAAATGTTAGTAAAGAATCAAGATTATACAATAGATATAAGCAGTGTTACGCAAGAGGGAATGGGAATTGGCCGCGTTGACGGATTTGTCGTTTTTACATACGGAGCACTTCCCGGAGAGAAAATAACAGCTCGTATCATAAAGACTACAAAGAGCTACGCAATTGGAAAGCTGCTGGAAATAATCGTACGCTCGCCTGAACGACTACAAAAACCTGCTTGCGGAGCTTATCCTAAATGCGGAGGTTGCTGTTTTTGCCATTGGGAATATCAAAGCCAGATTTCGTTTAAAAATCAATACGTACGCGACTGTGTGGAACGTATCGGAAAGATAGATACGTCTTGCACACAATTTACGCCTACAGCTTTTATGGAAAACCCGACGGGATACAGAAATAAATATACTTACGTTTTTGGAAAAAAAGAAAGCGACGAAATATTTTGCGGCTTTTACGCTGCTAATTCTCACCGTGTAGTAGAGCTTACCGACTGCATTATAGAGACTTCTGACGCTAAAGCTATCCGACAGGCAGTATCAGATTTTGCAAACGAAAAGAATCTGTCTGTATATGATGAGAAAACCTCAAAAGGACTGCTTAGAAATTTAATGATTCGTTTTGCCGCGGCTGACGTATGCGTAATCGTGATTATAAATGGCAAGAAGATTCCCTTTGCAGATGAACTGATACAACGTATCCGTACTGCATGCCCGATTGTCTCGTCCGTGTATATAAATATTAACAATAAAAACACGAATGTGGTATTAGGTGAGCAGTTTCAACTGATTTACGGTAAGAAATGTATAGAAGCAGTCGTTGGAGATTGCCGTTTTATAGTGTCTCCCCAGTCTTTTTTCCAAATTAACCCTTCTCAGACAAAAGTACTGTATGACAAGGTATATAACTTGGTAGATATAAAAAACGGTGAAATGCTGTATGATCTGTTCTGCGGCACCGGTACCATAGGCATTTACGTCAAAAAGCGCTTTATAGCAGATAATCCGGGAGGCGATTTTAGCCTTATAGGTGTGGAATACGTTCCGGAAGCCGTATTAAATGCAGAAGAAAATGCACGTATAAACCAACTTGAGGATTGCCGCTTCTTTGCAGGAGATGCAACAGACATAACGCCGCAAATTATTTCACGGGAGGGAAGACTTCCTGATGCAGTTATCGTAGATCCGCCGCGAAGCGGTCTTGACGAGAAACTTCTTGATACAGTTATTGCTACAAACGCAAAACGCATTGTCTACGTTTCCTGTAATCCTTCTACGATGGCGCGTGACGTGAAATATCTTACCGCCGCCGGATATAGAGTAAACGTTGTTGAAACGGTTGACATGTTTCCTCATACGGGACACGTGGAAAGTGTTGTCCTTTTGTCGTCCGATAAAAATACGATACATAACATGAAGTTAAATCCCAAACCTTTCGAAATGATAAAAAGAGGCATTAAGACGATAGAACTTAGATTACTCGATGAGAAAAGACGGAAAATAAAACCGGGAGACGTAATTATTTTCACTAATACTGAAGACGGAAGGACGATTAGAACAACCGTTTTAAAGTTGCACGTATTCGATACTTTTCAACAGTTATACGATACCCTGCCGCTTCTGAAGTGCGGTTATACGAGTAAAGATGTAGCTTCGGCCTCGGCTTCTGACATGATGGAGTATTACTCCGAAGAAGAACAAAGAAAATACGGTGTTGTGGGAATTGAAATAACTAATGATTTGCAGATAATCCTACAAAGCTCCGGAGTATAAAGGAAAAACTTTAATTTTATTTTGGCAGATGTTATAATGTAAAAGTAGTATTAAACGTTAGAGAAAGATAACAGGCTGATGTTCAGGCAATTAACAAGAAAAAAGCAAAGTTTACCAACTTTTAGAATAGTAGAAATACTAAAAAAAGAAAAACGGGGAGTCCTGTCGGTTTTAGGCGACAACGGCTATCCTTATGGTCTTCCTGTAAATTTTTGGTATAACGAAGAAAACGGAAGGTTATATTTTCACAGTGGCAAGAAAGGACACAAAAATGATGCTATTGCGGTAAATAATAAGGTTTCCTTCTGCGTGATGGACGAAGGTTACCGTAACGAAGGCGAATGGGCCCTTAATATCAGCAGTGTAATTATCTTTGGCAAAATACAAATTGTAGAAAGCTTTGAAGAAGCAATGAAAATATGCCGCAAGCTCAGTCTCAAATTTACCTCTGACAGTGAATATATTGACAGTGAGATACAAAAGTGCGGGAACGCCACGGTTTGTTACGAATTGATTCCGGAACATATTACAGGCAAGTTAGTTAATGAGTCGTGAGAGGAAGAGTAACTGTGAAAAAAATTAACCGTAATATAGCGATGATTGCTCTGTTTGCAGGTGCTGCAATAATGATTTTTTTGGAGAATTATCCAATAGAATTTGCAGTAGATGAGCAGTTAAACGAATTAATTAAGAAAACACTGACCAGGGGCATAGGCTCTGTAGCGGCACTGATTATTGTTCTTCATTTAGGATATAGAGTTCATAATATAAAGGGACTTGGCAGACAGCTCGCTTTTTCAATACCTTGTTTCTTAGTTGTAATAAACAATCTGCCGATTATTGCCCTTATAACAAATAATGCGTATCTATCTACTACACCAGGACGGCTTATCTGGTTTACTTTAGAATGTCTTTTTATTGGAATTTTTGAAGAATGTGTATTCAGAGGTACACTTTTTATGATACTCCTTGAGAAAAAGCGCTCTACTACAAAAGAAATTTTTTGGACTACGATTGCCGGCTCTGCAATATTTGGTGCTGTCCACTTATTGAATCTGTTAGGTGGAGCAGGTATCGGACCTACCGTAATGCAGGTAGGCTATTCTTTTTTAATCGGAGGTATGTGCTCCGTTGTGTTATTAAAGACGAGAAACGTGTGGCTTTGCGCTCTGCTTCACGGAATTTACGATTTTTGTGGTTTCTTATTGCCGACTCTCGGCGGCGGAACATGGTGGGATACACCTACAATTATCATTACCGTTATATTAGCGGTAGCTACTGCGATATATATGATCTTTGCTTTGCTGCGTATAACTCCCGAAAGCTTAGACCCTTTATTTGACAAGGAAAGGAATTAACAAACATGAAAATAATGGTATACAACACACAACACTGCCTGAATTACATAACAAGGCAGATTGACTTTGAACTAATCGCCGGGATAATTAAAGATTACGGCGCAGATATAGTTGGATTAAATGAAATAAGAAACGTTGGCGTGCAAGAGGACTATCAGGATCAAGCTAAAATCTTAGCAGAGCTTGCCGGCTATGATTATCACTACTTTGCACAGGCAATTAAATTTTCGGGAGTGAATCCATACGGAAACGCTTTGCTGTCTAAGAACCCGATTGTACAAGCGCAGACAATTCTCGTTCCCGATCCTCCGAGACAATATGACGGTTATTATGAAACAAGATGTCTTCTCAAAGCAAAGCTGGACAACGGCCTTACGGTTAATGTAATACACTTTGGCCTTAATCCCGACGAGCAGGAAAATGCAGTAAAAACTATTATGGATAATTTGGAAAATGAGAAGTGTATTCTTATGGGAGATTTTAACGTATCTCCGGACAATCCTGTTTTAGCACCGATAAGAGCGAGATTGAAGGACACCGCAGACTTGTTCAAACAGCCCTTGCTCAGCTTTCCGTCTGATAAGCCGAAAGTGAAAATTGATTACATTTTTGTTTCTCATGATATTGAGGTTATAGATGCTGATATACCCGCAATCATTGGAGCTGACCATAGACCTCATATGGCAGAGGTACGCATGCCTTTTACCGTAAATCAAGTATAAAATGGTAAATATTGTCCATTTTTTTCTTGTTTTTCACAGCTTTATATAATATAATTGTCGAACGTTCATAAATTGCAAAGTATGTTCGTATAATATACAGATGATATTTTATATACTAAATGCTACAAGATTAAGAGGTACGAGTGATGATAGGCAGCCAATGCACAACGAATATTGCCAGAATTTCCGGCGTTATTACAGCCGAACCGGTTTTCGGACACGAAGTATACGGTGAAGGCTTTTATTATTTCTTTATTAAAGTCAAGAGATTAAGTGACAGCTGTGATATTATTCCCGTGACCGTGTCAGAACGTCTTGCAGATTGTTCAGAATATAAAATAGGCAGATACGTAGAAGTAACCGGTCAATTCAGATCATACAATGCAAGTCAGACAGGCGGCGGTGCCAAACTTATTTTATCTGTTTTTGCTCAGGACGTAGTATTCTGTGAGGAACAGTCCCGTGATAAGGATGAGAATTATATAGAATTAGACGGTTTTATTTGCAAACCTCCGGTGTACAGAACTACACCTTTTAACCGTGAGATAACAGACTTTTTGTTGGCTGTTAACCGTTCATATAACAAATCTGATTATATTCCATGTATATCATGGGGGCGTAATGCCCGCTTTTGCGGTAAACGTACGGTCGGGGAGAACGTCAGGGTAATAGGCAGAATGCAAAGTCGTACATACGAAAAGAAGTTTCCCGATGGCAGCGTTGTGCAAAAAACAGCGTATGAGATCTCTGTTGCAAAGATAGAACTGCATGATAACGATATTCAAAATGTAGCAGATGACATAAATCAGTAATTTTTCCGCAACATTCTTTAGAAATTCTTTATTTTTTTTGTAGAAAACTTTATTACTTGCATATGATTTTTTAATTGCGCGCATAATATAATATTCCTGTAAACAACAAATGGGGAGGACGATATTATGTTAGCTGAAAATTCATATCAAGATAATTCAGAAATGTCTTATGATTACTCGGAATCTGATGCTTTAAAGCAATATTTAAGAGAAATCTCTAAATATGATTTGCTGAGTGATGAACAAATTGTTGAATTGTTTAAACGTATTGAGCAAGGTGACCGTGTTGCATATGACGTTGTAGTTGAACATAATTTGAGACTCGTTGTTAAATATGCACGCAGTATCAAAAAATCATATCGCGCTCAAGAACCGGTTATGGATCTTGTTCAGGCGGGTAACATCGGCCTCATGCGTGCGGTGGATAAATTTGAAGTAGACAAGGGATACGCTTTTAGTACGTATGCCAGTTGGTGGATAAAACAAAGCATAATCCGCCATATTTACGATAACGAAAGTGCTATCAGAGTGCCTGTCCATATGAGTGAGAAGTTCGTTGGCATATCAAGAAGTATACGTAATTTCCAAGAGGAGACAGGTCGCGAACCTACCTTTGAAGAAATCGAAAAAAAATCAAACGTAACACGTAAAGAATATAATTTGTTTAAATCTATAGATCGCAACGTTTTATCTTTAAATGCAACAGCAGGAGAAGACGACAGCGAATTTGGCGATTTTATCAGAGACGGAGATAGTAGTGATCCTGTGTATGAGGCGGCAAATAAAACGTTGCTGTCAGAGACGGTTCAAGAGGTTTTAGGTAAATTGGATTCAAGAGAGGCATATATCATTAAGTCCAGATACGGAATAGGCGATTCCTATGTGAAGACGTTAGAAGAGATAGGTTCTGATCTTGGTATCACAAGAGAGAGAGTAAGACAAATTGAGAGTATTGCAATGAAAAAATTACGTACCTCCATTAAAGCTGAGAGTCTCAGAGCTTATAAATAAAACATTTACAATATTTCATTGTTATTTTCTCCACTAAATGATAGAATCACCCGGTATATCCGAGCTTCGGATGCCGGGTGATTCTATGTTTGCATTGTGGTGAGTTATAATGACGAATAAACCTTTTCATAAACTAAACAGTTATACACATACTATTACAGCCTGCCTTTGCGGTAGCTTTATTCAAGCAATTACGTTAAATTTTGCGCCTCTTTTATTTTTAACGTTCAGATCACAATACGGCGTAAGCCTTGGAAAAGTTGGATTTCTGGTTACTTTGAATTTTGGAATACAGCTTTTTATTGATTTGATTTTCTCAAAATTAGCAGATCGCGTAAGCCAACGTCTGAGTCTTGTCTTAGCTCACGTGATGTCTGCTGTAGGACTTATCAGTTTGGCTTTTTTGCCGGATATGATAGATAATGCGTATACGGGGCTTGTTATATCTGTAGTAATATATGCGATAGGCGGCGGCTTGTTAGAAGTTACGGTTAGCCCCATCGTAGAAGCTTGTCCTACAAAGCGTAAATCTGCTACCATGGCATTGCTCCACTCATTTTACTGTTGGGGGTACGTTCTTACTGTATTGCTGTCTACGCTATTCTTCTTCGTTTTTGGTATTGAAAACTGGAAATATATGTCTCTTATATGGGCAGTTATCCCTGCTTTGAATACTGTTTATTTACTGTTTGTGCCAATGCCGGATCAAGAAAAGGGATCCGGAGAAAAGATGGAATATAAGGTCCTTTTCAGAAATAAAATTTTTTGGCTTATGCTTGTGATGATGGTTTGCTCCGGTGCTGCAGAGCAGGGAATCTGTCAGTGGGTGTCTGCGTTTGTTGAAGCTGGTCTTGGCGTTTCAAAAGTAGTAGGAGATTTGACGGGACCGTTGTTATTTGCGCTTTTTATGGGATTTTCACGAATTATATATGCAAAATTTAGCGAAAAAATTGATTTACGCCGTTACTTGTTTGTAAGTGTACTTCTTTGTGCCGTAAGCTACTTATGTATTTCGCTGGTGCCAAACCCTGTGATAGCATTAATAGCCTGCTCTGTTTGTGGATTTGCCTGCGGTATTTTTTGGCCGGGCACATTAAGTCTGGCTGCGGGCAGTATCCCAAAAGGCGGCGGCATGATGTTCGCACTGTTGGCCTTGGGAGGAGATCTGGGCTGCACTGCCGGACCTACTATTATAAGCGCTGTTTCCAGCTCATTTGGAGACAATCTTAAAAAAGGATTCCTCGTGGCGGCTGTTTTCCCGATTGTCATGATAATCCTTCTTCTAGTGTCAAGCCGCAATAAAAGGAAGTCTATATAATTACTTACGGCGGTTTTTATATTTTGCAACCAGGGAAGAAGCGTTAAGACCTGCCATTCCGAACACCGATCCCATCAAAAGACCTGTCAGCAGCATTGTTACAGTATCTTTATTTATTGATATGCCGCCTTCATAGCACCATCTGATGATAACAACTGCCAGCATATATATAAACCCTACGATAGAGCCGTTAAACCAGCCTTTTGTATTGCTTGATGCTGTTGAATAGAAGGCTGCTACGGTAATGCTGGAGCCGGATGTTATTAAAAGAGCAGGGGAGAGATATTCTTCCGGGAACGATGTTACTCTAAGAGCCAAGGCTAAGATGAAGAACATAGGGATTGTTATTATTGCTGATATTCCAAGGGCTGTTAGCAAGTAAAACAATCTACTCCTGTCTTTCTTTTCATATTGCCTCCTAAGTTTGCGGTTGTTTGATTTTATACGGTGAAAAATAACAAAATTTCTCATACACAATAAATACCTTTTGTTGCGTCAATCAGTAAATATTATGCATGAGAAAGAAATGTAATTACAAAAAGTTTTATTGGGTCACGGTAACCTTTACATCAAAGCTAAAGTTTTCGCTCTTAGCTGTAACGGTTGCTGTTCCTGTGATTCCTTTAGGGAAAATCAAACCGTTTTCTGTGACTGATATTAAGTCAGCGTTATGATTTTCAAAAATAATATTCTCATTTGGCTCACAAATTTCTTTCCAACTGCCGTCTGTATACTTTGCCATGGCACGGATCTGTTTTAATTCTTTGCCGGACAGGGTTGGATTGTACGTTTTTTGCATGGGCGTGAAGCTGACAAGCTTTTTGTCGGGGTCGTTGAACACGAATCCTTCGGGGCGTACGTATATCAGCGCCTGGCAGAAATGTCCGTCTTTTGTGATATCTACGTATGTGTATCCTTCTTTGAGGCCGGTCACCATGTTATTTTCAATTGAAACAATTGTATCATCGTAATTTGAAAAAACAGCATCCGTCACAGGTGTTGTCTCGTAGCACACGTTGTATGCTCTGATTTGTGCTTCCTGAGTCTCGCCGATGTGAAGTTGCATGTAATGTGGCTTGTACATTGAGATGTATGATGTGTCCAGCGTTTCTTCGTGAGGCCAGAGCTTTACTTCTCTGTGTACGTTATCAAGGTCGCGCTCTGAATAGAAGTCTTCGTCCATCAGAGTGAAGTCATATCTGTGGATTCGCGTACCCCATTTGCCCCAACTATTACCATATGCATAGCCGAGTAACATCAGATCGCCTGATTTGATATGGTGCAGATAGTCGCCTGAAATACCGCAGTTGTGGCACCAGAAACTGGTATTAACTTTGATCTCGTTTACTCTTGTGAATCTGAGACCGTCGTCTGATTCGTATACAGCGAGCATGCTGTCGTCAGAAAAACGCAGGTCGGTTGACAATGCGATGAATTTATTGAGATCCTCGCAGAAAACAATGTCATAAGAGTCGTTTTTGCCTGATGAGCGTACTGAGGCAACGCCTTGCGGCTTGATTGTTGCTGGCCAGTCTTCTCTTGTGATGTCAGCCGTTGCAACGTTTGTAACACTGTAAAAAGTGTTGTCAGTCTTTTTTGTTGTCCATGTTGAGTAGATGTAAAGGACGTCGTCTTTTACAACAAATGACAGCTCGCCTGTGCCCCATTGGCGCCAGTTTTCGTCGAAATACAAGATAGGAGCCGGCTTGCCGATCCAGTCGTATGTTTTGCCATTTACTGTACGATGCTCGCCCCAACCATTTTCAGTCCATTTTTCAAATGGACCCGTCGGAGATTTTGATCTGCCAACAAAACCATTGTTGCACACGCCTCCGCCGTCTGCAAAGAGGGTAGAGGTGTATCCCATATAATAGTAATCTCCGTATTTGATTATCGTCGGGTCGCATACAGAGAACCAGTCCATAGAGTCAGGCGTCGGAGCCATAACCACTTTTTCATAGGACCATGTTTTACCGCCGTCTTCTGAACGTCTGTACGTAAACCAGTCTGCTTCGAAGGCATCACCGGGTGACGCAAACCACGCTTCTGCTATTCCATCGTTGCACATGATTGTCGGTCCGTAACGGTAGCCCCATGTCTGTGTGTCGCGTGGCATGTAGACTTCAACACCTTCGTCAGGAAGAATCAATTTGAAATGTTTACTCATTTTTTTCACCTGCCATATTTATTTTTTAATTTCTATTCCATAGAAATTAATTGCGTTTTTGCCGAGAATCTTCTCTTTGTAGTCGTCGCTTACAGGAAGCCCCAGTACATATTTAACAGATTCTGCCGGATTTTCCCAAGGGCAGTCGCTTCCAAGCATTATATTTTCAGAAGGATGCCTGCCGAGAATTTTGTGTATCGTGCCAGCGTCTTTGCAATGTGTCGCAAGCATTGCCGTGTCAAGATAAACATTTTCAAGTCCTGCAAGATGTTCAAGCACGTCATCCCACATCATAAGGCCGCCGAAATGTGCGAGTATCATTTTTAGCTTCGGGAAATTTTTGGCAACTTTTGCGCCTTCAGCCGGTGGGGCGTGTACTACATCCGGGCTGTAACAATCCCAACCTGAGTGAAAAACAACAGGTATTCCAAGCTGCGCGCATGCATCGTAAACCGGCCAGAGTTCTTTGTCATTGATGAAAAATCCCTGATAATCCGGATGCAGTTTGATGCCCTTGATGTTCAATTCTTTTATGCGGGCAAGCTCGTCTATAGCTTCCGGATTTTTATAGTGAACGGAGCCGAACGATATCATCGAGGTGTTTTCGTATTGGCTGTTCAGCCCGGCGGCAACGTTGTTTATCGTTGTTTGCTGGTTGATTCCTGTGGCAATGTTCAGATTAATGAACATATCAATGCCAATATTTCCCATGAATTTAATCGTATCGGACACCGTGCCGTCTGTTGCCGGCTTTATACCTGATATTTTTTCCAACTTCCCGATGGCTTTTGGTGCTATGCTGTCAGGAAATGTATGTACGTGTGTGTCTATTATCATATGATATTACCTGGTTTCTTATTTATTATCAGTACTCCACTGGGCAAGAAGCTTCTCCAGTTTGCCATTTATTGGTTCGTTGGCGTCGGCAAACTCCTCGTATGACATGACTTTATTGGTGTTCCATGTGTTCTGTGCAAGATATGGAACGCGCTCCTGAATCAGTCGGCTCTCCTTTGCAATAGCTTCCTGAAGACTGGGATATCCGATTGTGAGTTGGTCGCCCCATGCAAGTAGCTGGCCGCCGAGGATTGCCTTGGTCGGTGCAGCTTCGTATGGTTCATTACGATATGGTGACTCGGGGTGGACTGCTCGCCATTTGTTTACGTTCCAGTCGTAAACATCCTGCGTACTTCTTATTATAACCGGTGCAACAATGTACATAGGTTTCCATGTACAGTTGATTATGTTGAAGCCTTCCTCAAGAAGCGATGGTGTTGTCTGGTAAAAATTCTCCCAGCTCATTACAATGATATCTCTTGATACCATATGATTTACTTCTTTTGCAAAACCTTCCCATACGATAGGTGTGCGTCCCTTTGCAAAGACTGCGTCTGCCATTTCGCTTACAAAGTTTGCCAGCATCATTTCAGACAGCAAACGCTTGTTTTCTATTGTCACATCAATGCCTTTTGAAGCGATATATTCATTGCACTTTTCACATGTTGTCCAGTTTGCAATGGCAGCTTCGTCTCCGCCAATGTGGATATATTTTGAGTCGGGGAACATATCGCACAGCTCGCCAAACAGATTTTTCATCGCCTTCATCGAGTCTTCGTGTTGGCAGATGAGTCCGTTTGTGCCGAATAATTCCGGATATGCTATCTTGAAGCTCGTGCAATGTCCCGGAACGTCGATCTCAGGAATAATCATTACGCCTCTTGCTGTGGCATATTCTGAGAGCTTCGCAATCTGTTCTTTTGTATAATGCCTGTCTTTTGTTGGAAGTCCCGGGAAAAGGTCGCTTGGCAGTGTGTAGCTCTGGTCGTCTGTGAAATGTAGTTGCAGGAATGCTACTTTGTAAAAATAGCACATGTCTACGTACCGGAGCAGGTAATCATACCCATGCCACGCGCGTGCCAGGTCAACCATCAGACCTCTGTACCAATTGTCAGGGCAGTCGTGAATTGTGCCCTCAGGCAGAGAGAACTTTTGCGGCGCATCTGCTTTGTTGATAAGTTGTAATACGCTGGCAAATGCGTGATTCATGCCCGGAAGGTCCGCTGCATACAGGTTTATGCCTTCGTTATTTATTATGATTTTATATTCTCCGTTTTTCAGCGAATCGTCTTTGTTTACTGTGATTGCGCCGTTGCTTTCGGTGGCGAAGTTGATGCCCGTTCTCGCCGCGTAATCAATGAATGCCTCTATTGCCGGTGCAAAGCAGGTAGCCGGGCAGATTGTTGCATCGAATGATATATCGTTGTTTGTAAGATTAATATTTTTCGGTGTTGGAATAATTTTCTTAAACATTTGTCTGATCTCCTGTATTTGTTTTTCGTTGGAATTACTATGCACAATTATATCAGTAATCTTCGCGATTGCAAGAAAAAAGGGTGGGGGCGGAGAGCGAGTGATGGCTGATGGTGGTGCGGCTTTGATTGGTAAAAAGTTTGCGGAAAACCCGAATCTCTGCAAACTTTTTGCCGCCAGAGGTCAACCCACTCCCGGCACTCAACCCTCAGCAGCTCCTACACGAAAAAAACTCAGCAAAAGCCTTAAGCTCGTCGCTTTGTGTCTGCTTGCGGCTCTGAGAATTGACAGCGTAAGTAACGCCACCGAATATAACCGGCGCAAGATGGCCGATCTCATTCTTTGAAACATCAAAAAGTACTGACTTGTGATGCGTAAGCTCTGTTACTTTAATAATTACGGAAGTAATATCGGATTGCCAGCCATATGAAGCCTTGAAAAGCTCATACGCACGACGTGCAATAGAAACACGGCCTGAAGCAGGGACGGGCAGCAGGGCAGAGTATTCGTGTGATCTCATATCACTGTCCCTGATAATCAACTGAAGCTTGCCGGCCTTCAAATGTTCATCTGACAGGCGGGCGCTTATTCTGTCTGAGAGTATGAGCATCAAAAGGCGTATATCTTCATTTGAATCAAAGACGCCCTTGCCCGAAAAGCCCTCACCGACAACTTTGACCGGTGTGGAAAAATCCCTTGCCACAACCTGGCGTTCATCAAAACCACAGATACGATCCCAGAGCACAGCTCCGTCACGCCCGCATATCAGGCGCAGCTTGTCCTGTGAGACAAGAGCAATATCTTTAGCAGTATATATAGAATATCTTGCAAGACGTCTGCGCGCAGACGCGCCAATGTCCGGAAGCGAACACATGTCCATTTCCCACAGTGTCTGCCTGAACGTATCGGGAGTCAGATGAAGAATACCATTTTCACCGGCATTGATAAGAGCAATATCAGATATGAAAATATTAAAACCGATACCGACAGATACAGTACGTGAAAGGACTCTGGCAACCTCGGCACGGATATCGGAGGCTACTCTGTCGGGAAAAGAGCGGAACGCAGTATACGTAAGGTCAATATAACATTCGCCATAAGATTCGGCCATACAAAGTTGGCTGTATCTGCTACATATATTGTAAAAGTCCTCAGAAATCTGATTGAATAATGAAAAATCGCTCTCCGTCACCGGTGTGCCCATATGATCTATTTTGCAATGTAATATAACCTGATTTGTCATAAGTACCTCCTTTGTAAATCCATCTTCTGTAAAAAATCCTTTTTATTGAAAAAAAGTGTTGACAACATCTGTTCGTGCTATTAAAATGTGAAACAGAACAACTGTTCGCGATGTAGTTGAGATTCTAACATGAACTCGTGTTCGTGTCAACTGCAATTTTTCAAAAAAAGAAAGGTGAATTGTCAATGGATTTCGTAACGTTAAGTGAGAAGATTAAAGCCGCGAGGAAGAACAGCGGCCTTACGCAGAAGGCACTGGCAGACAAGATCGGCGTCACATCAAGATGTATACAATATTATGAGAGTGGAGTGAGGACACCACAGAGCACGGAGCTTTTAATAAAGCTTGCAAATGCACTGTCAGTTGATGTAACATACTTTATGTCAGAACGTGAGCAGAATCTTATGAGTGAGAATGAACTGTTCGTAGAGAAAGCTCAGGCTGAATACGGTTTGTCTGGAAAATTACAGGCACAGAAGCTTGTAGAGCAGGCGCAGGCATTATTTGCAGGCGGCGAACTTGACGACGAAGACAAAGAAGCGTTTCTTCAGTCAATCAGTGATATCTATTTTGATTCAAAGAGAAGAGAACGCAATAAGAAATAAAGGTTTGATTATATGAGGGATTACATTCACGACAAAGTTGTAGCTATAAAAAAAGTATATAAGACGAACGATCCTTTTGAACTTGCTGATGAATTGGATGTTACGATAGCATATCGTAATAACTTCAAAATTCTGAAGGGCTATTTCATTATGATGAATGGTTTCCCATATATTGTCGTAAATTCCAATCTTGATCATAACGAACAAAGGATGGTTGTCGCACACGAACTCGGTCACTACCTGTTCCACAAAGAGCTTGCACAGGAAGGACCACTTCACGACACTTTCTTATATAACATGAAGTCTACCACAGAATACGAAGCAAACATGTTTGCGGCGGATTTTCTGATAGACGATGAGACGATAGAGGATTTTGCACAGCAGGATTTTGATTATTATACAATGTGCGGACTTCTGCAGCTGAGCCCTGAGATGACAGCCTTCAAGCTGTACAATATGATACAAAGAGGGTACAAATACAATCTGCCGCAGAGCGTCAGAGCCAATATTTTTGCCTGATATTATTTTTCGGAGGCAGCCAGAATATTATATCGCGTGATAATTCCCGGATGAGATATTCCGGGTCTTTTTATTGCCTCGCTGAGCAATATATTATGGCAATCATTACCAAGACTTTTCACCGTAAAAATCTTTGAAGATATATCGGAAAGCTTTCTTACAAGTGAGCCGGAAGGCATTTTTTTACATTGCCTGCATTTACCATCAGACAGGAGACAATAGCGCATACGCATGAGCGTTATTGGACCAGAAACAATATATTCTGCGTATTTTTTGTCGGTGAAAAGCCTCGAATTCATACATTCGAGTACTTCACCGGAGGTCATTTCAGGAGACAACGTTACAGAAGATATTTCAAGATTATGGTAAAAATCAAGAGCGTCGCGGTTGCATACGTTAAAAGAATTGTCTGCAGTCAGGATAAAACTCTTTTCTGATTTATCGCGATTGACAAATTCTTCAAATATCTTATAATCGCCGGGATTTGCCAGCATATAACCATCTGTAAATACGGAAGAATTTTCCAGCAGATTATAAATGCTTTTCAGGTTGTTTCCGATGTTAATATATGGAAAATATGCAATGAGCAGAGAGCCGCAAGGCAGAGTATCCATTTTCTGTCTGAACATCATCCCTGAAGAAATTCTGGAAAAAGCCTCCATCGGCAGGTAAATAATTACAGGTTTTGCCAACTTGCCGAAGTTCATTTTCAAAAAGTCGTCGCTGTTGTAAAAATATAATGAAGTCGCTGGCAGCGCAGCAGATGAATTGATGCGCGAAGACGGCTTTGTAACAACGTCTGCAGTATGATTGTTGCCTTGTCTTAGCATAGCATCCAGCCTGGAAATTGCTTCTCTTCTCAATGACTTGATGGCAGACACTGGCATGAAAATATTATCATCCATATCTATGGCAGCGTCTGTACACTCATACGGAGTATTTCCAAGTTTTGTAAGCTCGCGTGCGATATCGTCACGGCAAAGAGGCGAAGCAACAGCCGGCTGTACTTCCTTTTCACCGGTTACAGAAGCGATGGATTCTTTGCCTGAAGCATCCACATAAATATATTTAAGAACCGGCTTGAGTCCGACGCGTGCAACAAATTCAGCAGTCACAACATTCTTGCGGCGTTCATAACCATTTTTTGTCAGCGTCCTGATCTCATCATACAGCTCGCTGCTGTATGTCTGGAAAACGGGCGAGCCGACGAATCTGTCTGTGAAAAAACGTCCGTCCTCGATATTTCCGGCAATTGTCAGACAATAAGTGTTATATCCTGTATTTTCCACTTTATTTATGCTGCCACCTGCAACAGGAATGCCTTTTAAGACAGTAACGCCGTCGCCATTTTTTAGCAAGCAGGAATTACTTTTAATGGTTATTTTGAATTGTGTAAGATTTTTGGGCATTGACGCAGGGCGGGGAAGCTTTACGGGAGCGCTGTCCATTGTTCCGATGAAAAGACCCTTGCGGCCCGGGTAATCAAGCGTTATTGCATCCTGATTCATCATGCCCATGTGGTTGCCGCTAATGAATTTGTCGCGACCGAAAAGCAATTGCATATTGTTGACAGATGCCCCGCAAGAATTTTTATCGGGATGACAATTTCCATGTTTTACAAAATTATCAAGAGCCTCTCTGTATTGCCTCGTGACGTATGCAACGTATTCAGGCGACTTGAGGCGTCCTTCAATTTTAAGCGAACGCACGCCTGTTTTAATGACGTCGTCAAGGTAGGTCAGAGTCGAAATATCAGAAGGGCTGAGTTTGTAATTATATAAGGTTTTTCCCTGTGAAAATTTGTCAGGAATAAAACCATATTTTAGTCTGCAGGGGCCGGCGCACGTACCTTTGTTGCCGCTGCGAGCGGACAGCGAATCAGCGTCGCTAAGAGGGCTGCCCTCAATAGCGCCGCTTAAATATGCGCTCAGCAGACATTGGCCGGAAATGGAAATACAAAGCGCGCCATGGCAAAAAAATTCGATATCCATGATGTTGGCACGACACATTTCTTCCAACTCACTGAGCCTCAGCTCGCGGGCAGTGATACAGCGGTCAAAGCCCATTTCTTTAAGAAGTTTAAGGCCACCTATATTATAAATACTCATCTGCGTGCTGGCATGAATTTCCAGTGGAAGGTCGGCAGGATGAGCCTTTCTATGGTTAAGAAGCCTTGAAGCAAGTCCCATATCCTGGCAAATAAGACTGTCAACGCCGAGCGATGCCGCCTGCAAGGCGTTTTCACAGGCATAATCAAGCCCGCTTGTCGGAAGGAGCGTATTTAAGGTCAAAAAAACTTTAACGCCGTAGCTATGTGCATAAGATACGGCGTCTTTTAATATGTCAAAATCGAAATTTTCAGCACCCATGCGGGCATTGTTGGCTTTAAGTCCGAGATAAACTGCGTCAGCACCATTGGCGACCGCACTTTTGAGCGCATCGTATGAGCCGGCAGGTGACAAGAGCTCAGGAATTGCCTTGGCAGGGTGAAAAGAATTCGCGTTCATGTGTAATCCTTATCAATAACCTTGCTTTGCAATAATAAGCTGTTTATTAAGCTTTTCTATTTGATTTTCAGCGTTAGTAAGCTGGTCGTCTAATTCTTGCTTCTCAAGCTTGAGACGATCATATTCGTCCATCATACGTTTAATCTCATTTTTTAACGTATTAAAATTCTTTTGTGTTTTAAAAAGCTCATCTACAATTGATATCGAAGCCATTATAACAGCAGTTTGTTCACCTAATTGAATTCCGCTCTTTGATGCTGCAGATACGCGAGTATTGAGAAAATGTTCAATTCTGCGCATGTAGTCTTCAGGCTCATCATGCAACAGAGTATAGGTTTTACCGTTGATGTTTAATTTTATTCTGCTTTTTTCAGCCATTACGCATTTCCTTCCACGCTATGTATTCGGTGATATGATATCAAAAAAATGGAAATATGTACAGAGGTATATTGAGTACAATCGAACTATTTAATTATACCGTTGGAGTGTATTGGGACATTTTCCCTTGTGGTTTAGTAGGACATTATCATAAATGGCTTACAATTGCAAGGATTATGAGAAATTTTTGGTTGACACGGATAAAGTTGAATAGTATAATGCAAGCCATGCGCTCGTAGCTCAATTGGATAGAGCGTCTGGCTACGGACCAGAAGGTTGTGGATTCGATCTCTGCCGGGCGCGCTGGTAAAAAGCCTTGCAAACATGTGGTTTGTGAGGCTTTTTTTGTGCACTATAATTGCTTTGTAACGGTGAAAAATTAGACGTAGTATTAATTCCGTATATGGAAGTTAAGGCTAGAAAAAAATTTAGTTATAAAAACAAAATAATTATATATAATATAAAAGAAATATAGTAGAAATCATAATTGTAACAATAAAGATTTCTACTTTGTGGTCACGAATAGCCGTTATTTAT
>JAFWZX010000008.1 GCA_017517275.1 Clostridia bacterium
ATTGGGAATGGTTTCCCAGGACGGTATTTACTCCAATGTAGCGTTGCTTCTGTCTGAACAATGTCCGAACACCATCAAGGCTGCGACCTTTGCCGGTGTTGATCAAAGCGTCTTCCAGGATAGACGGGAGTTCACCGGGTCGCTGTTTCAGCAGATGGAAGATTTGTATGCCTATCTCGATCTGCACAATCAAACCAAGTCCACATTTGAAGGGCTATACCGAACTGATACCAGAGATTACCCCGAGGATGCGCTGAGAGAAACTCTGATGAATTCTCTGGTTCACAGGGACTATTCTTTTAGTGCCAGCACCCTTGTCAGTATCTATGATGACCGAATCGAATTTGTATCCGTAGGTGGTCTACCTACTGGAATCACGCTGGATGACATTATGCTCGGACTCTCCGTTTGCAGAAATCCGAAATTAGCAGCTATCTTCTATCGCTTGCAGCTGATTGAAGCTTACGGAACTGGTATGCCCAAAATCATGAAAGCATACGCAGGTACAGGACTGGAGCCTAAAATCCAAGTAACAAGCAACGCTTTCAAAATTACACTTCCCAATAGAAATGCCGCTAAGGCAACGGATACCATATCTAACGAACGCAAATCCAATGAAGAAAAGATTCTGGATCTGATTGCCAAAAACGGATATGTAGTGCGTAGCGATGTGGATCAACTGTTGGATGTCAGTCAAACAACGGCCAGCCGTATTCTAAAACGCATGGTTACAGAAGGTCTGATCTATCAAGTCGGAAGTGGCCGAAAAACAAAGTATAAGAAAAAGTAACCGTATAAACAAACGACAATCGAGTAGGCAGAAATCAATCCACCTCTCACACCGCCGTACGTGCCGTTCGGCACACGGCGGTTCAATTCAAATTAAATATGTACTACCTTTAGGTAGTAATCCGAAAGACTGACTAAGCCTCGCTTGGTCAGTTTTTCTTTGGAGACAGCTCTTGCAAGTACAGATTTTGTAGCTACAAATTGGTAGTGGTCACCCCAATTTGCTACTGGAGCTATACTAAAAAAGTAGACACAAACATAAACAGTTTGTTACAATAATTTACACACAAAAAAGGAGGATTTTTATGTCTACAAACAAATCAATTAAGTATGACGATGAGTTTAAAAAATCGCTTGTTTCACTTTTTCAAAATCTTTCTTCTGCCTTTCCACCATCCGCTTATAGCTTTCGATCTCTGATTTTAGCGCCTTGATCTCATCCGCCTTTTGCCGTTCCAACGCTTCCACCTTGCGTTTCCACACAGCTAACTGTTGCTCTTGTTCCTCTACCAAACGATTTGGAAGATTAAGCTCTGTCTGTATTTGTAAGAACATTTGCGAAATCAATTCCTGATTCAGTTTCAGGCTCCCACTTCTTTCCACCACCAGGCATCCTGCCTCTGTCTCCAAATCTGCGATTTTTCTACGGGCAGAAATTTCTGATACCCCCTCCGACATTAACAGATTTTTCAATCACGACATTGAACTTGGATAACGCTTACTTACAAACATTAGTGTTTCATAGTTATCCGCTAACTTTTTCATTACTTCCTTTGACTGCATCCTATTATCTCCTCTCTGAGTCTTGTAAATCTCACATTTTGCCAGCTTAGATATTTTTCTTACACTAAGTACTTAGGGTCAGAAAAAGCTGATTGCAAAAAATGTGGCATATTTTTTCAAAATTTTTCTTTTCACTATATACATGGAGTCAAAAATTGCTGATGGAAAAAACTGAAACAAATTTTTCTCATGAATTGATTGCAAAGACTGATAGCCGTACATGGAAAGCATAACAAAAGGCACCAACCTTCAGACTAATATCTGAAAATCAGGGCCTTCCAGCGCCGAAATAGGCATCGCCACTATTTGGCGAAAGTAACAGGATACGCCTAACGTTGCACGAATCTTAGGCAAGAGAACCGCTGACCAGCCAGGCTGTTCACTTTAGGGTATCCCCTAAAAACCCGAATCTTGGTCAGTAGTCACTTCTGGTCACGATGCCCAGAAGTGTCCTGAAATGTCTGCTTCCACTTTTGGTCATCGTGACCAGAAGTGAAAACTTACACCCGCGCTCTATCATTCGATATCTATTTCGACTTTTTCAATAGTGCTGCAAAGTTTGCTTTTATTCTTTTCTTCACCACCTCAGTATCTTGGTGATAGTGTTGCGACAAATAGGAATATAATTCTTCATTAAACGCAATTGAATATCTATCCTTCAAACCTTTCGTAAATGGTGCATCGCTTTCTAACAAGATTTTTTCTACCGGAATACGTTCAATAATTTTTCTTCCATTCGCACTTTGAACCATTTGATGATTTACCGAAAAGTAGTATCCCCTACTTATCGCTCTATCTAATTCGGCTATTCCTCCCGAATACCAATGCAACATAACTACACCGTCAAAATCTTCCAGTAAATCAAGTACCTTTTTCACTGCACTTCTACTATGAACACTTAAAATCTTCCTTTTCCCTGTACACCAAGATATAATCTTTGTGAACATCTCAATTTGCGCATCTATATCCTCTTTTGACTTCTTCGCAAAATCCAATCCTACTTCGCCAATATATCTTGTTTCATGTACCAATTCACTAAAAAGCCGTTCTTGACTTTTATACTCGTAAACCAATTCCGGATGAAAACCCAAGGCTAATTGAACATATTCGTTGCCCTCACATATATTCCGATAGCGCTTAAACAATTGTGGTAAATTTGTCACAGCAATGGTATATGACTTATGATTCTTCACATACTGTAACACTTGTTCTCTATTATCATATAAGTCAAAATGCATATGCGCATCCATATTAAATTCAAACATTAGTCTGCTCCAAATATTCTTTTACTTCTTTCATGCCTCTTACATACAAGTCTGCAAAAGCGTCAACATCATTTTTTATTGGCCCTGATAATTGAATCTTCAAAAATGCCATGTCTTCGTCAAAATTTGCAAGTGCATACGTATATGTTCTATATGCCTGTTCTGCGATTGGAATCGATTTATAATTTTCATCCCAATATGTACTTGTATCATTCAAATTCCCCCGCAAAATAGCTGCTTTGCGAATAGTACAAGGAAGACAATAACCACAGTGCATAGTTTTTCTCATTCCTTTATGTCTTCCTACATCGGGATGCGAACATGACATAGTATTTGCTAACACCTGCTGCAAAAATTCCCTATTCTTACATTCAAGAACCATTTCCCCTTTTGTTTTAAATTGAAATGGATTCATAATCCTCACATCAATTCCAAGCTCAATAAGCAATTCTTGTAGCATTGTCATATAATGCGGGTGCGTAGTTCTCGTACTGCTAGTTCCACTCCTCGTATGAGCCAATGGAATATTCAATGATATTAGACCATTTTCAGGTATTATAAGATCTACCATTTTACCCATAACACTTGCATATGCTATAGCATGTGCAAAAAACATTAAAGAACGGGACCTTGTCGTATCTTCGATCCCCGAAATCACAGCTGCATAATTCTGAATAAATTGTTCCTCTTCTAGTGAAAACTTTTCCACAAACATTGATTTTAATGCATCTTGATATTCTTTTGTTCCCTTTCCACCGCCATAGTGACTTACAAATAAAACATCTGTGCAATCCGAACTTTCTGTCAACAAATTCAATGCACCAATGCATGAATCTAACCCGCCTGAAAACATACAGATTTTTGATACTGCATCCTTCTTCGCTTCGAGTTTTTCCCATTTTTCTTTAGCAGAAGTCTCTTTTTCAACTAGACTTCTCTCTCTAAAATTTACCGTCCAGTTATCACCTGTTAAAAAACTTAACATTCTTTCTACTAACAATTTACATGTATTCCACTTCTTAATTGACAGTACCGGCACATACAACTCAATCTCTCTACTCCATGCATCACTACCTTCCTCACGCACAAATAGTCTATCTGCCGAAAATACTCCCATGGATAAATATAATAAATCTAATGCTTCCTCTTGATAAAACCGGGGATAAACATTATCTTGTCTCCAAAATGTATACATAAAATCTTTACTTGCATTTAGATTTATTAGTTTGCTTTCTTCTAAAATAAAACTATCATCATCAGATAATTTACATATTAGCTTCATCTTACATGTCCTCCATTGCTGAATAACATTTCCTATATAACTCCTCTATGCCTGCTTCCATAGACTGTGTCCCAAAAATTTTGTCTCTTATACCGGGCGAACGAAAAGCTACCTTCACTTTATTCGAAACATATCTTTTCATTTCATTTTCGATTCTCATTGTTTTTTCAATATTCTCTGAATATTTTTCCAAACAAAACTCTAAGTCATTTAGAATTCTTTCCCAGATATAGCATTCCACATATGTACACATAACTTCATCCATTAACTCATTATCCACATGATTTAGTGCTTGAATATCTAATCCATTTTTTTCTACATACTTATACATTTTGTTTACTGCAGAGGAAGCCGCTGCTTTTGCTGCAGCGTCTTCCTTAGAATCTGATGATTCCACGATATAATTTATTAACTCTGAACAAATTTCTCTAACACTCTTGCCTTGATATAAAATTCCTAAATCGTCAAATGTTTTTTCGTAGCCATATTGCTGAATTTGAGAAAACATTTTCCCAATATTTACTGCACCACGTATACCTGACCGAGATGAATTCATTAATCCCGTCGTTCCTCCTGATGCTTTTACGTAATTACTAGCAGTTCTCCCTATGCTACCGCCATGACCATTTATATATTTTGAAAATCCAGTTTTGGTAGTCTGCCAACTCACTGATGGTATAGCCTGTTGCTCATGAAAATCATTTGGTAATAACCCCTTTTTATCTTTATTTCCACTATGACTACTTGATGTTCCCATTTGTTTATACCTCTCTTCTACTTATCAAACGACTGTATCTCTGTTGCTATACTTGCATTTTCGCTGCTCCAACGCTCAAGAATTGAATGTAATTTATTTTTATTTTGAAGACCGGTGTAGAATCCTTCAATAAGGGGCATTACAGACACTGTAAGCCTTTCGCCACCTATATCCTCAAAATATTTTACTGTATTCTCTTGTAGTTGTTCATTCAAAGACCCCCAACGCAAAAAGAAATCCAATTTATCATTGTCTAATACTTTATCCGCAATCAGCACTTCAAACAAACCATCCAAGATAAAATTTTGATCTGCTACAGATAGTTTTTCCACTTCTTTTTCTGCTTGTCTAAAAACAAGTTCAGAATGTCCTACTAAACCTTCAAATATTCTTTGCGCAACATCCGACATTCTTTGAATATTAACAAGCCCCTTGTCTTTATCAGACGAACGCATAAAATAAAAATATTTCCCTAATTCTTCTTCCGCTAATTTCGGTTTTGCCTTCATCCATCGTTGAACCCACAATTCATTTTTCCATGGTTCCAGCGCAACAATTTTATCCTCTTCGTTATCCTCGAATGCCTTTATTTCTTGCTCTAACAAATTGTCACTAAGTAGTTTTACCATTTTTCTAAATAACGCCGGTTCAAAATACTCAACCTCCATTATTTTTGCAAGAACGTCATTTCTCAACTCTACATTCTTATAGCTCGCCATTTTCTGACGCATATCTAAAGTATTCAAAAATCTTTTACACTGACGAGGATTCCCATTTAATCCTTGTGTTAAAATTCCAGATAATTGCTTCGAAAGTATCAGGCTTTCATTTAATTTAGTGGCAATCGCATCATCATGCTCTTTCAATATACCCATTGTAATCCTAAAATCTAACGGTGTTTCCTTACGTTTATCTTGCAGGTACTTCAAAAAAACATCAAATTCAGTATCTGAAATTTCATTTTCTGACAGCAAACACATTACGTAAAATTCAGTTTCATCTTCATTCATACTTGGAATTCTGATAGGATATTGTATAAGCTTCTCTTGATATTCCTTACCAATATCCATATTAATTCCTTCAATATCATTAAATTTAGTTTTTATTGCATATGTGACATGTCTTTCGTCGGCCCCTATCACAAATGCAACTTTACCATTAAACAAAAACAAACGCATAGCTTCTAAAGTATCCAGTATCGTCTCTGGATTGCATCTATCTAATTCATCAACGAATATTACCAGTTTTTTAATTCCTGCATCCTCTATCAGTTTCGCAAATTTACTTCTGAATTCTCGTATATCTTCACGAATTTCTTTATAATTCAGTTTATCTTTTACAGTTTGCATCAAATTTTCTTCATCAACTTCTCCAGTTACAGCTTTAGCCTTTTTAACAGCTTCTTTAAATGTCAAACTAGCAATTGCTCCCAAACCGCCTGTAGTTGCAATATCCAATCCAAACTTAATTCCACCTTTTATCAACTTAAACTTGTCTATGCTCTCATACAATGCTTTTATTGTTTCCAATGCGGTACCCGTTAACGTACGATTCTCTTTTATTCCATCTAAAATAGATGCCAAAATAGCTGTCTTGGCATCATCATAGCTTTCATATAACCACCCGTTAAAAAGCAAGCAAACAGTTCCGTCTTCTTGTTCTTCCAACTGATGTTTGCACATATGCATCAAGCTAGATTTTCCACTTCCCCAATCTCCATATAGTCCAATACATGAAGGTAACAGTTTCTCATCATTAATCGTATCCTTCATGATTTCAACTAAATATCCAAAGTCAAGATAATCTATTTCTGTTTCACTATCCTTCCACATGTCCCAGAACACTCCTCTTCTTAGCAATCTTATACAGCAGCTTAGCTTTATTTCTAACCGGCACTCTTGCTCCTACGTTCCACAAAGATTACATTCTAAAGTCTGATAATACCGCAAATGAACTCAGTATTGACTTGAAAAAACTTTCATACAACATATCGTACTGCCCTGACAGGTCTGCAACCTTCAAAGCTTCTTTATACTCATCTTTTTCCTTATCTCTGAAAAACACCGGCGACACATTTCGCTTCATCAGCAACATATTTGCAAAAGCTCTGGTAGTTCTACCATTGCCATCACGAAATGCATGAATCACCGTCATTCTGTGATGAATCTGAATTACACGCTCAACATATTTGCTCAGTGGCAGTTCTTCATATTCATCCATTAAAGTCTTGATTTCTTTATCCAAGAAATACATTTCTTCCGGGATTTTACGGTAATCAATTGTTTCAAACTTAGCTCCAAGCACTAGAGTATTCGACTCTCTGTATCGTCCTCCGTATTCAGGGCATGGAGCAGTAGAAAACAGTTGCTCATTCAAATGCTTTGCATCATATATACTGATTTCACTCTCAGCTTCACTAAATGCATAATCATATGCAAACGTCAGACCGGCCACCTCAATAATATTTTGATTCTCTTCTCGACAATACGGACTGTCTTGCTTATGGAATCGCAAGTCCATTACAATAGCTGCAGCCGTTTCCATGTCAATGTCGATACCCTCTAATCTACTATCATGAAATACATACTCCGTCTTAAATTTCTGACATGCATACTCTGTTGGTTTGAATTTGAAATTGTCACCTATTGCGTCAAATAACTGCTCGTACAAAACAGTATCATATTTGCCTTGTTCTTTTCTTTTAACAGCAGGCTTGTACTTTCTAGCTAATTTTTGTAACGTCTCCGCATCTGTATCTCCTTGAATCATGTGTAAACGATACGCAATCTTGTACAAACATGATTGGAAGCTAACACCAAAATAATCTGCAATTAACAATACTCCATCTAAGTCAACATAACCGTCTTTAGCATATTTTTGCGCTTGTTTTCTAAGTTCTGCTGTCGGCATCAAAAGTTCTGACGCAAAATTTTCTGCATATCTTTCAATCTCAGACTTCGCATTAGTTGCACACATAAAACCACTATGCACATCTTTTAAATGGTGGCATAATTCATGCGCCGCCGTAAATCTTTGTCTCACAATTGGTCTTAAAAGATTTATACCCACTATCGGATAATCTTCTTCATCTTCTGCCGGAATGTAAATTCCTTCATACTTCTTAAATGGCCTTAACAGAAAAGCAATCTTTAAATCTGTTAAAATCTGAAACGGATTAATCGGATAACTTATCTCCTTACCACTATAGTACTCTCGAAGAAAAACATTGGCCAATTGATCAGCAGACATGCCTCCATTTGCTAATTCCTCAAAATCAATTGCCAAACTACATCCTCTCTTTCATCATTCTTTTAAATTCAATCAAATTTAAAATCTCCTGTTGATCAGCTTCATCCAATGCTCCAAATCTACGAGCAAACATCTGTACAGGCATCTCTGTGCTTCTTCCGTTCAATAATTCATCTGCAGGGATTTTAAATAACTCACTAAACTTGCCCAATTCATCCGCAGATACTTTTCTCTTCCCTGATTCAATCTCTACAATCGCAGTGCGATTAACGCCCAAAAACTTAGCCACATAATCTTGTGACAAGTGAAGTTCTGTTCTTGCTTCTTTTATCCTCTCGTATAATGCTCTCATGACATATTCCTCCTTCTATGCATGCCTACGCATATATTATAGTACGCAAAGAAAGATTTTTCAACACAAAATGTTGGATTTTCCAACATTTTGTTTCTGCCTTATTTATTGCTTGCTCTATAAATTTCAATTCATTAGCCACGCCACAGCCCCAAATCCTTAATTTTTTGGCTTAAATTTGGCTTAAAAATCCACTTTCAAACTCCCACAACCCACGATTTTCCGCACTTTTTTAAAAAACAACTTCTTGCCGTGGCAAACCATGAGCACTTTTATCTTCTCTTTCATAAGTTCTCAAATCCTTTCAGAAGCCCATATAATCAATAAATCTGCAATTAAACGTTTCAGAACTGTTAAGATCAACAGTCCGGCACAGATCGGCAATAGTATTTACTTCACGGTCCGCCTCAGAACGAGCAAGATATTTAACGGCCCCGCCGAATGCACTGTTTCCAACGTTAACCAGCTTCCCGCGCAAATCCGGATCAAACATGCCTATAGCCAATGCGCTCCGGATGTTCATATAAAAGCCAAAACCTCCCGCAATATATACTTTATTTACCTGACAAAGAGATATTCCCGCTTCATCACAAAGCGCTTCGAAGCCTGCTCTGATGGCACTTTTTGCCAATTGAAGAGCGCGCACATCCTGTTGAGTAATGGCAAGATTCCTTCCATTTTCTGCACAAGAATACACATAAGAGCCACAATCCATATAGCCCGTATCATCAATAATATTAAGCGTACGTAGTCCGGCAACCAAGTCGACAAGACCGCTTGCGCAGATTCCAAGAGCCGGCGCATCGCCGATTGTTTTACAAACAGGAGTATATCCAATAAAATCCACCTTGCATACAGCGCCCTTTATCCCGCCTGTACCGGAGGATATTCCGGCGCCTTCCAAAGCCGGACCGGCAGCGGCTGAAGCTGCATAGAGTTTACTTCCGCACTTCTTACCTGTAAAAAGGATCATCTCTCCGTTTGTTCCTATATCTATAATCGCAAGAGGTTCTGAGTGGTTGATAAGGTCTGTCAAAAAAGCACCTGACACAATGTCACTGCCAATAAAAGCCGATACAGAAGGAAACAAAATAATATTTTCAATACACAAACCAACGTCGCTGCCCTTCAGACGCTTCATGTCGGTAAATTCAGGAGTAAAAGGATAGATGCCAATCTTTTCCGGTGAAACGCCGCAAAAAATATGTAACATCGTTGTATTTCCCACCACTACCATTTTATCGGGGTAGCAATCTGAAGGTAATCCACTTGTAAGACAAGAAAGCATCTGCGAAATTGTTTCAAGCAACGAATTTTGCAGATCAGCAAGCCGGCCCGAGGCGGCGTGACTTATTCTGCTCAAAACATCAGCACCGTAACTTGCCTGAGGGTTGTGTTCCGTCACTGTTTTAACAATTTTCGCACCGGAGCTTGATACAAAGATCAACCCGCATGCCAACGTAGTAGTGCCTATATCAAGCGCCACAGCATAATACTCCTGTAAAGAAAAATCATTAACATCTATGAGAAAATCCGTAAGGCCATTTTCTTCTGTAAAAGCAAGTTGAATAACAGCTTCTTCGTTGGAACAAATAGCTTTGCAAGACAAAATGGTACCGTCTTTATCCGGTACCACCTGCTTTGACAAGGAACTATCCAAATAGAAACTCCCCGATAGTACCTTTACTCTACACTTGCCGCATGTGCCTCTGCCGCCACAGGCAGCCTGTACCTGCATTCCGATACCCGCAAGATATTCCGACAATCTTTTGCCTACCGCTTCCGGGGGGATTTTCACAGTAAAATGCACGTTATCCATAGTAAAGCCTTATTTATCAAATTATATCTCTTCAAAATCAGAAACGCCGTGTTTACAAAGCGGACAAACAAAATCTTCAGGGAGATTATCACCCTCATAGATATATCCGCAAATCTTACAAACGTATCCCTTTTTGCCGGCTGTTTGGGGCTTAGGCTTAACGTTGTTCTGGTAAAACGTGTAAGTCATCGTCTCCTTATCCGACATAACGCGAGCCTCCGTAACGGAACAAATAAACATGCCATGTGTATCAAGATCAATATATTGTTCCACCTTAAGTGACATAAAGGAATTAATATGTCGAGGAAGAAATGCAAGTCCGTTGTCGGAGCGGCCGGGATTGCACCCTTCAAATTTATCAACGTTTCTGCCCGAAACGAAGCCGAACTTTTCAAATACTGAAAACGGCGCGTCAGTACTCAAACAATTTATGTTCATTTTACCTGTCTGCTTGATAACGTGATGAGAATAGTTTTCCTTGTTAATCGTAACAGCGATTCTGTTAGGAGTATTTGTTACCTGGGAGACAGTATTTACAATAAGACCGTTATCCTTCTTGCCATCGTTGGAAGTAACAACGTATAATCCGTATCCTATATTGAAAAGAGCTGTCATATCATTTTTGTTTGCAGTAGAATCCTGTCTGGCAAGATATTCCATGCAAAGCTCGTCAGCAAGAGCATTAAGTTCGCCAAGACTGCTTTCGCTGAGAGCAGAATTAATTTTCACAGTCGTTGCAGTAAAAGCAAGATTTTTACATTTTTCAAGCATGCCTTTCATCACTTTTGCTGCCATTGGAGCCCACGTGCCGTTTTCAATGAGAGCAACGGTGCGGTTACTAAAGTTTCTCTCAGTCAGATGATCAATAAACTCGCGCATAAAAGGGAAAATATCAGCATTATACGTTGTAGTTGCAAGTACCAACTTGCTGTAACGGAAAGCGTCGCTTGTTGCAAGCGCCATATCGCAGCGGGCAAGGTCATGGACAACTACCTTCGGACAGCCCTTCTCCGTCAGCTTCTCCGCCAATTGGAAAACGGCCTTCTTCGTGTTGCCATAGACGGAAGTATAAGCAATAACAATGCCTTCTTCCTCCGGCTGATAGCCTGACCAAATGTTATAAAGGTTAAGATAATATCCAAGATTCTCAGTAAGTACCGGTCCGTGGAGAGGACAGATAGTCTGAATATCAAGACCTGCAGCTTTCTTTAAAAGAGCCTGAACTTGATTTCCGTATTTTCCGACGATACCGATGTAATAGCGTCTTGCCTCGTCTGCCCAAGGTTCAGCCGCATCATACGCACCAAATTTGCCGAATCCGTCAGCCGAAAAAAGTACTTTATCCGTGCTGTCATACGTTACTATTACCTCCGGCCAATGAACCATCGGTGCCGTAACAAAGGTCAGGGTGTGGTTACCCAGACAAAGCACGTCTCCGTCTCCTACAACGATTCTGTTATCTGCAAAATCAGTTCCGAAGAAGTTCTTCATCATCTGAAAAGCCTTTTGTGATGATACGATGGTGGCCTTCGGATATGCCTTTGCAAAATTCATTATATTTGCAGAGTGATCCGGCTCCATATGTTGAACAATTAAATAGTCGGGAGTTCTGCCGTTTAACGTATTTTGAATGTTATCAAGCCATTCATGTGAAAAGTTTGCATCAACCGTATCCATGATAGCAATCTCACTGTCGATAATTGCGTATGAGTTATAAGACATACCGTTTGGCACAACGTATTGTCCTTCAAATAAATCAATCTTGCGGTCAATGACTCCAATATATTTAATATCATTCGTTATGTTCATTTTATATCACCTCATAATTTATTATTGCCTAATGCATGATTTTTTATTGTGTTCCATATAATCTCCGCCGCAAAAGTAGCTCCTGCTAAAGAGGCGTGACCTCCGTCCGGACCGTACATATTAACCTCGGGATGTGCATGCAGATATGGCCACCACATCTCGCCAACCGGTGCTAAGAGTGCACCCAGACTGTCCGCAGTCTGATGAAAAAGAGACGTAATCTCATATTGCATATGTTCTTCCCATTTTTGAGCCCAGGTCATATACAAAACCAACGTAGAGCCGGCTTCCTTTGCCCACTTATCAATAATGCTGCAAGCTTCTGCCATCTTACCGTCGATATTAAACGGATGTGTATGCTCCTGCAAGACAATATAGTCAAAACCACCATTTTTTATGTTATACGGCACGTCAGGCTCTTTTGTATGTTGATATAAAGTCCAACCGCCGTGCGCATTCATTATAGTGAAACATTCAATCCCGTCTTTTGATGCAAGCTGTGTTACCAAGCCGGGTACTTCATAATTAAAAATATGGCTATTGCCAACAAAGAGTACTTTCATAACTGCTCCTTTCTACTCTTTGAATTATATAATTATTTGCCTGGTGTGTCTATCAAAAAATGATGTAGAATGCAACCTACTTTCTGAAATTTATTCTGTTTTTATCTTCACGCTTTTTGTTTATACTTGATTTAATATATATTAAGCACATAGTGTAATACATCAATATTTATTTTAGAATATTACCGACCTGCTTTAAGTTGCAACACCCGGATATCAATGCTATAATGAAGAATGGTGTATTGCCACTAATAACAACGGAGATTATTTGACAAATGACAAAGAAAAGCGAAGCAAAAAAGAAAAAGAAGAAAAGTCAGAAGCCATTTCACATTATAATAATTTTAATATTAGTGATAGTGGCCGCATTAGTGATTTTCAATGAATACAACTATAGAGGAGTTCATAAGTCAATTGCGCTGGAATTGGGATCATCGATTCCAGAAGCAACCGCTTTTGCAAAAAATAAAGACACGAAGGAAGATATACAGTATGTAACTGATATTTCAACAATCAGTATAAAAAAGGAAGGTACATATAAAATAACCGTAAAAGTCGGCAAAAGAGAGCTGGACGTAAAGTTCAAAGTAAAAGACACTGTTGCCCCTACTGCCGATAAAAAAATCGTAACTATCGGAACCAAAGATACGATAACTCCCGATAAGCTTGTTGAAAACGTTACCGACGCAGGACTTGTTTCCATATCGTGGAAAAAAGCGCCTGATTTCGGAGTAATCGGCGATTACAACGTTTTCCTGACACTCAAAGATGAAGCCGGCAATAAAACAAAAATAAATACAACCGTAAAAATTCGCGACGTATATGACGAACTTGAGATTGAAGCAAATAGCGATGGCACCGTTCCCGAAGCTAACGATTACTTCCTTTTTGATACAACAGAAGCAGAATACGTAGGTAATTTATCAAACGTAAAAACAGATAAGCCGGGTATATATCCCGTAACTCTTGTCATAAACGGCAAAGAATATTCTTCAAAAATTAAAGTTACCGATACTACTCCGCCTGTTGTAACCACCTCCGCTAAGGTCATTTTAAAAGATTCGGCTGCCCCCGACGCGCTTTCTTTCATTGAATCCGTCACAGAACTCACAGGCGCCGTTACCGCAGTATACGAAACCCCAATAGATACAACAACTGCCGGTGAAAAAAGCGGGAAAATCGTTGTATCAGACTCGTCCGGCAATAAAACGGTGGTGTCAATCACATACATTGTATCGGAGTTTGAATCTGTAACAATCGAAGCAGATGAACTGCCGATTATACCTGAGAAAATTATAAAAAATTACCATTTATATAACAGTGTTAACCTGATAGATGGTAATCTCCACCCGGAAACGTTAGGTGCTTGCGAATTGGTTTTCGACGTAGACGGCTCGCGCCTTAGCGTGTATGTAACAGTAACAGACACCAAAGTGCCTGTTGCAGAGCCAAATCCCGTAAAAAGCTACGCCTGCTACCCGCTGGAGGCAGATCTGTTCGTAAAGAACATTCAAGACGGCTCTAAGGTAACGTGCTCCTTCCAGCAAAAGCCTGATTGGACAAAAGCAGGAACGCAAAACGTAGTTATCCTTCTTACTGACGAAGCAGGAAACAAAAATACCGTTACTACAACCGTTACCTTAGAAAAAGACTCTACGCCGCCTGTCATCACCGGTTTACTTGACAGATTTACGTATCTCGACGAAGCAGTAGCATACTTAAAAGAAATCCGTGCAACGGATAATGTAGATAAAAACGTTAATATCCAAGTAGTTTCAGACCTTAATATACATAAGTTAGGAAAGTATAACGTGACTTTCATAGCAACAGATATGGCAGGTAATACCACAAAGGCCTCCACAACCTTCACAGTTATAGAATCCACCGTTACAGATGAAGACATCAAGGAGTTGGCAAATAAAGTTCTGTATGGTTCAGACGGTACCGCCGGTATTATAAACGACACAATGACAACAGCAGAAAAAGCCTCCGCCATATTTGACTGGTGTAATAAGAAAATCAAATACGTAGGCGACAATAACCATTCAGATTGGAGACTTGCCGCAAAGCGCGGTTTTGAAAAAAAGAGCGGTGACTGTTATACGTTCTACGCAGTATCAAGAGCACTGTTAGAACAGCTTGATAACGTTCAGCTACTTGAGATCAGACGCTACAGAGAAGCATCTACGCGTCACTATTGGCTACTTGTAAATATTATGAATACCGGATGGTATCACTTTGACACCTGTAATCTCGGCCCGTGGATCTCTCCGGATCAGACAGGACCAAGATACAGATGTTTCATGGAGATAGACTCGAATCTTGTAAAATATTCCGGCCGTTATTGGAGATACGACGACATATATCCCAACCGCAATAAAGAAGACGAAAATCTGTACCCTGATATCGCTACTAAAGAATTTATAGATCCTGAGAAATAAGAGAGGCATATATGATTAACGTTCTGGAATATCTTGAAGACAGTGCAAAGAAATATCCTGATAAGACAGCCTTCTTGGGAACAAACAGTTGTGTCACTTTCAAAGAAATGTTGGACAAGGCACAATCCATTGCCCTTAGCCTTATCTCTGCCGGTGCACACAAGGAGCCGGTAGTAATTGCTATGACACGCAGTCCGGAGATGATTATCGCTTTCTTTGGAGTCATTGCAGCAGGCTGCTACTACGTTCCTATCGATGAGCAAATGCCGGCACACAGAACAGAGCTGATTATGGACCGTCTGAAAGCCCGCTTTATTATTACAGACGGCACCACGACGCTACCGTCACAAACCAGCGCAGACGTATTCAACTACAGCGACGCAAGTTCCCTTACAGAAGTAACTCCCCTTGCAGCAGAGAGGCTGGCTAAAGTCCGCAAAGCCGCAATCGACTTAGATCCAATATATATCGTCTTTACTTCCGGCTCTACCGGTATACCAAAAGGCGTAGTAACAAACCACCGTTGTGTAATAGATTACGTAGAACAGCTTACAAAGGTCATCGGCGCTTCACACGACAGCATCTTTGCCATGCAATCCCCTCTTTACGTGGACGCTTGTCTTAAGGAAATATATTCCACGTTAAAATTCGGCGCGACAACACATATTGTCCCAAAAGAGCTTTTCACGCAACCTGTGAAGCTGGTTGAATACCTTAATGAAAATAAAATAAATACAGTCTGTTGGGTGGTACCTGCACTGACGTTTATTTCCGGATTACAGACGTTTAAAACCGTTATCCCAAAATACCTGAAAACCGTAGCATTCGGCAGCGAGGTTTTTCCGCCAAAGCAGTTAAAAACCTGGCGTGAAACTCTTCCTGAGGCAAGATTTATAAATCTTTACGGACCTACTGAAGCAACCGGCATGTGTTGTCATTATGAGGTAACCGATAAGACAGATCCGGAAAAACCCGTTCCCATCGGCAAGCCTTTTCCCAACAAGGAAATCTTCCTGCTTGATGACGACGGCAAAAGCGTTCCCAAAGGTCAAGTTGGTGAGATATGCATAAGAGGCATATCCCTCTCCCCCGGATACTTTAACAATCCTGACATCACGTCTAAAGCCTTCGTGCAAAACCCTCTCAATCCGCTTTTTACCGACATAATATACAAAACAGGCGATTTGGGACGACTAAACGAAGATGACGATATCGAATTCGTTTCACGCAAGGATTTTCAAATAAAACATATGGGCTACCGAATTGAATTAGGCGAGATAGAGATGCTCACGTGTAAAACAGAAGGTGTGGAAAACGTTTGCTGCCTGTATGACGGTGAAAAGAAAAAAATTTCCATGTTTTACATGGGCACAATAGACAAAAGCACGCTTATTTCTCTATTGAAAAACAAGTTGCCACGCTATATGATTCCAAATACGGTAATCAAACTTGACCTTATGCCTCTTACGGCAAACGGAAAAACAGACAGAAACGCATTAAAGCAAATGCTTTAAATTTATAATAAAAGGACGGTTTTAAATGGACGAACTACTTAATATTTTAACAGAACTCCACCCGGATATTGATTTTGACAAAGAAGAAAATCTTATCGGTGATAAAATACTTGATTCTTTTGACATCGTTACCATTATCGCAGAGGTCTCAGACGTTTTTGACGTAGCAATTCCCGCACAGGATATTGTTGAAGAAAACTTTAATTCTGCAAAAGCTTTATACGCTTTGATTAAAAGACTTGAAGAAGAGGACGACTGATGCTTTTTACTTCCCTTGGGTTTTTGGTATTTCTCGCAGTACTCATACCATTGTATTTTCTTGTGCCAAAGAAGATACAATGGATTGTTTTGCTTGTTGCAAATGCCTTTTTCTACGTATATGCCGGCACAAGGGGGCTAATATTCATATCTGTGACCATAGTAACAACATATATAGCTACTATGGTTATATCCCATTTGTATGCCTCACAGGAGAAATATCTTAAGGATAACAAAGAGAGCTTAAGCAAAGAAGCGAAAAAAGCTTATAAGAACAAAATGCAGCAAAAACGCCGTCTTGTTATGATTCTTTGTGCAGTTGTAAGCTTTGGCATAATCGCTGTTATGAAATATTCAGGGCTCTTCCTAAGAGGCACGGAATTTGCGCAAAGCTTATCCCTGATATTGCCTCTGGGTATCTCTTATTATACGTTTCAAACTATGGGATATTTAATTGACGTTTACAGAGGTACGTACAGTCCGGAGAAAAACATCTTTAAGCTGGCACTTTTTACCTCGTTTTTCCCATTGCTGCTGCAAGGTCCTATTACAAGATTTGGTGATATTGGCAAACAATTATACGAACCGCATACGTTTAATATGCGCAACTTTACATACGGTCTTGAACGTATTTTATGGGGATATTTCAAAAAGGTGGTTATTGCCGACCGCATATTAATCGCTGTTAAAGCTATTATTTCCGAACCGGATGAATATAACGGAGTATACGTGCTGTGCGGTATGGTGTTCTACGCAATACAGCTTTATTGCGACTTCACCGGAGGTATTGACATTACTATCGGTATTGCTCAGATTCTCGGAATATCTCTTCCGGAAAACTTCCTTCGTCCGTTCTTTTCAAAGAATATCGCAGAATATTGGCGCAGATGGCACATCTCCTTGGGTGTTTGGTTCAGAGAATACCTGTTCTACCCTATCTCCGTATCAAAGCCACTGCTTAAATTATCAAAATTCACAAGAAATAAAATAGGAAACGGCATAGGCATGAGAATTCCCGTATACGTTGCTACTGTCACTGTGTGGTTTATAACCGGTTTATGGCACGGAAGTGCGTGGAATTTTATTGTTTGGGGCCTCCTGAACGCGGCAATTATTATAATTTCAGAAGAGCTCTCCCCGCTATACGCAAAATTCCACAGTCATTTCCCCGGATTAAAGCAAAAGTGGTTATATCGCCTTTTTGAAATCGGACGAATGTTTTTTATCATGTGCTCACTTCGCGTTTTGGACTGCTACCGTAACGTAGGAACGGCTTTTAAAGCATATTCCACAATTTTCACAAGATTTAACTACAACATTCTGACAGACGGGTCTCTTTTGAAGTTAGGACTTGGTGTTTTAGATTACGTGGTAGTATTTTGCGGTGTGGCACTTATTATAACGATAAGCTTACTTCAAAGGACAGGCAGCATCCGGGATAAAATAGCAAAGAAGCCTATAGGTATTCAGATGGCAATCTTTGCCGCGTTGCTGTTCATAATATTGATATTCGGCGCCTATGGCATCGGCTATGATTCCTCACAATTTATATACACTGAGTTTTAATCTTACGGCAAGGGGGCTTTTTATGAAAAACAGAAAATTCAGATTTATCATAAGTCTTACAGTAACGGTATTGCTTTTTGTATTCGTTTGCTATCTTGCCCAGTGCATTCTTATGCCAAAATATACAGGAATCCGTAAAGAAGGCGCTTTAATAAGCGAGTATTACGACGAGGTAAAGGACCACGACGTTATAATCATCGGTGACTGTGAGGTATATGAAAATATTTCACCGATAACACTTTGGGAAGAATACGGTATTACTTCATATATAAGAGGAAGCGCCCAAATGTTGGTATGGCACTCATACTATATTTTGGAGGAGACGCTAAAATACGAAAAGCCTGACGTGGTTATCTTCAACGTACTTGCCATGAAATACAACGAACCGCAATCAGAGGCTTACAACAGGATGTTTTTGGATGGTATGAAGTTGTCCTCTACGAAATTAAAAGCAATTAAGGTCTCCATGACAGAAGAAGAAACTACGCTCTCCTATTTAGCACCGATTTTCAGATTCCATTCCCGTTGGGATGAGCTTACAGGAGAAGATTTTAAGTATATGTTTGGTGTTCCTAAGGTTTCTCACAACGGATACCTGATGAGGTGCGACATAAAGCCTCTTGAAGGATTGCCTGCTGTAAGAAACCCGGAATTTACAGATTTTGGTGAAAACGCTTACGCTTATCTCGATAAAATTACTTCATTATGTAAAGAGAACGACATTGAGCTTTTGCTTATAAAATCGCCCAGCGTTTACCCTCATTGGTACGATGAATGGGATCAACAAATCGTTGACTATGCCGCACAAAATGGGTTACAATATGTGAACACTTTAAAACTTCAGTCTACCATAGGAATTGACATGACCACCGATACCTACGATGCAGGATTACACCTTAATTTGTACGGTGCCGAGAAATTTTCAAAGTGGCTTGGACAGTATCTGCAAGATACTTATAATGTAGCAGATCATCGTAATGATCCTGAGCTTAGTGCAAGATATGAGCAAAAAGTCGCTGCATATTACAAAGAAAAAGCACAGCAGGAATCAGAGATTGCAGAATACGGTTGTCTTAAGATGTTTAAAGATCACAAGGAGAATGATTGAAATGAAAAAAATAAATGTTTTTGTCACCATATTGGCAGGGGTTATTCTGTGTCTGCTATTGAATTTTACCGCCTGCGAAGATAATAGCGGTGTGGTTATAGATCCTAACGCAACAAACAGCGCCAATCAATCCGATGCATACTTTTTTAAAGCAGGTGACGCAGAGATTTGTCTTTATATGCCTTTATCTGAAGTAGAGAGCATGTTGGGAAAGCCATCCCTTTCCTATGAAAATCCCAGTTGCGGATACGTCGGAATGGATCTTTTCTACCAATACAACGGCTTTGAGCTTACAATTAACGAAATAGATAATAATAAAGTTGTTACTGATATTTTCGTTCTGGATGATACCGTGTCAATCCCTCAAGGGTTAAAAATAGGCGACAGCCAAGATAAAATCCCGCAATTAATGGGCGATAATTATACAAAAGACGGCAATGCGTATAACTTTGTCGACGGTAACACATTATTACAAATTATGGTCAGCGACGGAGCGATAAAATCAATTGAGTACAAGCCGGCAAATTAATAATAAAATTAAAACTTTAGGAATTATCGGCGGAATGGGATCTTCCTCTGCCGCAAGCCTTTTTTGCAAGATCGTTAAGTTTACAAAAGCAGACGGTGACGTTGGTCATCTGCGTATTTTTATAGATAACGATCCGTCTGTCCCCGATCGTACGGAGGCAATCTTGCAAGGCAGCAACAGTCCTGCTCTGCATATTTCTCAAAATATACAAGGATTATCAAAACAAGGTGCCGATATTTTTATTATATGCTGCAACACGTCCCATTATTTTTATGATGAGATCGTAAAAATGACTAATGCCGATATTATAAATATGCCATTAGTCACATCTGATTTTGTTGCAAAAAAAGGGTTAAAGCGTATATGTGTTTTGGCCACAACAGGCACTATACAAAGTAACGTATACAAAAATGCGCTGGAAAAGTTTGGCATAGAAGCAATCAATCCTTCCCTTGCAGGACAAAAGCAAGTAATGGATATTATTTACAATGATATCAAGGCCGGACGGCCTACTGACACCAAGGCTTTTCGGAAGCTTCTTCAAAGAGAGAAGCATTTATCCGGAGCAGAAGCCTTCTTATTAGGATGTACGGAGCTTTCTTTGGCAATCAAAGAAATGCCTTTGGATATATTAAACTCTTTTAAATTTATTGATCCCTTGGTTATCAATGCCTGTCATTGTGTAACAGCATGCGGCAAGGAGCTTACCGAGGAGGCTGAAAATATACTTAAGGTGATGTAAATGTTCGGTATTGTATTTTTATTGATTTACGTTTGTCTTGGTCTGTTGTTTGCAAATATTTATTTATCTGAGGCCAGACCTTTTACTCGAGTTTGGGCAGGAAGCACAGCCGGCATTATCTTTTTGATGTGTTCCCACGTACCCTTCTCCTTTTTTATGGATTTCACAATCCTGTCTCACCTTTTGGGGCTTTTGCTCACGTCAGTCCTCGTATTCGTCGCTTGGTTTTTTAAAAACAGCTCCTTGCAACGCTCAGCTCTTCCTGAGAAAAGTTCCGGCCTTCAACTTCTTTTGGGCAAGTGGAAGGTTCCCTTTGTTAAAGGCGAGATTATTTGTCTTGCTTTTGTAATACCAATGACTGTTTACATGGGCATTTGCCTTTACAATCACACGCTTAACGAAGTAGTAGATGGTACCTATTATACCGGCCAATGTACTTACGGAGATATGAATTTCCATCTGGGCATTATTACTTCCATAGCTGAGCAAGGGACTTTCCCTCCGGATTACAGTATTTTCCCCGGTGTGCAGCTTGATTATTACTTTTTCTGTGATTCTATTTCATCTTCCTTATATATTTTCGGTTCATCATTACGTACAGCTTATATAGTCCCTATGTTGGTAGCGTCCTTCCTTACGTTTACCGGATTTTGGATTCTTGCCCTTCAAGTACTTAAGCGTACTTCAAAAGCGGCAATCGCCTGGGTCTTATATTTCTTCAATGGCGGCTTTGGCCTTTTCTATTTCCTTGACAATCTGGGCGGAGACGACAAATCTAATTTTACAAGGATTTTTGAAGAATTCTACCAAACCCCCACAAACTACAGAGACGGTGCCGTTTCCGGTGCGGCAAACATCCAATGGACGAATACCGTAGTTGATATGATGATACCTCAAAGGGCAACTTTGTTTGGTTGGATGGCCGTTTTCTTAGTGATTTTCCTCCTTTATAAGGCAGTTTTTGAAGATGAAAAAGGTTTGTATCTGCCTGCAGGTGTATTGGCAGGCTGTCTGCCTATGATCCAGACATATGCATATTTTACAATCGGCATTGCAGCCTTTTGCTGGATTATTTTCACAGTAGTCCGCAACAAATTCAACAAAAGCATTATTTTCTCTTGGCTTAAGTTCGGCCTTCCTGCCTTGCTTATATCAATTCCTCAGCTGGCAATATGGATCTTTGGCGCTACGGACGGTGAAGGCTTTATTCGTTTTGCATTCAATGCATATAACGAAACTGATAATTGGTTGTGGTTCTGGATTAAAAACGTAGGCATAGTCTTTATTCTTCTGCTGCCGGCACTTATCAGTGCTCCTAAGAAGCTTAAGCTCTTTTATTCCGCAGGCCTTGCCATTTTCATTCTCACCGAGTTTATTGTTTTCCAGACTTTGGTATACGATAATAACAAGCTGTATCTGATGTGGTATGCCTTCTCCGTTATAATTGTTGCGAATTTCCTGGTTGATTGTTATGACAAATTGCATGAAATGAAAGTGGCCCGTGTTATGTTAGCTGTGATTATTATCGTCATGGCCACCAACGCAGCCTTTTTTACCATGGTAAGAGAGATTTATTCCGGCTCCGACGAAAAGGCATACGTGCTTTACGATTCAGATCAAGTTAAAGCAGCTGATTTTATTCTTGAAAACACAGCCCCGGATTCACTTTTCCTATCAAATTACGACCATAACAATGCTATTTCCTGTTTGACCGGACGTAATATTTTTGTCGGCTCCGGTACGTTCCTGTATTCCCACGACGTTCCGTATTCAGACCGTCAGAAAATTGTTCGTGACAGCTTTACTGACGAGGAAGCCTTTGAGGCTAACAAGGAGCTTTACGGCTTTGATTACGTGTATATATCAGGTTCTGAAAGGTATAACTTTAAAGGATTGATTATTGAATATTTTAAAACTAACTATACGTGTGTATATGACAGCAATAACGTTTTGATTTTTGACGTAAGGAGTTAATACAAATATGGATAATTTTTTAAAACCCATGCGAATTTTTCACAATTTCTATTATCACAGTGTGGGCGGCAGCTGTGCACCCTTATCAGAAAAAAAGAAAGTTGTTGAAAGTTTTTTAGATGAATTAGACAGTTGCGGTTACGGCGGCTTTGTTACTAATATTAATCTTGATAATTACCTTTGCGATCCGGATAACGATGCTCTGTTTGTTCATTGCATCGAATATGCCGATAAATTAAATATGCGAGTATGGATTTATGACGAACACGGATATCCAAGCGGCGCAGCAGGGGGACTGACACTTAAAGAAAATCCCGACTATGAAGCTCGCGGTCTTACTTGCACGTCAAAGAAGGCAGCCTGCGCAGAGCACGTTATGATTGAGCTTCCATACGGTTGCGAAGAGCTTGTTTGCGCTTATGCCGTAGATGCAAGCGCAAAGCGCATAGATCTTAGCTCCTTTGTCAGTGATAAGGACTGTCTTAACTGGGTAGCTACCTGCGATTGTCACGTTTACTATATGGCCTCAAAACGAAGCTATGAACATACACATGCCGCACATAACGTGCACACAGCCCGCAGGTACGTTAATTTATTAGATAATAACGCTGTTTGCGCCTTTATCAACAATACATACAAGAAATACTATAATTTAGTAGGAAAATATTTCGGTAATACTATCCAGGCTTTTTTCACAGACGAGCCTTCATTAATGAGTGCTTATATAAACACCGCATTAGTTCCGCCAAACGTTACAGATACGATTGATGAGAAAGTTCCCATGCTGCCTGTTTGCAACTGGGATAAATCTGTATTAGTTGAATATCAAAAACGCTACGGCGAAGATTTACGCTTTAACCTTCATTTCCTGTTTGGAGGAGACAGTGACGAGGCCAGAAACGTCAGATACAAGTATAACGAAATGATTTCCGATATGTTTGAATACTCTTATTTTAAACAAATAGGTGACTATTGTAAGAGTGTAGGCGTGCATTTTTCCGGTCACGTCCTGTTGGAAGAGAGTCTGCTCCATCATTCGATTTTTGAAGGAAATATATTCCGCTTTATGACCCATATGGGAGTACCCGGCATTGATATGCTGACAACGATTCCCAGAAACATTCTGAATCAGGCTACCACCATAAAGGTTGTCGCCTCCAGCGGCGCATGGTATGGCAAAGAGCACGTTATGTCAGAATCTTCCGGTCACGTAGAAGGAGCTTATAACATCAAATACGGTCCGGAAGAAATACTGGGAAGTATATTCACCCAGTTTGCATTAGGCGTTGACACCATAACATCGTATTACAACCATAGCATATATTCAAAAGAAGAAAATTCTGTCTTCTGTGATGCATCCGGCCGACTATGCGAGTTTTTTAAAGACGGTAAATCCACTACAGACGTCCTTCTTTACTATCCGATTGACAGTATGTGGAGTGAAAATATAGGTTCCGACAAGGATCTGGGGCAAAGACAATATACACCGGCAGCCCACGCCACCAACAGCAGTTGGGAATCTCTGGTAAAACAGCTGATTCTATCCGACTTCCAATACGATTGTATTGACTTTAAAGCTTTGTTGGAAGCAGATGTTCACGACGGATTCATTGTCAATCCACGTACGGGACATACGTATTGCGTGTTGGTCTTGCCAAAAGTTGTTTCCTTAACGCACGAGGTGCTCCGTAAGTTAGAAACCTTAGCAAATCAGGGTGTGAAAATCATTTTTGAAAATCTTTCTGCTGATAATCTGTTTGTTCCAGGCTCTTCTTCTGACTGCAAACAACTAATTGACTCGATTATTGCCCTTCCGTCTGTAACAAACTCTTCCCAGCCGGAATATACAGTCACTTTGCTCAATTCACTAGCTGTCCGTCACGTACTCTTTGAAGAAAACAACCCCGGAATCCTATCTTTGCACAAAAAAGATACTGCTTCAGGCTTTGACTCTTTGTATTTTCTGGCAAATCTTGATAACGAAAACAAGCATCTTAATGCAAGCTTTGCTGTAGACTGTGCTTGCGGCAAGCTTCATGTTACAGTATGCGACGTTAAGTCAGGGGACAAATACAATCTTGATTGTGTTGCTGCAAACGGAAGATGTAATGTTCCTGTAGATATTGAGGGCTACAGCGGACTTATCATCGGCTTTTCTAACGGCGGCGCCTGTTGATCCTTATAACGGGACGTACCATTTTCTTGCTTATATCATCGAAATAAAAAAGCCAATATCCGGTATATGATTGATCCATATACCGGATTTTTGCATTAACCCATCTTCCGTATTCATATGCTCTTCTGCTTCTATTATCCGGCACACCTATAACGGTAAAAGTACCTTCTTCAGAAAAATATTGTCCTGCCAATAAGTGTCTATAAGCGGCAAATCCTCGTTCCGCTACCGTCTTAAAGGCATCACTGATGATTAAGCCTTGACCGCGCAGATAATCTATATTTTGAACTGCAAACCATTTATAATTCTTATTAACAGTGCCAAAAGGATCAAAAGAAGCGCTGCCTTCTTTTTCCTTTAATACGCATTTCCCTACCGGGTTACCGTTAAAAGAAACACAAGCATACACACGGCCCTTACAGTCCGATGCCTGCGATAAAAAATCATCAATCTGCGGTTTATCAATACTAAAATATACAAACGTCCCTTGTGGTTCCGGAATAAAGCGCCGCAGAACCACTTCTTTTATATTATCGCCTTCATCTAATATACGAAGAAAAAGGCAGTCACACGTTTCGTCTACTTTGCATTTAACACTATAGCACCTGCCTTCTTTGTTACGACACATCTCAAAAGATACGTATCCTATCACCTTGTTCGTATTTGTAGATAAAAGTCTGTAATATCCTTCCATAGAAAAACCGCCATAAAATTAAGTTCTTCTTAATTCTATGGCGGTCTGCTGACTATTATAACAATTATCTGAATCTGTAGAGTGATTCTGCACTGTATACAACACCGTTACATATGAAAGAGCCGTTGCTCTCTAACGTCTGCCATACGTTTTTACCGGTATCGTTAGAATTGTCATATACGTGAATATCTGTTGCAGGAGTTGCACCGCCGGCAACAATGAACATCTTCTCACCGGTCTGTCTATTAACAGCTACGTCTACGATCATTAATGCAGTACCTGCCTGTGAACAGAAAACATCTCCTATTTGCAAATCAGAAGTAGAGATTTTCCTCATCTGGAGCTTTAGAGAAGCTACGTTGCTATATAACATAACCTGCTGCAGATAATATCTGAATGAACTGTCTACGTCGCCCAAAGTAACGTCCTTATGACCGCAAACCTCACCATTCTCGCCGTGATCTGTACACCAGTTTAAAATATCCTGATCAACTTGAGTCTTGTCAAGGCGGCCGCCTTCTATCCACGTTTTGTAATCACAGACAAAAGCCGGTGTTGTACAAAGTTCAAAAGATATATTTTCAATGGCACCTTTACTGCGTAAATACTCTGCTCTTAATCTTATCATAGAACCGGCAGCACCCTGCAGACTACCTATATTAATCAAGGCAATGTCAAATACGCCTGCAATAGAAGCATCTGTAAGATCAACCATTGTTTTAGTAGAAGAATCGTATCTTTGAGGTTTAACACCATAATCCTTAAGACCAAAGGCACGCAGATATTCTGCAAAGCTTCCTGCTTCCACAGCAACTCTCTCAAAGCCTTCCGGAGCAGTGAAACGAGTGCCTACTGTTTTATTCGCCACAACTACTTCATCCGGTCTTTTCGTGGGAGACGGAGACGGCGTAATCATTTCTGTCGGCGGAGCAAGCTCCGTTGCACCGGGAGTCGGTGACGCCGCCGTTATAGACGGAGCAAGAGACGGCGCACTTTCATCATCGTTAAAGACGCCCTTGAATTCATCGAAAAATATTATTACAACCAACAATGATGCTATTATCAAGCACAGTGAAATAACAATTAAAATGAAACCGGTGTTACTTTTTTTGCTATAGTTATCTTTCATCTTCTTCTCCTTCCGGACTCTCATCCTCTTCATTTAATACATCGTCATAATCCTCTCCGTACAAATCTTCAAGAGTATCTACAGGAGGCTTCCAATCAGGTATGATATTTCCATCATCTAAGCGAATCTCTTCAGTCTGATTTTCTTCTGCGGTCGTATCCTCCTCTGTTCTTGACTTGTCCGCTTTATAATTATCTATCATAAAGCGTTTTAGATAAGGGTACGTAAATGAAGTATTAACAAGACTCATAAATCCCATTCCGAATACTGCATACACAACAACACACAGCAAAAGTGCGGCAAGCAGATTCTTAATGAAAAGAAGCGGCACCGCAATCATCACAACGTTCAATAATACTATACCAAGATTCGGAAGCCATTTAATAAAGGCAAACAGCATGGCATTTTTGTACAGTTGCTTTAAAGAAAGCTTAAACGTTACAATCATCGGATAAATATACAGCATCATTGTAAAAAACAAAACAGACAGACAGATTAAAATCAACGTCGAAAAGAAACCTATCCAACCGGGGAAAGCCTGTTCCAATGGAGTACCCGGTGTAGTAATTGCCATTACAAATGCTGTATCTATCATAATAACAAATCCAATAATTCCGTTTATGATAGACGCCTGTGTTGCCAGCTTTGCATTACTTCTGGTCTTTGTAACGTAATCATGCCATATAAAGCAAGGTTCCCTTTTCACAAAGGATTTAATAATATACATAAAGCCTGCTTTGCAAGGACCTAATGAATATACCGGAATTATCGTGAAAAGGAACGTAACAAAAACAAGTCCGATAGTATAAAGGTGAGCTCCTTCGGGAGAATTCATAACACTCATGCTCTTGCCGGTCAAAGTAAAATACAAAGATACCGCGAGCATATAGCTGGCAGCCGCAAGAACCATAGGGATAAGATTGCATATAAAATACATAAAATTAACAGCTACAAGCTTGTATTTTTTTAGCCATAAAATTTCCCAAAACCGGAAGAAAGCTCTCTTTTCGGGAGCACCTTTTTCAATTCCTTTGCCATCATCAAGATAAAGCAATTTTCTAAAGATTTTCAACTATCAGACACCTCTTTTTCAGTGGGTTTATTTTTTACCTATATTTTCCAATTCCTCAAGCTCTTTTTCCAGATCAATACGAGGGAAGAGGACTGCACCTTTCTCAACCTGAGTTCCGGCAGGATATTTACCCCAAACGTAGCTGCTCTCCCAGCCTGTCAAATCATCACCGCTGATACCCAATTGCTGTTGAATCTTAGACGGAGTAGAAGGCATGCACGGCTTAATAAGAATTGACACAATACGAATACCCTCAAGAAGCGTATACATTACCGCAGCAAGGCGCTTCTTTGTATCTTCATCGTCAAGCTTCTTAGCAAGAACCCACGGAGCTGTCTCATCAATGTACTTGTTAAGACGTGAGACACATTTCCATATTTCGGTAAGCGCTGTGGGGAATTCAAGTTTATCATAATTTGCTTCAACGACAGCAGCCAATTTCTCAAACATTGCCTGAATCTCTGAATCAATCGGTTCGTTTGTCATTTCAGCCGGCATTATACCGCCGAAATATTTAATCTGCATTGACACAGTACGTGATACCAAATTTCCCAAGTCATTTGCCAAATCTGAATTAATTCTGTTTATCAATGCTTCGTTAGTAAACGTGCCGTCTGCGCCGAAAGGTACTTCTCTTAAAAGGAAGTATCTGATAGCATCAGTACCGTATTTACCTACGAGAATCGCAGGATCAACGACGTTGCCGCGGGATTTACCCATTTTTTGGCCGTCAATAAGAAGCCAACCGTGTCCGTAGACCTGTTTGGGAAGCTCCAGACCCAGTGCCATTAAAATAATAGGCCAGATAATCGTGTGGAAACGTACAATTTCCTTACCTACAAGATGAAGATCTGCCGGCCAATATTTTTTGAAGTCAGCATCTGCGCCTTCCTCGTCAGAACCGTATCCCTGAGCCGTAATATAGTTTGAAAGGGCATCCAACCATACGTATACAACGTGACCGGGATCAAAAGTAACCGGAATACCCCAGTCGAAGGTTGATCTTGAAACACATAGATCCTCAAGCCCCGGTCTTAAGAAGTTGTTGAGCATCTCGTTCTTACGAGACACAGGTTGAATAAAGTCTTCATGAGTCTCAATATATTCAATTAACCTGTCTTGATATTTGGACAATCTAAGAAAATAGCTCTCTTCTTTCGTAAGCTCTACAGGTCTTCCGCAATCAGGACATTTTCCGTCCTTGAGCTGCGTCTCTGTCCAGAAAGATTCACAAGGAGTACAATACCATCCCTCGTACTCGCTTTTATAAATATCCCCTTGATCATAAAGCTGCTTAAAAATCTTTTGAACTGCTTTTACGTGATAGTCGTCAGTTGTTCTTATGAACTTATCGTTTGTAATTTCCATAAGATCCCATAATTTGTAAATATTCTCAACGATCTCATCTACGTATTGCTTCGGTGTAACACCCTTCTCGGCAGCTTTTCTTTGAATCTTAAGTCCGTGCTCATCCGTACCTGTAAGGAACATTACGTCGTAGCCCTTAAGTCGTCTGTATCTTGCCGCAGCATCTGCAGCTACAGTAGTGTATGAATGTCCGATATGAAGATTACCGCTTGGGTAATAAATCGGAGTAGTAATATAATAAGTTTTCTTTTCCATTTCTATTCCTCCATATAACTACATGAGAAAATATCTCAAATCGCTAATAATTTTCTCTGTTCTATCATCGGTCTTTGCAAGTAACGGATACTTTTCCGTAATATCTTTGAAAAGTCTTGCAGCTTTCCTTGAATGCTTATAATTTGTAATATCATCATTTGTCTGGTGATTTTCTAATAATCCGGTGAAAATATCGCAAATACCTTTGAACATCTGTTTGCTTGAAAATTTACCAAACTCTTCCTTACCATCAAGCATTTCCTGCATTATTTCCGTCATCTTACCTTTAGTTGCACAAACGTTGGAAAGATACGAAAGACCTATCGTATTTTCACAGCCTTGTGCCACCGAATAATAACGGGCTTCTTTTTGCGTGTAGTCAAATTCATATGCCACAGCAATTTTGCCCCAGCCTTTTAAATTCTCAGATAAATAAATCAAAATATCATTGCCGCCCGGACCGGGCATATTCACATGAATCGCGCCGGCACAATACAGTGAAAATTCTTCATGTCTGCCAAGGACCTTGATAATCTCTACGTCCTCCGGTTGACCGCATTGTCCCCAAAGAGCAATACCAAACTTGACTATCTCTCTCTTATCGGATTCTGTCATCATCCTCAAGGCTTCCGTACGCATATTATCTTTGTTTACTCTATAACGGGATAACATAATTGATAAAACGGGATCGGTAATTGTTATCGCTGCATATTTTCTTATAGCAGTCTCTGCCTTTTCACGATTAGCGGGGCAGGGATTCTCAATCTGCCTGCGGATTGTTCTTGCAATTTTGTAATTCACAAGCAAATGCTGTTTAATTCCATAATTGTCGCGAAGAACGATTCCTTCAAAGGCACCGGGAACCCAACTCTGATCCTCAGGCAGGTTTAAATCTGCATGATCAGGCAGTATCGAGTCTGAATAATCTTCACCTTTATTTAATTTATCTAAAAGAAAATCGTAAATACTCATTATTTATCTCTTAATATCGCATTGAATTTGTACTCAAGGCCTGACAGAATCTTCTTCATGCTCTTGTTTACGTCCTCATCAGTAAGCGTTTTAGTCTCGTCACGGAAAGCAAGTGAATACGCCATGCTCTTCTTGCCGGCCTCTACCTGCTCACCCATATAGCAGTCGAAGAGCTTGCAGGATTCAAGAGATTTGCCGCCTCTTTCCCTAATCATCTGCTCAACGTGTCCTGCCGGAACGTCTTTATCAATTATTACTGCAATATCTCTCGTTACCGCAGGGAATTTAGGAAGTTCGCGGCTCTTTGGAATATCTACTGCATTTTTGAACAGATCTGCCGTTTTAATAACTGCAACGTACGTTTCCTCGGGACATTCAAAGTTTGCTGATACCTGTGGATGGATCTGTCCAAGGATACCGGCTTTTTTGCCACAGATAATAAGCTCTGCCGTACGTCCCGGATGCATTGAAGGATCGTCTTTTACCGGTTCAAAAGAGTATTTTGTAATCCGCAGCTTTGTAAGCAATGCTTCTACGTTACTCTTAAGTTCAAAGAAATCACCTGCGTTATAGAAGCCGAACGTTATAATCTCCCTGTGTTCGGGAAGTTCTTTTGGGAAGTCCTCTGTCTTTACGTATACGTATGAAATCTCAAATGCTTTTGCTGTTGCCACTCTGTGTGCGTGGTTGTGAGCCATTGTCTCAAGAATAGACGGAAGCATCGTTGTGCGCATTACGCTGTAATCTTCTCCCAAGGGGTTGGAAATAACTACTGCATTTCTAAGGGCAGAATCCTGTGGAAGACAAAGTTTGTCAAAGTTTGACGGACTGCCAAAAGAGAACGTGAGCATTTCGTTATATCCCATAGCTACCATCGCATTTCTCATATTGTCACGGAGCTTTTGTTCTCTTGTCTTACCGCCGATAGTATTCTCGCAGCTTGCAAGAAGGCTTGATTTAATATTGTTATAGCCATAGAATCTTGCGACTTCCTCCGCAATATCTGCCTGACAAATAAGATCTTCTCTAAAGCTCGGTGGAATAACGTATCCTTCATCGAAGTTAACTTTACATTCAAGATTTGTCAAAATCTCTTCCATCTTTTCACGAGTTGCATCAATTCCGATGAATTTGTTAATCGAATCCACGTCGCACTTTACTTTGCGTTCCTGCTTCGGAGTGGGGTAAACGTCTATCATATCTGTGCAAACTTTACCGGCACCAAGTTGATTTACAAGTGAAACGGCTCTTTGAATTGCTTCGTAACAAGTAATGCAGTCTAAACCTTTCTCAAAGCGGGAAGATGACTCTGTACGAAGTCCTACACTCTTGCCGCCCCGTCTTATCGTTACCGCGTCAAAGATAGCCGCCTCAAAAACAATCTCCGTTGTATCGTCTTTAATCTCAGAGTTAAGACCGCCCATAATACCGGCAAGGCCTATTGCCTTCTCACTGTCTGCGATAACAAGCATGTTAGGATTGAGCGCGCGTTCTTGCTCGTCTAAAGTTGTGATTACCTCTCCTTCGAATGCGCGTCTTACAATAATCTTGCTGCCTGCAATATTTCTTCTGTCAAAGGCATGCATCGGTTGACCGTATTCCAGCATTACGTAGTTTGTTATATCTACAATATTGTTAATAGGACGTACGCCTGCCGCAGATAATTCATCTCTCATCCACTTCGGTGACGGTTCAATCTTAACGTCTTTTACAAGCCATGCGCAGTAGCGAGGACAAAGATCCGGCGCCTGAACGTCTACCTGTATCTCGTCAGCCGTTTTTATATCAAGATCCGGTGTAACGTTAATCTCCGGCTTTGCAAATTTGCCTCCCATAGTAATGGCAGCTTCTCTGGAAAGGCCAAGAATGCTGAAGCAATCTGCTCTGTTTGACGTAATCTCAAACTCAATAACCGTATCATCTGCTCCAAGCACGTTGATAATATTCTTACCGATGAATTTATCAAGTTCTTCTTTGCTCATTCCCTTGAACATATCAACATCCTCAAGGATCATTACACCATCGTTATTACTGTTGTAATCATTACAATCAAGGCCAATTTCCTCAAAAGAACACATCATGCCGTTTGATGCAACGCCACGTAACTTACCGCTGGTAATCTTGCGGCCTTCAGCGATTATCGCGCCGCTTAGAGCTACCGGAATATGTGCGTTCGCTCTGATATTCGGCGCACCTGTTACAATTTGTACAGGCTCCTCTTTTCCTACGTCAAGCTGGCATACGTGGAGGTGATCTGAATTTTCATGATCTTTAACCTCAAAACAGTATCCGACGAGCACGTTCTGGATATCAGCTCCTTTTGACTCTATTGCCTCTACCTTGCTGCCGCTGAGAGTCATTTCACTACCGAGATTATGAATCTCTTCCGGACTTTCTGCCTTTACGTCTGTATATTTTAATAACCATTTAATCGGTGCTATCATTCTATATAACTTCCTTTCCGTAATCTTTTATTAGAATTGTGACAAGAATCTCATGTCACCTTCAAAAAGATGTCTCATGTCAGTAATACCAAATCTTGCCATTGCCGTTCTCTCTACACCGATACCAAAAGCAAAACCACTGTATACTTCAGGATCAATATTGCATCTTCTGAGAACGTCAGGATGTACCATTCCGCAGCCAAGAACTTCTATCCAGCCTTCGCCCTTGCACATCTTACAACCCTTGCCGCCGCAAGTCCAACAGGATACGTCAACTTCCGCACTCGGTTCCGTAAAAGGAAAATGGTGCGGTCTTAAACGGATCTTCGTATTCTCACCAAACATATGTTTAGCAAACACTTCTAAAGTACCTTTAAGATCTCCCATTGTAACGCCCTTGTCTACAACAAGGCCTTCTATCTGGTGGAAGATAGGAGAATGTGTTGCATCTACGTTGTCAGCTCTATAAACCTTTCCGGGGCAAATTATTTTAATCGGCGGCTTGGAGGTCTCCATAACACGGACTTGCACGCTTGAAGTCTGTGATCTTAAAAGCATATTATCTATAATGTAAAATGTGTCTTGTGTGTCTCTGGCCGGATGACTGTCAGGAATATTGAGAGCTTCAAAATTATAGTAATCAAACTCTACCTCCGGACCGTCTGCAACCGTATATCCCATGCCGATGAAAAGATCCTTCATCTCATCTGAAACCACGTTGATCGGATGAAGTGTTCCCTGGCGCTCAAAGCCGGAGGGCATTGTAACGTCAATCGCCTGAGATGCCAATTTCCTTTGAGTATCCAGCGCTTTGATCTCGCTTGTTTTTGTCGCAATCTGCTCTTCAATATGGTTTCTTACTACGTTGGCAAGCTGGCCTATAACCGGTCTTTCTTCCGCACTTAACGCACCCATTCCGCGAAGCACTGACGTAAGCTCACCTTTTTTACCAAGATAAGCTACTCTCAGAGCGTCGATATCAGCAAGGCTGTCAACCGATTTAATTTTATCATCAAAAACTTGTTGTATTTGTTCTAATTTTTCTTTCATTACAACCAAAACCTCCGAATAATGTACATGAAAAGTCAACTTACATGATAACCCACAAAGCCGTGTTTTGTCAATAAAAAAGGCCTTTTTTACCCAAATTTATATATTTGTATGGCGTAAGTACAAGAGACTGAATGCCCGGAGGCGATACAGTCAAAAAGGAACCGCAAAAATCTAATACTATTTGCAAAATCGCTATGCCGAGGTAAGAGCTGTCTTGCGCCTGTCAAAATATACAAAAAGAAAAATTTTTACAAAATAAAAGAGCAACAAGAATAATATAAGTTGTTGTATTCAAATTTGATTAATGATATACTAACGTCAAATTTGTAATTTTTAGCAAAGAGGAATGTTTACAATGAAGAATGTATTTGTATGTAAAGAAACCGCTGAAAATGAAACAAGAGTAGCTTTAGTGCCAGCCGACGTTTCCACGTTGACCAAAATGGGCTACGCTATTTCTATTCAGAGCGGTGCCGGCCTCAAGTCCGGTTTTTCCGATGAAGAATATGCAAAAAGCGGAGCTACTATTGTAGCAGATGATTCCGGCAGTTTGCAGGCAGATATCGTTGTAAGAGTATCAATGCCGCAAAACAGCAAAGGTGTAAAAGAAGGTGCTCTGCATCTTAGTTACCTCGATCCTTTCAACGAAAAAGCACTTCTTAATGATTTCGCCCAAGCAGGCGTACAGGCAGTAAGCCTGGAAATGATTCCACGCACATCTTTGGCTCAGAAAATGGACGTTCAAAGTTCACAGACGTCTTTGGCCGGTTATTACGCAGTGCTTTTGGCAGCAACAAAGCTTCCTAAGATCTTCCCGATGATGATGACAGCGGCAGGTAATATCGCTCCGGCACGTGTATTCGTTATCGGTGTTGGTGTTGCAGGTCTGCAGGCAATCGCTACGGCAAAGCGTCTCGGCGCACGTGTTGATGCTTTTGACACACGACCGACAGTAGAAGACCAGGTTAAGTCTCTTGGTGCTAAGTTCCTTAAGATCGATTTGGGCGATACAGGACAAACAGATCAAGGTTATGCAAAAGAGCTTACACCCGAGCAAATTGAACTTCAAAGACAGGCTCAGGCAAAACTGTGCGCTCAGTGCGACGTAGTTATAACAACTGCTAAGGTTTTCGGAAGAAAAGCCCCCGTGCTCCTTACAAAGGACATGATTGCCGGCATGAAGCCCGGTTCTGTTATCATAGATATGGCAGTCAGCACCGGCGGTAACGTTGAAGGCTCAGATCCGTCAAAAGAAGTCATAACAGACAATGGTGTACATATTATCGGCGGCGATATGCTTGAGAGATTCGTTCCGCGTGATTCTTCTTCAATGTTCTCCGGCAACATCACTGCTTTCCTCACACATTTCTGGAACAAAGAACAAAACGAGCTTCTCGTGAATATGGAAGATGAGATTATGAAGGGCTGCTTACTTACTTCAGGCGGTAAAATAATCCATCCCCGTTTTATACAGCAATAACATAAGGAGGTAACGCTTTATGAATTTATCAGATTTAATGCAACTTTTATTTATATTTGTTATATCTGCCTTCTTAGGGGTAGAACTCATCGGTAAAGTTCCTTCCCTGCTCCACACACCTCTCATGTCAGGTACTAACGCAATTTCCGGTATCACAATCGTAGCTGCTATTGAGATTTGTGCAGTGCAGGACACCGGAACAGTTGGTATGATCCTATCTTTCCTAGCTCTTATTTTTGCTACAATAAACGTTGTAGGCGGATATATGGTTACGAATAGAATGTTAAAAATGTTCAAGAAAAAAGATAAGGAGGCAAAATAATCATGACTGTAGATTTAAGAGAAATTTTAATTAGTCTTGCATATATTGTGGCTTCCGTTCTGTTTATTCTTGGTATTAAAAGAATGGGTAAAACAGAGACGGCTACAGGCGGTAACCTAATGTCCTGTATCGCTATGATTCTCGCTGTCGTTGCAACGTTTTGTAAAAAAACCGTTGCTGCAACGTGGACAACAGACTGGATAATGAATGGTTATTTATGGTGCGCCATCGCAATTATTGCAGGCGGTGTTATCGGTATTATCTGGGCTAAAAAAGTTCAAATGACAGGTATGCCTCAGTTAGTTGCTCTCCTCAACGGTTTCGGAGGTCTTGCTTCCTTGCTTGTCGCGGTATCACAGGGTTGGAACATCAACCACAAATTAGAAGCCGGCAACATGGTAACGAACATTTCTGTTGTTCTTACCGTAATAATCGGTGCCATCACATTTACAGGTTCTGTAATTGCATGGGCTAAGCTGGACGGAAAAATTTCAAGTAAAGCTGTTATTTTCAAAGGCAGATTCGTTATCAGCGCACTTCTTCTTATCATCGCAATTGCAGGTTCAGTTTTATTTGCAATCGATCCGGAAGGTCTGGTCGGTCTTATCGGTTTATTGGCAGCCACAGCTGCTTCTTTAATTCTCGGTGTTGCGGTTGTAATCCCAATCGGCGGCGGCGATATGCCTGTTATCATTTCACTTTTAAATGCTTTGTCAGGTTTAGCGGGAGCTATGGCCGGCTTTATTATCTCAAATACAGTTCTTATCGTAGCAGGCTGTTTGGTAGGTACATCCGGTATCGTTCTCTCTCTTGTAATGTGCAAGGCTATGAACCGTTCAATCAAAAATCTTCTCTTCTCAGGCTTCGGTGCATCTGCAGCGAAAGCCAAAGGAAGCGGCGAACATATAGAGCCTAAGTCAATCTCCGTTGACAGCGCTTATATGGTTCTTGAAGCAGCAAGATCTGTTGTTATTATTCCCGGTTACGGTATGGCCGTAGCCCAGGCTCAGCACTCTGTTAAGGAATTAGTAAACAAACTGGAAGCTAACGGCGCTGAAGTTGTCTTTGCAATTCACCCTGTTGCCGGTCGTATGCCCGGACATATGAACGTTCTTCTTGCCGAAGCTGATATTTCATACGATCAGCTTAAAACAATGGAAGAAGTTAATCCGCTTATGCCTACTTTTGACGTAGCTATGGTTATCGGTGCTAACGACGTTGTAAACCCTGCGGCTTCTTCTGATCAATCATCACCAATCTACGGTATGCCGATTATTAACGCAGATCAAGCCCGTAACGTATTCGTTCTCAAAAGAGGCGCCGGCCGCGGTTTCTCAGGTATTGAAAACGAGCTGTTCATCAGAAATAACACTTCTATGATTTACGGCGACGCTAAGGCTACATTGACAGCTCTTGCAAAAGAGTTTAACGCTGACTAATTTGTAGTTTTAACCAATCCAAGGAGCAATCAAAATAGATTGCTCCTTTTTTTGCGTTTACTTTTCAGAAACAGAATTATATAATTACAGTGACAACGAAATAGGACGTGATAATCGTGAAAAAACTCAACTGCCTTTTTTTTAAACTTTTAAGCGTAATACTCGCTCTAACCGGGCTACTGGCACTGATTTCCTGCGGAGAAAATAATTCACCCGCATCAGATTCCACACTGCACGGAAACACTACGCCTTCTTCTTTGCCGGAAAAAACGCCCGAACCTACACAAAGCCCTACAGAAGACGGCAAACCTAAGAAATATTTCACATTGAGCTTTGATGATGGTATCACGCAGGATCTGAGAGTAATTGAGATCCTAAAGAAATACAATCTCGATTGTTGTACTTTTAATATTAACACGGGCCTCTACGGCGCAAATTGGGCTTGGGTTGGCCAAACTTTGGGAGATCCGGACCTTACGCATCTTCGTTTTACTGAAGCAGAATTAAAAACAGGTATCTATGACGGTTTTGACGTTGCCGTGCACACACTGACACATCCTTCTCTAAAAAACTACGATAGCAACCCTGCGGAAATCATTCGACAAATAGAAGATGATGCCAAGAACATTTATTCTATCACCGGCACAATGCCGGTTGGCATGGCATGGCCCGGCGGAGATACAGAATACACAAATAAAACTATTGATATCGTGTACAATAATACGTCAATCCGATACGCTCGCGCGGTAACGCCTACTTACAAATTTACTCTTCCAAAGTATTTCTTAAAATGGCAACCCACCTGTTCTTTTTCTGATGCTTCCTGTATGACACTTGCAAATAAATTCATTAACGAAGATTGCACCGAAGATATGCTTTTTTACGTATGGTGTCACAGTTATGAGTTGGATTTTAATAATTCTTATGACCGCTTTGAGAAGTTCATTAAGAGAATGTCAGAAGCTGAAGACGTTGTTTTTGTTACAAATACCGAGTTTTATAATCTTTTCAAGGATAAGATTCCCTCTTGGAAATAATTATTGAAATTGCCCTTTTTTTACCATATTTGTTTGATAAACTGTTGTAATTGATTCTTATGAAAGAAGTGATTATATGCCTCCACCGTTTGGAAGAGGTCCGCACGATAAGGTAAACGACCAATATAGAGTTCCAAAGCCAAAAAAAATCAAAGACGTTCCTTCCTACATAAAGACCATAATCGGTAATTTTTTCCAGCAACTTTTTTATACGTTCAAGCTGGTATGGGAGGCAAAACATTCTGTTTTGTTTTTAATGCTTTTTATGTCGATTTTCAACGGTGTCACCCCTGTTATCGGCTCTCTTATAGGAAAAGAGATTTTAAATAAATTGGCCGAGGCTTACACCGGCAATCTGACGACTTTTACCGTTATTTCCGGCCTTCTTATCGTTCAATTTGCTTATATGTTCGTAACTAATCTCATAGGAAGCATCTATAGCGTCGCTTTGAGAATTTCCGGGCAAGTAGTTTCAAATCATATAAAAATGACACTTATGAGGAAGGCTAAAACCATTGACGTTGCCCGCTATGACAGTCCGGAATTTTACGCAAAAATGGAAAATGCAAACAGAGAAGCCGGCTCACGTCCTATTGAGATGATGCGCGCAACATTCTCTATAGTCAGTACTATAATCAGTGCCGTCAGCTTTATAATAATTCTTACTGCCATTAATCCCATTGCTCCGGTAATTATCATCCTTATATCAATTCCGTCTACTATTATTAATTTTGTATACAGACGTAAAAACGTAAATTTTATGTTCCGTCGCTCTAAAGACAGACGTCAGATGGACTATTATTCCCAGACTATCGTTAATAAGGATTTAGTAAAAGAGGTTCGTATTTTCGACTTGTCCGATGAATTTTGCGACAGATATCAATCTGTTTTCCAGCGATATTTTACAGGACTTAAGAAATTGATTTTCAGCGAGGCTCTGTGGAATATCGGGGCAACTATTCTGACAACTGCCGTCAACTGTATTTTATTTATATATCTTGCTCACGGAGTATACGAAGGTGCATATGAAATCGGCAATTACTCGCTGTATACAGGTGCTTTATCGTCAATCGCATCTTGCGTGTCCGGTTTGATCTCTACGACCGCAGGTATATATGAGGGCACGCTCTTTATCAATAACGTTATGACGTTTATGAATGAAAAGCCAAGTATTCTCCCCTCGTTAGAGGCACCAAGAGAGGTCCAACGCCACGTAGGTCACAAAATCGAATTCCGTAATGTCTCTTTCCATTATCCGGGAGTTGAAAGAAACGTACTAAAGAATATCAATCTGGTTATTGAGCCCGGTGAAACCGTCGTCATAGTCGGATTAAACGGAGCCGGAAAAACCACTCTGATTAAACTTCTGACCCGCCTATACGACCCGACAGAGGGAGTTATTCTGCTTGACGGACATGACATACGCGAATATGACGTAAAACAATTATATAGTGTTTTTGGCATTATTTTCCAGGACTTCGGAAAATACGCAGTAAACGTCGCTGAAAATATTGCTTTCGGTCAAGTTGATAAAGAATTAAATATAAATGATATCAAATCTGCCGCCGCTCAAAGTGATGCCTGCGATTTTATCGAAAAGCTCCCTGACAAATATGATACTCCTTTGATGCGTTTTTTTGAAGATAACGGTATTGAACTTTCTATAGGTCAATGGCAGAAAGTAGCAATAGCCCGTGCTTTTTACAGAGATTCTGACATTCTTGTGCTGGACGAGCCCACAGCTTCTTTAGACCCTATGGCAGAGCAGGAAATATTCAACCAATTTGAATCATTAAGGAAGGACAAAACGACTTTCTTCGTTTCACACCGCTTATCAAGCGCCACAACAGCCAGCAAAATCCTTGTTCTTGAATACGGCGAGCTTATAGAAGTCGGCACACATTTAGAGCTTATGCAAAGAAAAGGTCGCTATTATGAGCTTTTCTCCACCCAGGCTAAACGGTATATGACAGATTCTTTTATGCATGATGAAGATGACTCTCCGCAGGGGGCAAAACCTCGTTTTCATTAAAATCCGTGTTAAAACACAGAAGCGTGTATCTTATGATACACGCTTCTTGTTATTTGTTATGTGAAAATAAAGGTCAAATTGCTCTTGTTACTTTGCCGGATCTTAGACAGGAAGTACATACATGAGCATAGCGAGGAGTCCCGTTAACAACGATTTTTACCTTCCTGACATTTGGCTTCCAATTTCTCTTTGCACGTCTACTTACCTGTGAACGGGTAATACTAATGTGACGACCAAACATCATATCTTTTGAACAAAATTCACATCTTGCCATTTAAACACACCTCCTTGGATTCTAATAAACAGCAACGGCAATTGTATCACACGTAGCTATAAAGTGCAATCATTTTTTTTGATTTTATTAACTCTTTTTTTCATCTTGAAAAGAACGTGTTTATTTTGCATCTTTATTTTCAAAATATAAATCAATTCCGTTGGCGATGCCCTCTGTTATTTTATTTCTATACGAATCCTTTGAAAGCAGTACGTCTTCTTCCGGATTCGTCATATATCCTACTTCTACAAGAGTAACCGGCACTTTGCTCCAGTTAAGTCCCGTCATAGTATCAGTTTCCCATATTTTTAATTTTGTGCAACCTGTCGCTATAGCAAGTTCATCGAGAACGGCAGTTGCTAAAGCCTTGCTGTCTTTATATATTTCCGGATTATAAGGGTTGTTCTTTTGAGGGCATAAGGTGTAGGCTCCCTGTTTGTCGTGATCGTCTGAGCCGTTGGCATGAATTCTTATGAATGCATCTGCGTTCGCTTCATTTGCCATTGTAGCTCTCTGAATGTTGCTTATATTAACGTCATGGGACGTTCTTATCATCAGGACTTCATAGCCGCGGTCTTCTAACTCTGCCTGTAATTTGAGGGCAAGAACAAGATTCAACTCGTATTCATTTATGTCTGTTACCACGCCTTGTGTTCCGGCAGAAACTTTCTTTTTCATTTCTGTAGATCCGGGACCTAAGGGTTCTAATTCCTTATTTGCCTTCGCCTGATGACCTGCATCTATTGCGATTAAATAAGGCTTTGGAGTAGGTGTGGGGCTTGGTGTCGGACTCGGAGTAGGACTTGGCGTCGGGCTTGGCGTCGGGCTTGGAGTCGGGCTTGGTGTAGGACTTGGTGTCGGGCTTGGAGTAGGACTTGGCGTCGGGCTTGGCGTAGGACTCGGCGTCGGGCTTGGCGTAGGGCTTGGTGTCGGGCTTGGTGTAGGACTTAGACTCGGGCTCGGACTCGGGCTCGGGGTTTCTACTGCATTCCCTATCACAGCACTGTCCATTGTATTGGCCGGCGTAGCCCTCGATCCGGGTTGCACACTGCTACATCCTGCAACCAGTAAAACCAATATAAGCAACAACGGCGCAATAACACCCTTAATCCTTATCATAAAGTGCTCCCTTTTAGATAGTTTTTCACCATATTATCACCGGAAAACAAAAAAAACAATATTTATAAAACTATAATGAACATATGAGCGTCAGGCTTAGACATTGCTTCGAGCCGAAGCTATTATTAGTTTTCAATATGTTTTAAGAGCTTAAAATAGCTTCGTTTGCTTTCCAAAATGCCTTCTGCCCGTAATTTTCCGATTGCAGCGGACTGTACTGCATACGCATACGGAAATTTTCATAAAGATTTCATTCGTAATCATATAACACTTATCGGTTGTCCCAAGCTCGACCAAGAAGATTATGCACAAAAGCTTACAGAAATAATCAAAAACAATAACATTAAGAGCGTAAAGGTTGTGCGAATGGAAGTTCCTTGTTGCGGAGGTATTGAAAATGCCGTAAAAAAAGCATTGCAAGACAGCGGGAAATTTATACCGTGTCAGGTTGTTACTGTCTCCACCGACGGAAGAATACTTGACTGACTTCGGGCTTTTTAACCGATTATATCTGCAATTTACTTTTGATTCCGAATTGCAAGTGAATATATTATTATCTCCGTCGGCGGTATTACGAAAAAAGAAATTTTGAGAAATTTTCGCATTCTATTGCCATTAAAGCGCAGTCAGCAAGAATGCCATATAGTGCGGCAATGTCAGCACCTGGTCGTTTCGGCCCACATTGTAATCTCCTAATTTAATAGCACTGTTGACATGATACTTCTCAGGATGCGCAAGAATCGTTTTTGTACTCTTGATGTTTCCGCTTGCCGCCTTTACTTCCACAAGCGTGCATTCACCCTTATAGCGGATTACAAAGTCCACTTCCAGACCGGAGTCCTTATGGAAATAATATATCTTTCGTCCCATCTTAAATTAATAGGGCATGCCGTTGTCAGCTTCTTCAAGTGAGAGCTCGTCATAATTAGGAAGCGCTGAGTCCTCACGAACCTTTGAGGATATTGAAGTCCAGTCGTTAACAGCAATCTGAATCCTTTCGTATTCTTTTCCTTCTTTGTTTTTCCATCTGTTTACGGAAAGTCTACCGCAAATAACAAGACGAGCGTGTTCTTTATTCTCAAGGAATTTATATGCTCTCTCTGATGCTTCATTCCAGAATTGAACTTCCGCCCAAATAGTCTCCCCCTCAGCAAATGAACAATCAAGAGCCTTGTTAATCTTCTTTTCGCAATTGTTCATTGGAGCTCTACAAACAAGTACAGTCTTTCCAGCCTGAGTTGTTTTGAGTTCAGGATTTGATACATTAACCACGGTTGTGCAATTTTTTGCACCTTCCTTATCCTCCGTTACATTAATAAAAGTATAAAATTTTCTTTCTTCAGCCATGATAGGCCCCTTTCTCCCTTTTGGGTTATAAAAATTAATAGTAACGATAAGCTGACATGTTGAATCTCCAAATCAATATCAATTATCGCTCTACTCTAATTATGATAGAAAGCAAGGCTTCATAATTGACACTTTTTGTGTGAAACCAAAACAAAAGAGGCCACACATCAGAGTTGCGACCTCAAAATATTGTTCTGAAATTTTGTACAGAAATCACTGAACGGTAATTGTGATTTCTTTTTCTGCTGTTGAACCGTAATATACCGCTTCTGCCCCATCACTGGCTGGAATGTGGTCTACTACATATAAAATCAAGTTTCTGTCCATCAAGTTACGATTTTACTATTCCTCCTTCTCGCCGACACCTCATAATGTAAGCCTTGGCAGTCTCTTTCGGATTTATCGGAAACCACTTCCCGATGGTTTTTTGCCGCAGAACATTGATATACCCGTCATACCATAAAAAAGCAGAGAATCAACTCTGCTTTTAAAATTGTACACAACAGTCATTGTTTTCGTCTTTAATTCAAACAACTAATCTAAAACAACAAGTAAACTAGTAATTTCTCGAAATGTATAAGTAGAGTCATTAATATTGGCTAACGTAACCTCAATTTTATATTCCAGAGAATCTGTTCCATCCGCCAAAGTAATAAAATAAATATCTTCTGTTTCATATGAAATATCATATTTATCTTGTACATTGCTATAAATTCGTGTCATTTTATCATCTACAAGCTCTTGAATTTTCGCTAATTCTTCGTCGTCAGGGACCTGAACATTTCCGGTTTTCCCAAGATAGCCAATTTTGTAAGTAACAATATCTCCATATGAAGAAACATTGATTTGTGCAGAATCATTTATTTTTATGTTATTTACAATTCGAACAAAGGTAAACTTATACACTCCATCAAATCGAGGTACATCCATAAATTCTTCTTTTGACAATACATATTCATCAATATTATCTATATTTTTTCTCAGAAAATCTTTTGCAATCTCAAGGCAGCTCTCTTTAGTTTTTTTCTCCCCTGTTATGTTATCCAAATAATTATTGTCACGATAAAAATATGATTCGATTTTTCCTGTTTCGCGATTAAAAGCAAATTCAGCATCCCCATTACTTGTTTGGTAATAATCCAATGTTAAACCTATTTTTGTATCAGTTGTTGATTCACTATACTTTAAATCATAGTTTTTATTTTCAATAGAAATGTTTTTATTTTTATCAATTTGATTATCGTTAAAAACTTTCTCTTCAAAGGACATTTCTGAACTATGGAGCGCACCTGATATATAATCATATCCACCTAATTCATAAACCCTATACTCCTTATTAGCCTCGTGTTTACAAGAAAACAAACTTAGCGTCATTGTAATAAATAACAATCCTATAAAAATTCGTTTCATAAATTTAACCTCCTGTTATTAATTATTCAATTTGCTGATTCACAGACAACTTTTCACTACTCTATTAATCTAAAAAAAATACTTTACACGAATCAATTCCCGAGTTATCCATCCCTGGGTTTAACACAACTTCCTCCTCTGCATCATATGCAGCTGTTATGGCATCTTCTCCCCCACTATAATGTTCAAAGAACGCTCTGGTAAAGGCATTTGCTCCCTCGCACGTAATTATAGTGCTAAAACCAACAGCGGCATAAGCACCTGCATATACTGCAGCATGGACAAGGCTTTCACCTGTGTTAAGGTAAGATTCACATGTTACAAACAAAGCTACATCACAATGTTGCATATCGATTTTTGCTTCGCTATCATCAAAATCGTATATATCATATCCGGTTAATCTTGGCTCTCCATCTGAAGGCTGTGCAAGTATAAGAGCTGTAGTATCATTAAGCCTACCTCCATGTCCTCTGTATACAAATACTTGTGCTTGAGCTAAAAGCGTTTTAACCTTCTCCTCGCCATTCACCCAAATTTCTTTAAAATCACCATCAATGATGTTATATACATTATCGTCTATTCCCAATTTTAAATAAGTACAACCTAATTTATTTAAAGCAGGCATAACATCTCCAAAAACACTTACGTGATCATGGTCTGGATCTTCGGTATCTAAAAAACCTATCAAATAAGCATCCGGAGCCATGCTATCGGGCTTTATGACATACCATTCGTCACAATAACTATTATTGTCTATATAAGCTCCTTGCATAAGTTCAGCTCCATTAGTTCTCTGCGATGAAGAAGTAGCAAGAGTATAATTATTTGACTCTCCTGATTTTGGAATTAATCGATAAGCGCCTTGCTCTGTAGATTCTATTTTCCACAGCATTCCAGTAGTAATAGCTCCTGTTCTAAGCACTATATCTTCATTAAGTGTAGATGTATTATTCTTTACGCTTAAATAAAAGCTTTCTTCTTTTACGGAGCGGATAGAATAATATCCATATCCTTCATGCCTGAATTCCCATTGTTGCGTCTTACCACTATGAAATTTCCATTGGTGAATTATTGTTCCATTTGCCATAATTTGATTTTTAATATCAGCATAATATTTATTTTGTCTATTAGCTATATAATAGAGTCCATTAGAAATTTCTGTTACTATTATTGTATATGTCATACTTTTTGAATATGCACTTACAGTTATAGTAACACTTCCAGGAGCTTTGCCGGTTACAGCCCCTGTTGTTGAATTTACAGTAGCTATGCTAGTATTGGATGAGCTCCATCTTATACCGCTCTGGCTTATAGATGAACCAGAATACGCTGTCGCAAAAATGTCTAAATCATTCAAAGTTATTGTTTCTCCCGGCGCTACATACCGAACTTCGGCAACTGCCAAATTGTAACTATTCATATCATACAATAAAACTCCGGAAGGCGGATTACTTATTTTGTATAGTGTCCATTCGTATGATGTGGAAGAAGTTAAAGGCATAAGATCCACTGAAGCATAGTTCTCCTCTGAATTATTATAAATCCGCATTGCATATCCTTCCCATTCAACATTTCGGATAATATATCCATCAATATTATATTTTATTGTCCATTTTGCGTAGGACGGAATTGATGACATTGTATCTGTTCCGTTTATAGTATCAATATCTACATTTCCATCGATTGACTCTAACATCATATTCAAATTATGCATAGGTCTAATACTGTAATAACCATCACCCAAATAATAAATTTTCCATTGTTGTCTTACTTTATGTTTATCCAATGCAGAACCGCCGTATTTTTCACTTTGAACAATTTCGGTACATTCCTCTATCAGTCCGTCTTTAGCATGAAGATAATAATCTGAGTTATTGTTTTGTATGTAGTACACACCGTTTTCGATTATTACATAAACCGTACATGTATCACTATCTATTATGTCCCCTTCATCTGTTCTTATAGAAGCTTCTATTGTAGTAACTCCCGCTTTTATTCCAGTTACCACTCCATTGCTATCTACTGTAGCAAACTCTTCATCATTGACTTCCCATATGATATTCATCCCCGTTGTGCCGCTTGCTGTCAAAGAAACTGTTTCATTCTCTGATACAGACACTGTCTCTTGCACAATAGACAATACCGGATTATATTCAAGTGTAAATATAGGCTTATTCGCAGACCTATTATACGAAGCAAAAGTCTTCTTCCAGTACTGTATATTACTTCCTGTTTGCGCCTCAAAGGTATCTGTTGCCTTTAATACTATTCCCTTTGCCGCGCTTTGAGTTCCATTTGCCCAGTTGCGTACAAGAGATGTAAGATCAAATCTATATCGATGAATAGAACCACTATCAGGCGCATTTCCCTGTCCATAAAGCACCTCATGAGAATCAAGCACCGCTCCATAATAATTTGTTCCTACACTGTTCCATGTAACAGTCTGCGCTTCACTCCAACTCGGCGCGGAATTCAAATACGGCCTACATTCAATTATCATTGGCTCATCACCTTGACACATTAAATCTCTGAGCTCAAC
>JAFWZX010000001.1 GCA_017517275.1 Clostridia bacterium
CTGCCTGATTTACCCGTATGAGTTACGGTTGCCTTTTGGACTTCATCGCATCTTGCCGACTTATCCGTCATACGAGCCTTGGTATCAGGTTTCTGTTCGTCAGGCTACGATTTCGCTATTGCTTCTTCTCTCCCACACCTCGCGATGTGAAACTTGCAAATTGCTTTGGGGTTCGTTGGCAACTACGCCCCTTGTGGACTTTCACCACAGACGAACGGCATGCCCGTCATACAAGCAAAACGCACTCCGACCGTTCTGTCCCGGAGTGCGTTTTGTTGAAAGCCGAAACTCGGCATCGTGTGTGATTATTTCTTTAGTTTTTGCAAGCAATTATTGCATAATTGACCACAGCCCGAGACATAGTTTTCACGCAAATCGATCGGCATGGTCGTTGGGATATTGGTTATTCTTCCACATATAACACAACGCTCAATTTTTTCTTTGCAGAAATTGAATTTTCGTGTCGATCTTTTTAGTTCTCTCGCTGCCATTGATACGCAATCATTTCTGACATCAGCCATTTGCTGTATCCTTTTTACGTTTAAGTATCAAGATTACCAAAGCAATTCCGCTCACGCCCGCAAGCATTGCATAGAAGTAAAGATTGCTATTATCACCTGTTTGTGGTGGCTTAGGATCATCGGGATCAATGGGCATTTCTTCTGCTTTAAACTCCCAATCGATATATCCGATTGCGTCCTGATATTCGTTACCCAATTCGATAGGAATATCAAGATTCAATATCAGATTCACTTCACCGCCGGAATATAAGGTGCCCAGATAAACCCAATCGGTCATTCCTCCTGTTTGATCTGCTGCCGCATCAAACATATATGCCATTTCATTGTTCTCTGATTTCGCAATAGTCAAATGAAGTTTTGAAAGAAAATCAACTGAATCCTCGTGAGCGCCATGAGAGCGGACATAGAGTTTAACTTTGACACCATACGATGAATCATTTTTAACCGTGATATCTTGCCTTACGCTGTCTCCGGGCATCAACCCTTTGTACTCAGTGAATAAGTCTGTTGGAGAATGAGAACTACCGGGTTCAAAGATAAACTTGCTCGAATCAGCACTATACGTTACCGTACCGGCTGCATATGCGGAAATTGACAAACCACACGTCATAGCAGTCACAACAAGGAGTGAGATAAGTATACTAATTATTTTCTTCATTGCAATCTTCCTCCTTTTTTACTGATTGTTCCATCATCAGAAACCGTAACACCCCATTGGTCTGAAACCGTAGACGCAGGTGTAGATTGAATTGCTGAAGCAACGATTTCAATTGAAAGGTAATATTGCGTGTTATCGGTTCCTACAGGTGCGGTTACGCCGCTCATCAATGCTGCATTGCTGATTAAGATCTCTGTAAGATTGTTGGGAGAAACGGCTTTGCTGAAATAATAAAAGCCGTCTCCACCATCAAACCAACCATCCTCGCCATCCTCGCTGAGGTTATAGGTAATCGTATAATCGGTGTTTTGAATTGGTTTTTGCGCCCAAACTCTTGTGCCGTCTGCATTCATCCAGTTTACTGTCACGGCAACTCGGATATAGGCATCCGTGTCGCCTGTGTTTTGAATCTGAACGTTTTCCTTGACGTTGCCTGTGTTCGTTACTGAATCGGTAACAAGCGTTCCGTTATTTTCAACAACTGCACAAGAAACCTTTGAAGGCTTGAATGTGTTTTCTACAGGATCGGTTTCGGTAAAAACGTAAGCAAGTGTAGCAACAACCGCAACTGCAAGAAGTAGAATAACAGATGTGATAATGATTGAGTTTTTACTGATGAATTTTTTCATGTCATTCTCCTTTCTTAATTACTCTTAAAGATGTTGTTACACCAACTGTCGCCGTCGAGCCAATAGGGATTGCTGCGTTCGTTAGTAAACATGATCACGTTTCCTGTGGGATTAAGTGTAAATTCTGCGCCGTCCGCAATGGTATCATCGGTAATCACCACTGTGGTTTCATTTTTTACAACACCGTTGTTTGTGTATCTCCAAGACCATCCAGTGATTTCAACGATCTTGTATTTCTTACCAACTGTAAGGCCGTCAATTGTAACAGATCCGTTTCCGTGAACCGTTACTGTAAGCTCAAGTCCTTCCTCGTCAGTAATTCTAAATAGGAACGTTTGGTTTTCATCGATAGGATCATGTCCCTGCTTCTGAATCTTCAAAGAAGTGAGATTATATTCGAACTTTGCATAGTAGGTGGCAGCTACGTGGAGACCATTGACCTGCTTAGGTTCGATGACACGAGATTCTGTAACAAATTGTGTGCAAGCCTCATCCTTGTACCAACCAACGAACTTGTAAGCGGCACTGGTTGCATCCGCAGCAGACAGAGGTCTACCGTTAATCACATTGACCGTCTGACTGGTAGGAGTTACCGTACCGCAACCGGCGGGACCCTTTACAACGTAGTTGATGGTAACCTGATCCTCTGCATAATAGAAAATGATCACGTTCGCCACAGGATTTTGCATATTAGCATCCTGCTCGATCTGAATGATGTGGTTAACGGGAGAATTACTTACCAGATGGTATCCGCTAAACGTATGGTTGGGGGATACGGAGATGGATTCGCTGTAATACTTCATCGAATCTTCCGTGATAAAAGCATCGGTCTCCAGAAGTACACCTGAGCCTTCGATTCTATACTCGACCTTGTAAGGATACCTGTTTCTCGTATAGAAGAGCTTCAGGTGCAGGCCTTCTGCGGTGAGCTCGCCGGTGGTAAGCGTATCTGCGATACCGGGATTGTAAGTAAATCCGTTAATCGTTCTGGGAGTTTCGGTATAAATCGAACCAATCGTACCGACGGATTCATAGGTAGAATACTCATACCAGGATCCGTCCAGGTTCTGTGTATAGTGAGATACCTTGTAATACGCATGAACGGTATCCACGGTGTAGAAGAAGTATATTTCGTTGACTGCATCATCTGCACCACTGAGTACCAAAGACTGCTGATAAGCGTTCGGCATGTAGCCCTGCACCTGTACAAAGTTTTCGGTTACGATGGCATCTCGGCTGTTGACCGTCTTATCCGATACGATCTTGTAATAAGTCTTACCGCCATACTCAATCGTTCCGTAACTCGTCGCACCGTCATTCAGGGTTTCTGCAAGATAATAAACGGTGTAAGGCACAGCATCCTTGTAGACATATTCAAAGACGTATTCGTAAGAAGGAAGATTGTCTTTAAGGTTAAACTCAATAGAATGGCTGGGAACCGTGGGGAAATAGCCGGACTGATAACCCGGATTCAGAGCGTCTCCGGTCTTTGCATGGAAGGTCATGGTTTCGCCGGCGAATTGCTTACCGGTCTCTCTTTCAGCAATTTCCGTATTCGTTCCCTTCAGCACGTACTTGATGGTGTAAGGAAGCTGAACATTGGAGCTCCATTTTGCATAGATCTGCAGATCCTTTGTGACCGGCATATTCTTAAAGTCAAACGCCTTTTCAGTATTGCCGTCCATATAGAACCAGCCTACGAAGGTGTAGGGGGTGTTTTCGGGATCCTCGGGGATATACTGCTGCTGCAGGAAGGAACCGTGAGGAAGCTTAATGGTTTCCTGGATGATATCGTTGCCGGTGGGGAAAGATCCGTCCGCATTCTTGTAACGGTAGATCGTTACGTCGTGCTCAACGGGAACCCACTTGGCGTAAAGAAGCTTATTAGAGGAAGGCATGGTAGTATTGGAAAGAACCACTTCTTCGCCGGTACATTCGGGGTTCTGATACCATCCTGCAAACTGAACGGAGCCTGCTTCGTAGTAGGAAGGAGGAGTAGGAGTGAATGCATAGGAACCGAGATTATACAGATACTTGACACTCGCTGTTTTTTCTATTGTCTCACCATTATTGAATTCAAGAATGTACTGGTTACGGAGGTAGTAGAACTTAGCATTATTATAGGAGTTACCGTTGGCTGTACCTTCCTTATATGTAAAACCTTCAATGCCGTATCTCTCTTCATCTGTAACATTACCGCTGCTTGAGCTGACATCTGTGTGATGAAGAACATACGTTACGCCGTTATAAACTATAGTATTGGTATCTCCAGGAAGTGCTTCTGTGTAATAATAAGCTTTGTAGCTACTATTACCTGTTTTAGGTCCCCAGAACTTAGCGCCACCAACAGGCATAATCTGAATGCTGTTCTGCCAAGTGTTGTTCTTATTCTGCACTAACCAGCTGGAACTTTCATTATACGTAGGCCACTTGGAAAGAATACTTGCTCCCCACTTGGCCGTAATACGCAGAGTGGTATACTCGTTTGTACAGCTTTGATTATTATGAAACTCTACCGCATATTCAACACGATCATAAAACACGTTCATAACGGTAGTACCGTCTGCCGCAACGGTAACGGACTTATTCTTTTCCGGATCGGTATTCAGCGTCCACAATGCGGAATCGTATTCATCTCCGGTAGGCGTGTTCAGACGACAGCTACTTGAGTGAGTATGTGCAATACAAGAAGGATAACAAGAAGCATTATGAACATGCAGAGAGCAGTCTACACATGAATCTATGTGTGTATGCTCACAATTGCTGGTAGTCACATTAATATCTGTTCCGCTATTAACGCTTCTGCTAAGTTCATACCAAGTTCCGTCAATCTCTTTATAGTAATGGTAGCCCGAAAGCCGTCCTCCGGTTCGTACGACACCATTATCCCATTTTTCACTGGAATTTAAAGTGTTGATCGTATTAGTATTCGTTACCTCAGTAAGCGTAGCGTCGTTGTTACCCACTCTTACGGCGTAACACTGTGCGGAATGCTTGTGTGTACAATTGCCATAGCATGTATCAGTATGCGTATGCCCTTCTTGATTACACGTCGTTGTGCAACCGGCGTTATGGGTATGCTCATCCAAGGTACAAACCATTTGATTTGTGCCAAAAGTCAACGTAGAGCCAACCTTGGCATAAATCTCAACGGATTCCTTGTAGGAATATCCATCGTCATTGGGATTCTCGCCCCAGTATACGATGGTCACCTTGGCGTTTTCGGCAGCCTTCCAAATCGCCTTATAGGTCTTGCCGTTTACAGGCATTGTGTCAGGAAGAGTGTCAGCAATGCCGTCGCCGGAACCGGAGGTGATATCATCCCAACCAACGAAGGTGTAGCCTGCCTTAGTGGGACTCGGAATATCCAGCTTCACACCGTGACGGGCAAAGATAGGCTGTACACCGTAACCGCCGTCCAGGTCAAACTTCATCAGGTAGTAGATACGGTCGTAGTACAGATTGAATACCGTACTGCCGTCTGCCGCTACGGATGCCGTAGTAGTGGTCATCTTCGTCTGATAATAACCGGGAATAGGCATAGAAATCGCATCGATCACGGTTCCGGTCAGAGCATACATGGTTCTCGTCATCAGAAGCTGATAGTTATCATCCTCCGCATTCTGTGTATAAATATTGACGGTATACGAAACATTCGTGGGCTGATAGAATACGTTCAGTTCGAAGTCTTCGGTCAGGTAGCCCTCAAACTTCCATTCATCCATACGGACGAAAGTGCCGTTCTCATTCATCACGTAAGGCAGATAGCCCATAACGGTGGGGAATACTACGGGGTCTGTCAACTGGGTCGTAGATCCAACAGATGAAGTATAGGCAGGAGCTGCGATCTGCATATTGTGATAGTAGAGATAATTGATCTCAATTTTATAGATCGTAGTATCGCCACTACCGGTCGTACCATCTGAAGCGTCAGCCAAAGCAACGACATTTCTAGGCCTTGATCTGTAGGATGCAACAGCGGACACTTCGTTATTCACAGTGATAACAAAGGTGTTTCTGACCATATTGGTGCCATCCGAAACAGTCAGACGAATGTAAATTTCAGATGTCGTAGCATCTACCGCATGGATGAAATTCGAATCGAGATACGTTCCATCCTTATACGGATCAAATACGGGCTTGAAGGTTGCAGACTGTCCCTGCAGCCACCACATATCGTATGTTTTGTCAAAGAGCACTTCCCAGGAGTAAGTCAGATCTCCGGTGAGAGTCGTATTGGCGGAAAGCGCGGAGTTGAAAGACTGCAAATCAGAAGCAGAAATATTCATATTTTCTGCAACTTCGCCATCGACCAGAACATCTACCGTATCATCGCTCGGCTTAGGTTCCAAAAGGGTGATGATAATGGGTTCGGTAATAACCGTCTTACTACCTGCAGAAGTAACGCAACGAACTTTTACTTGATCGTTTTCATCCTTCAGGCTTATTATCATACCTGCCACGATGGTAATCTCCGCATCGTTTTCACCGGAAATATTCACCCACAGATCGTTTTCGGTGTCGTAGCAGATCTGCCATTTGTATGTGATATCTGCGCTCTGCAAAGAAGTAATTGCAGAAACAACCACTCCCGCAGAAGTAGTAACCGACGTGTTGACAACGGGATCGCCGTTGGAATCAAAGACACCGGCGGTGCCATCGACATTGATACCGATAAGGTCAGTAGACTCGCACCAATGTGCGTGTGCAAAATCTTCCGGCCAAACATAACCAGGAGCAGCATCAATCTTATAGAGCAATCTTGCGTTGCCGGCATCGAAATAGTAATCGGTGATAATGAGTTTTTCGGGAAGATTGGTTTTGAACGCCATGGTAGCGTTGAGGCTCATGGGTTCGGGATAAAGCATTAACAGATCATGGCTAATCTCAGCCGTTGCACCAAGGGCTGCGCCGTAGTTGGTGGAGATCACGACAACGGAGAATCCATCAATTTCAAAAGTGGCGTATCCGTCAGCGACTACGAAGGGGCCGAGAAGCTCGGTTTTACCATTGTGCAGGTGATACACGGTGAAGAAGTCACCGTCTTCCAGACCAAGCTGGGCTGCAAGAATCGATACGGTAACGGTTTCACCTTCAGCGGGCTGCCATTCCGAATCGTTCTGCTTAATCTTAACGTCAAGCGCAAGCGCAATCTCAAACGACTCAACGCCATTCACCTCGGTGCCGCTTGCATCTTCAAGATTCAGTTCTGCATCCTCGGGGATATTACCCGAAACGGTAACGGCTACATTCTCACCCTCGGAAGTGGTGATATCCTTCGAGATTTCAAACTCGGGATCATTGGGCTCGGAAGCTACAAGCGTTAAGGGAATCGCCTTACTGTACGCAATCTGGTTTCCCGCCTGAGACTTGCAACGGATATTGACAACACCCTCGTCGTTGAACAAAGCAGCAACCATACCGTAGGAAATATTGATGGCAGCAACATCTTCACCGTAAATGTCTACCCACTTGCCATCTTCATATTCAATCTCCCATTGATAGTTTACGCCTGCGGTGAGCTGAGAGAGAGAGGAAACGGCGGTGAATTCGAGCTTTTCGTAGATGGGAAGGGTGATGGCTGAAACCGCATTTCCGTTTTCATCGGTTACGGTAACTCTGCCATCTCCGTATTCTTCGGGTAATTCGCCGAGAGTTACATCGGATGCCTTTACAATGAAGTAAGGAGAACCGATGAAGCCTTCACTTTCAAGCCAATAGTAAATCTCATCGTTATATGTAAAGGAATAACCTGCTTTGAATTCAGCGGGAAGTTGTGCCGCGAGATAGTCTTTTGCACCAAATTGATTATCATACAGCGTTACACTTTCACCTGTAAAGTAAGCGGTTTCTGCAAGCCAATCAAAAGATTCAAGCAAAAATTCAAACACGATAACGGATGATGCGGAATTTGTATATACAATATCACTGACATCGTATCCCATTTTATCGGTAACGGCTGCCGAAAAAACGACTTCGTCAACGTACAGAAAAGCTGCTCCATAGAGTACATCTTCATTATAGGTATCGGTCGCGATCTGTTCTGCTGTGTAAAGGATACCGACATTTCCGTCCACAGATGTCCAAGGAGCACCGTTCGCTTTTGTAATTTCAACCTTCAGTGCGTTGCTCCAGGAGCCGTTTTCCTCATGTACAAATGCAAGTGATGAAACAGAATAATCGTCATTATGATCGGTTATTGAGATCGTTGCATCTGCAAGAGCATCGGGACCGGAAAGGACAAAACGAACGTTGGTAAGATTGTTTACAGAAACATTTATGATGCGGATCACGTCGTTTTCGTTGTAGATCACAAGATAAGGATCATATCCATCTTCAAGACCAATATCATCGGAGTATAAGATCCAGGGCTTTTCCTGAAGGATTTCGGGAAGGTCGTCACCTGTCACCTTATACCAATGGAAGCCATTTTCCTCATCGTAGTGATAGTCGGTGATCTTGAGCACAAGATCGTTTGCGGGGATATCGTCATAAAGTACCCAATTCTCATATCCGACCTCTGAATTTCCGTAATAGTCAGACATTTCGGCGGCAGTACTGTTCATAAGTGTGTCTTGGTCAATAAGAAGGAAATCCGTCCACCAGTCAAATATTGCCTGTTTACCAATATTAACTTCTAAGTTAATAGGTCCCCTCGAATCTGCTACAACCGAATATACCGGCTTTGATTGCGTAAGCATTGGTATAAGCATACTAATGCAAAGTACAAGAGACAAAATTCTTTTCATGATTCCGTATTTCATTTTGCTTTACCTCCTTACTATGCTTTCGGCCAGCCGACAGCTTCAAATACCGTGCTACCGTTGTTAACAACCTGCGTTGCTTGTGCATTGATTTTTATGGTAGCTTTACTTTGCTGATACATGTTGCTCATATTAGATGCGAACGTCACTTTCGTAAACAGCGGTGCTGTTGTTTCTCCGGGATTAAGAATATCTTTGTAATAGAAATAACCGTCCTGTTCAATCCAATATTGCGTATTCAAATCATATGTAATGAGTGACAAATCTACCTCACCGATGATACCGTCGGCAAGTAATATGGATTTTGCTACAGAAACACGAATCCAAGACGGTTGAACTCCGACGTTCTTTACTTGAACAATTTTTGATACATCCATTCCGGGAAGGACATCCATCGCATCCTCGAAGGGGATTGGATCTCCACCACTATCCGGGATGGCCAACTCCTGTAGTTCAATTTTGATATTCCCCATCGTTATTACATTAGTAGCAGTATCTTCATATGAAAAATATGCAGTCGTACTATATGCAACAATTGATAAGCAAACAGCTATGAAAGCACAAACCAATAATTTCTTTTTCATTGCTCATTTCCTTCCATCAAATAAGATTATCTTATAAACCTGCTCATATTTATAGTAGGGCATATATGGATATCTCAGCCAAGCTGAGGTATCCGTATATACCCTGCTCCCAAAAGGGAGCAGAGTGTATGAGTGTATGTAAGGTGAGTATTTAAAAATTACTCGTTGTAGGGATCGTAGGAGCCGGGAACACCGAAAGCAGTGTCAAGCGCCTCGTGAGCGTTTGCAAAGGTCTCAGCCTGTGCAGCCTCAGCGATAACCTTGATCTGGATGTTACCATTTTCGTCTGCAAACTGGTCAAGAGATACTTCGTTGCCCAGCGTGTCGGTGTATACAAATTCCTGTCCGTTCCAAGTTGCGTCTACAGTCTTGTCAACGTATACCTGAGAAATAGCATACTGAAGAGTAGAGGCACCGGGGGTCAGAATGGACTCGTAAGTGATAACGTAAACGTTGTACTTGATGCCGTCGACAGTAGTGGTGTAGAAGTTCCACTCGTCGCTACCGGTTCCGGGATAGTTAGCACCGTCAGCAGTCTTGTTCCAGCTCCACATACCGTCAGCAACGGATTCCTTGTCGAAGTTGAAGTGCAGGAAATTGTTAACAGCTGCGAAGGTGGGGTTGCCGTCGTCAAGAGCAGCGGGGATTGCAACGTGTACGCGAACGTAAGCGTTGGTAGAGTGAGACTCGTTGGAAACCCAAACGTCCTTATTTATCTTGAGGTTGGGAACAAGTTCGGAATTCTGCTCAAAGTTCTCGTTGAGAACAATGTCAACGCCTTTCATTACGAATACGTTGTCAGCAGTTTCTTCATCGGTGAAGTATGCCAAAGATGCGCCTGCAACTGCAACGAAAGCAAGGCAAACCACCAGAGAAATAGCAAGAATCTTTTTTTTCATGATTATGTTTTCCTTTCATAAAATTTTGTTTGAGAAAAGGTGAATATTAGTTACCCTTAGTGGTGTCAACACCTGCTGCTGCAGTCCAGTCAACAGTGTAAGCGCCGGGAACGCCGAATGCAGTGTCAAGAGCCTGGTAAGCATCGGTGAAGCCTGCTGCCTGAACGCCTTCAGCGGCAACGTAGATGCTCCACTTGCCATTGAGTTTTTCGTTGATACTTGCGATATCTTCGTTGGTAACCTTAGGATCAAGGTAAACCTGCTTCATAGCGCTGCAAGTAGCCTCGCCTGCTGCAAGGGTCGACTTGAAGGTAACAACGTAAACGTTGTATGCAACGTTATCGATAGTTGTGGTGTAGAAGTTCCAGTTGCCGCCGTTTTCAGGATAGTTGGCGCCGTCAACGGCCTTATTCCAGCTCCACAGACCGTCAGCATAGGTTTCCTTACCCATATTGAAGTGGAGAACGTTTTTGCTTGCGTTGAAGCTGGGATCGCCATCATCGAGAATGCTAGGAATTGCGATATGTACACGAACATAAGCAGCTTCGGAGCCGGTATTGGTTACAAATACTTCCTTGGTTACTGCGTTATTCCAAACCTTATTTTCTGCATCGTAAACTGCAGGAAGAAGCTTGGACTCGTCTACAAAGTTTTCATAAAGATCGATTTCAACGTTACCGACGGTGAATACATTGTCTTCAGCGTCAGTGTCCTGTAAATATGCAAGAGAAGCACCCGCAATAGCTGTTATCACAAGGATAGCGGCGCATGCAAGTATAAATAGTTTCTTTTTCATCTTGGTCTTTTCCTTTCAAATCATGGATTGGAATTACAATATCAATTATTCTGCTTATACGGGCCAATCAATTTCGTAGGTGCCGGGAACACCGAATGCAGTGTCAAGAGCCTCATAAGCATTCTCAAAGGAAGCGGCCTGTACGCCCTCTGCAACCACCTTGATAGACCAATTGCCACCAAGAGCCTCGTTCATACCAACGAGCTGTTCGCTGGTTACTTTAGTATCCAGGAATACCTTGTAGATTGCATTTTCAGCGGTGGTTTCACCTGCATTGAGAATGGTCTCGTAGGTAGCAACGTAAACGTTGTACGCAATACCGTCAATCTCAGTAGTATAAGAGTTCCAGTTACCGCCGTTGCCGGGCCAACCGGGCATTGCTTCGCTCGCACCGGCATCATCAATAGAAGCATTCCAGTTCCAAAGTCCATCAGCTACGGAAGCCTTGGAGAAGTTCCAGTGAAGAGTGTTGTTATAGGATGCATACTGAGGCTGATCTTCAGCACCGCTGTCAAGGATAGCGGGGATAGCAATATGTACACGAACGTAAGAGGGCTGAGAATCATCAGCAACGGTTACGCCTACTTCCTTGGATACATCAACGCCGGGCATCAAAAGAGAACCGTGAACAAACTCATCGTTCAAAGTGATGTCGATCTTACCGATGGTGAATACGTTGTCGGCAGAATCTTTGTCGGTCAGATATGCCAAAGAAGCTCCGGCGATAGCAGTTACAACCATAATTACTGCAAGAGCTGCTATAAGAAGTTTCTTTTTCATGATATTATTTCCTTTCATTATTTATTTTAGTTAAGAGTTGGCGGGATCTACGAGCTTCCAAGCATCAGCTACAGATGTAACATTGTCCTTCTGTACTGCATATGCAGTAAAGGTGAGTGTAGGCATGGTGCCTTCAGTCAGTGCATTAAGCTCTGTTTTAAGAACAGTCGCTTTAACAAGAACTTCGTTGTCCTTCAAAACTGCAAACTCGGTATCAGCTTCTGTTGCGGGAACTTCACGGTAATAAACATTAGTTTCCCCGGGGAGGGCAGTCCAGCCGTCAGCGATTTCATAAGTCATAAAATCATCAAAATTTGCAGACTTATCGATTTTTACAAACAGCCAGCACGCTTCACTATCCTTTAAAACAGTTACTGTGGGATCCTTGGTAATGGTGTTTCCGGGAATCATCTTGAGGTCGAGATTCTCAGATTCATCAAGAGTTATGTTGATATCGCCATACTCAAAGGTGTTTTCTACAGGGGGTGTCTCAACAAACAAATATGCAAGAGTTGCACTGATGCTGATGCAAACAACCATCACTATAGAAAGAATAAGAATTAAACCTTTTTTCATACTATGTTTTCCTTTCTTTGACTTCGTGGTTTGATGCGACTTAATTTGCAGCTGTTACGCCAGCCCAAGCGATCGCCGAAGTATCGGCAACAGTTACATCATCATCGAAATTTTCAGATTGGTGTGCATAAGCTGAAATTACAACATTTTTTCCTACGAGGTCATCGACATCATCCTTAACGAGGTCATCGGCAAAGTTTAATTTGGTAAATACTTCAAGGTCTTTCTCTACATCTGTAGCATCTACAATTTCATTGTAGCGATACAATACCTTGGTACCGGACTCACCAACTTTTATCCATGCCGGACCTATGTTATACGTTGCTGCAGCACCAAGTTGATTGTCAATGAGCACGTAGACATAGCAGGTTTCACTGCCTTCAACCACAGTAATGACAGGATCCTTATCCAATTCATCACCCGGAACAACGTTGGTAAATTCCAAACCATCCTTGTCGGCTTTGTTGTTCTCTGATAGTTCGAGAGTGATCGTACCATATGTAAAGGTGTTGGTTACAACGTTGGACTGAGCAACGAGGAATGCCAAGGTGCCTCCAATGGCACAAAGAAGCGCAAGAGAAAGAGCAACAACAGCAATCACAAGTTTCTTATTAGTTGTCATATCAATTTTCTCCTTTCATGGGATTTGTTATTAATTAAGCATTTCTGCTCTAATTACGAAATTAGTTTCCAAAGGAATTTGCGGTTGCTGTCCAAGTAGCGGTAGCGTCATCGGTAGAAACTGTAGTACCTGCAGTAGTATTTGCGATGAATCCATCAGCCTGAACTGCGTACGCGGTTAAGTTAATAAATGCACCACCAGTAACATTTCCTTGAGCATCCTTTTCTGTTGCATACTTAGAAACATCAGCATTTTCGGTGAGTGTGAACTCATCAAACACTTTGATGTGATCGTTTTCGGCAACGACTTCATTGTAAGCCCAAATGTTATTGGTAGAGTCAATAAGAGTCCAGCCATAACCCTGCATCTGTTCTTCAATGGTTTTAGAAGCAATAATATCCTTCAAACCATTTTCGAGTTTTACGAACAGTAAGCAATTTTCACTGCCGTCATCTACGTGGATCGTGGGATCCTTTACATAGTTGTGACCGGGAATAAGATGATACTCATTCTCCTGAACACGGCCTTCAGTAGACTCACGGTCATCACCGGCTTCTACTACACCGTTTGAATCCACATCCGCTTCATCAAGCGATATTCCTACTTGACCAAACGTGAATGTGTTTTTGACAAAATCTCTGTCGGTGAGGAACGCCATCGTTACGAACACTGTACTAACGACGAGTAACACCGCGCAAAGAGCCAGAGCCAATGCTTTCGTTTTTGTTCTCATAACAAAAACCTCCTTAAAAATATTTATTTGGGAGCCTTTCGGCGTTACCCCTGTGTTGTGTCCCCAATACTTGGGGATTTTTTGTTTTTCTTCTCATATTTTTGAAATAAATCGGGAAGAAAAACAAGAATCAGCAATATTGCACCAGCCGCGATTGCGATATACATTCCCGGTGGATGTTGGATGTAATATGCAATATATCCGAGAAGCGGGATTTTGAAGATCGGTGTTCCAATTAAGTTCTTGAAATGAACAGGAGCACCGTCTTCCGTTTTATTCGCATCACCCTTTGTATAAAAAAGTTGATTCTCTTCATCAATTCTTATAACACGGTGTGTTGATGGCGTATCATTTGGTAAGACATATGTAATAACGTCATTCACTTCGATTTCAGTAGGATCAATCTTCTTTACATAGATCAATGAGCCTACCGGATATTCCGGTTCCATGGATCCCGAAATGACCGAATACACTTGAACTCCAAACAAACGTACTCCCGCCAAAAGAATTGCAAATATCACCACGATCACTACTAAAACGGTAGAAACGATGTCCCAAGCTCTTTTTATTTTCTTTGGTATCTGCATACCATAATTCCCTCCTAATTTTCTTGATTATTCCTCTTTAAATACGGCTGTATCGAATAATAGACCAGTCGAAACACATGTTCCGTTGTATCATCGTTATTTTCAATCTCTTCCGAAAACACTTTTACAGCAAAATCCAGCATCACGTTAAGAATGTGATTCAAGAGCATCCAGGCATTTGCTTCCTCAATAAATGCCTCCGAAAACTTTTCAACCAATGGAGAGTATCGCTTTTTATGTTCGAATGCAGAATACTTTGCAAAATACGGCGAATAATAATAGCGAACAAATGCAAGATACTTGTCCTTGTTCCCGAGCAGAAACTTCCAAACCGCTTCAAAAAAGACTCTACAACGTAGTTCGTATTCCAACTCTGACATATACATCACTGAAATATGTTGCATCGCTTTTCTGACAAGCTCTTCATCTAAAGTTTCAAAAGCTTTGGTTAACAAATTTTCTTTATGGGCGAAGCAACGATAGATGTACGCCTCGTTGATCCCCGTTCCTTGCGTGATTACTTTTGTTGTAGTTTTGTCAAGACCTTCATTTGCAATCACCGATATGGTTTTTGCAATCAATGTTTGTCGCATCTCCTGCGGACTCATGGTCTCCCCCCCTTTACTCGCAAATAGCGTTCACTACAAAAAGAGTGAAAAATAGGCGGTCAATCTCCATTCAGTCCACACATTGCAGTCTTGATCAAAAACGGACGAAAGAGGTTGTCGGCCTCAAGAACTTATTTGCAGAGTCTATCACTCTGTTTTGTGGCAGATATAGATAGTAAAACTTAAACGATTAGCCTTAATCATTTGCACCTAAAATTTCTAATGAGCATAGACTTTCGTAGAGTTTATCACTCAATAAAGAAGGGTGAAAAAGGCCATACGTATAGCCTTTTTGCACCTTATAGACGGATATTCATGACGGCTTAAATCAGAAACCAATTGCAGACAACTTGTTCATATTGTCTCGCTTCAGTTCCATAGACGAATGAACATAACGCTCTAAAGTAATGCGCGGACTGGAATGTCCTAATATTTCGCTAAGTGACTTTATTTCAAAGTTCACTTCCACGCATCGAGTCGCAAAAGTATGTCTCAGTGTATGAAAATGAATTCCTTCAAAACCACACTCACGAGTATACCTTTCAAGTCTGTATTGCATGGTTCTCGGCTCAACAAATTGATCTTTTTTTCCGGTTAAAACATAAGCTGATGGAATGCCATTGTATTGTGTTTTGCACAGTCTTGCTGCATAGTCGGTAAGTGGGATAATGCGAGTTGAAAAGTCGCTTTTGGGATCGCTTATGACGATCTTGGTTTTCGTTAAAGATCCTTCATCTAAATTCTTTAGTCTCTGCATTGTTGCGTTTACCTGTATTGTTTTTTCAGTTAACGAAATATTGCTCCAACGCAATGCACAAACTTCACCAATACGCATACCGGTTAGAAGCGCTAACAATACTCCGAATTTACATTCATCCATATCGTCAAGCAAATAATTGACAAAACGAGTTTGATCTTCCTTGCTCAGAATTCGAATCTCATTTTTGGGCACTTTTGGATATATGATATCTATTTCAGGAAGCCGTTCAGGAGATTGCTTCGAAGTATATTTAATAATTGAATGAAGAATAGTTAGAATATCCTTCACCGTCTTTGGTGACAACTCCTCTTTGAAGAGCAAGTCATGACTAAACTCTTCGATCAATAAGGAACTGAGAGACTGTACCAAACAACTACCTAATCTTGGCTTGATATGTTTTTCTACCATACCGCTATACTTTACATAGGTGGATTGTTTGACACGATCTCGATTTAATCTCAGCCACTCATCACAGTAAAATGCGATTCTTCTTTTCTTTGTTGCTGTAGATACCGGTTTCCCGGATATCAAAGACGCTTTTGCCTCCGTCAATTTTCGTTTTGCCTCTCGGTATGATTTTCCGTAGCAATAACCGAACTTTGCACTTCCGTCAGGGTGGTAACCTTTAATATATCTTGCCTCCCAACGATTGTCCTTTCTTTTATAAATGTTTTCGCCTTTTCTTGACATAAAGATGTCCTCCTTATTTTTGATATAAATATTTTACTAAAAAAATGTGTAGATCATTTTGTAGAAATTATGACAAGACGATAATTTTGACGGCTATTCTTTTGTTAGATAGTGCACCTGCGTATAAAAAAACGGGAATCAAATGTAAACAAACAGAATTTTTTTGTAAACTTCTTGATTTAGTAAGTGAAAACACTTGATTTTTTTTAAGAAAGTATGCTACAATTTCCTTCGTATAGTGATAAACTCTGCGAAAGAAAACCAATATTTTATCATTGTGCGTTATATGTTTTCCAAAGATGCTGTCTGATTTGAAAGCATCTTTTTTTCGTTCAGTAACAGACTGAGACCTGCGAAAAAGCATAAAAAGCCAACATCGAAAATAATGAAGCTTTCGATGTTGGCTTTTTATGCAATAGTCGATATGAAGTTCTATAGATTCGGTTTTATGCTGCGGATATAGATTTAGCCTGCTGTATGCAATGCTTCTGTAGATTTAATATAGTTTTAGATTAATTTCGTGACAATAATTTTCGTGTTCGACTTTTATTGTTTACACTAAAAGATATTGGTGCAAAATCAAGCGGCTTTGGCTACTAAATGTATTTGTGTTACGATTTCTGATATTCGCCGTGGTTCTCATATCGCTATATAGCGGTCTTCTGTACTGTGCCGACTGCGGTTCAAAGCTGTACTTTGTTCGGGGAAAATCACAAACGAACAGTTCCAAATGTTATCCCACGGTTACAACGCAGAGCAACAAATCGACATCTACTTTAGATACGTTGGATGCATTGTTACAGATCCCACAGATTGAAACAAAAGAAAAGGACGGACAGCCTAAACTGTCCGTCCAACTCCAAGACACCGCCTTACGCAAGATATCCCTATGACAACTTGCGTAAAGGAAAGCCGTTTTTTTGTTTAATTTTTATTGATTATTACTCAGGCTTTGTTTCAAGAACTAAATCATAATCGCCCAGATGTTTGAGTTTGAACCCGTTTGCTTTGTACTCTTCATAATTAAAAGCTTCAAGCTCATCGATTGCTAATTTATGGAATTCATAGAAGTTATGCCACCATTCGTAGCCGGAACCCAGTTCCGCATTGAGATATGCCTCTGCTATATCAATACCCATTTGAGGTGCAACATAAAAAGCACCCATTGCCAAAACGTTAACACCGTTTCCTGTAATCGCTCTAAGGGCGGCAGGAACACTTTCTACAACGCCGGCATGCACGTGAGGACATTTGCTCGCTGCAATATGTATGCCCATGCCTGTACCGCAGAAGATAAGAGCTCTCTCAAATTCGCCTTCAGCAATCATAGATCCAACTCTAAGACCTACTCTGTGAAACATCAGATCTGTATCGTCATCTTCAGGTGAACGTACACCTACGTCTGTTACTTTCCAACCCTTGTTCTTTAGGTGTGCAACAACGGCTTCTTTAAGCGGAAAACCTGCAAAGTCTGCACCTACCAGAATTTCTTTATCTTTTACCATTTTCATAACGTGTATCGCTCCTTTTTTTCGATTAATAATATTATTTTATTGAAAAAAAGAAGACTGTCAAGTCAAACTTGTTCTGTACTTGACATTACATGCCTTTTTTGTTTATATTGTTCTATCTTCTTTTGGAGGTTTTTTATGTTTGAGATTTCAATTGCAAAAGCACAAGATTTTGATGAAATATATTCAATGTATACCCGGGTGTGTAAGGAACTTGAGACGTCACCCTTTTCACCGCATTGGGAAATCGACGTTTATCCGAATCGCGAAGACATTACGGGCCTGATTAATCGCGACGAAATGATTATTTGTAAGAAAAACAATAAAATCGTCGGTGCGGTTGCAGTGTATAACGGCAGCCTCGAGTCAGAGTCAACTGAGCCCCTTGAAGACGGCGAACCCGGTGAAAATGAATCAGGTATCCGTTTGTTTGCAGTACATCCGGAATTTCGCGGGATAGGTGTTTCCAATGCAATGCTTGACTACGCAAAAACTTTGACCCGCAGCCGCGGTCACAAAGCCTTGGTCCTTACAGTAGCAATCGGCAACAGTCCTGCGGAAAATCTCTACCGTCGCAACGGATTCGCCTTTTTACGCGAAACACTTTTGTATTTTCATTCTGCGGAGGGCGACCCATATTATGTTTGTCGCTATGAGGTTTAAATGAAATATCACGTTGATTATACTAAAAATACCCCTGCATATTTGCAGCTTTATCACCAGCTCCGTCAAGATATTGTCAACGGAGCTTTTGCCTATGGCAGTCGGCTTCCGTCGAAACGCTTGCTGGCAGAAGAAGCGGGTGTTAGCGTAATTACAATTCAACGCTGCTATTCTATTTTATGTGACGAGGGCTATGTTGACGCCAGGCAACGCAGCGGATATTTTGTGGTATATCGCGAAAAGGATTTCTTTGTAACAGGCGCATCCAGACAGGAATCAGGTCCTTTACAGACTTCGAAAGATACTCACTACACTCCGCACAATGGAACCGACAGCGAATTTCCTTTTTCAGTATTATCAAAGACTATGCGCAAAGTAATGTTGGATTATGCAGATCGCCTGTTGATTAAGTCTCCTAATCACGGATGTTCTGAATTAAGATATGCCGTTTCTTGCTATCTGTCACGAGCAATGGGGATCATCGCAGAACCGCAGCAAATTATCATAGGCTCAGGAGCTGAATATTTATACACGTTACTTGCCCAGCTTTTTGGAAATAATTGTATCTTTGCGTTGGAAAATCCTTCCTATTCTAAAATTGCTCAGGTATATACGGTATCCGGAATCCGGTGCGATTTACTTCAAATGGACAACAGCGGTATTATGTCTTCAGAATTGGCGCGTACCCCCGCTAAAGTGCTTCACATTACTCCTTTTAACAGCTTTCCAAGCGGTATTACGGCTGACGTTTCTAAAAGGCAGGAATATTTACGTTGGGCGGAGGCTCGCGACGGCTTTATCGTCGAAGACAATTACGAGTCAGAACTTACCGTTTCCAGGAAAAATGATGACACTGTTTTTTCGCTTTCCAAAACTGATTCCGTGATTTTTTTAAATACATTTTCTACGACGGTTGCTCCCTCGATTCGAGTAGGCTACATGGTGCTTCCAAAACGCCTGCTTGCAAAATTCGAAGATCGTTTGGGCTTTTATTCTTGTACTGTACCTGTTTTTGAGCAACTTGTTTTGGCAGAATTGCTGGACAACGGCGATTTTGAGAGGCATATTAATAGAGTTCGCAGGAAACGTCGTCAAAATATGAGATGATTTATTTACATATTGTTAAGGCATTCGTGTAAATCTGGTTATATAATATTCTTTTATTTTGGGTATTAACTTATTACCAAATTTATTGTAATATACGCATACAATTTTATTTGAAGGGACTTTTTACGATGGATTATAAAAGAATTTTAACTATTCAGGATATTTCATGTGTCGGACAGTGTTCTCTGACAGTTGCCTTACCGATTATATCTGCGTGCGGCATTGAAACTAGTATTCTTCCGTCCGCAATTTTATCTACGCATACAGCCGGATTTACGGGCTACACTTTTAGAGATCTGACAGACGACATGCCGGCAATCAGAAATCACTGGCTTGACCAGTCCCTGGATTTCTCGGCGATTTATACAGGATATTTAGGCAGCACAAAGCAAATCACACACGTTGGTAATATTTTTATGTCCTGCGGAACATATGACTGCATTAAGATTGTAGATCCTGCAATGGCAGATAACGGAAAGCTCTATCCCGGCTTTGACGATGCTTATGTTGATGCTATGAAGGGACTTTGCGGTATCGCTGACTATATTGTTCCAAATCTCACTGAAGCTTGTTTGCTGGCAGATACCGAGTATAAGACTGATTACGACAAAGCTTTTATTGAGGGTTTGTTGGAGAAGCTTGTTCGTCTGGGTTGTCCTAACGTTATTTTCACAGGTGTTTCGTACGCCCCCGGTAAGACAGGCGTTGTTGTATACGAAAGCGGTAAGTATTCATACTACGAACATGATCTTTTGCCAAACAGCTGTCACGGAACAGGAGATATTTATTCTTCTGCCTTTGTCGGTGCATTGATGCGCGGCAAGAGTGCTTTCGATGCCGCTAAAATCGCTGCAGATTTTGCGGTAGAATGCATAAAGTATACAGCCACCCTTGATAATCATTGGTACGGAGCTGCTTTCGAGCCGGTTCTCAGCAAGCTTATCGAGTCTCTTACTTGAGCAAAATATTCATTTGGGAAATAATCGGGAAATAATTCACATTTATTCGGCATAGCGTTATACTTAAGCTATGCCGATTTTTTGCGGTCTCCCTACTGCTTGTTGCGAAAAAATCAAGTCATATGCCGGGTATGGTCATGCTTGATAATTCCCATATGTGCCGGAAATTGCCCACAGATCTGCTTGAATATCTTAATTCCATTATAAAAAATTACCATTACAAATTTGGCAATGGTCTGTCTTGCTGTAAACAACTCATCATTAGGGTTCAGTTCTGTTTTAACTTCCTCGTGATTATCGTCAAAGTCTTCTGGTGCCAGCGTTACTGAAAAATGCTCTAACTCCGGCATCTCGGTAGAATCAAATTCATCTTCCATTGCATATGCAAACTCATCAAGGGTGCAAAAAAAAGAAAACCCGTTCAAAGTAATGAAGTGAACGGGCATTCTTTCTGATTTTTCCTGAATTAATGTGTTGCCGAAAATTAAGCAACAGTAACTGAGTCGATATAAGAAATAGCTTCGCTACCCTTATCGATAAGAGACTCTTAGGCGTTTGTCACAGCTGTCTTGATAGCGTCAGCAAAAACTGGAGCAAGCGCAATCATAACTGCTAAAACGAGCACACATATAACTATCCATCCATAATTTGATAATGTTTCTCTATCCATAGTTGTTCCCCTTTCTCGATTTACTAGAGCAAACCGTATTGATTGTTGAGCTATCAAGCTCTTCGTTTTTAGTATGAAAGAAATCGATATAAAAAAGGGTGAGGTTTTTTCAACTATAAAATCATTGTTTTAAAAGTAACGCAAACAAATTTAAAATACCTCCCAAGTAGATTTTGTCCTTGTCTATTTAAGAGGTGTCATATTATTTTCATCTTCGGGCGGATTGTTTTGTTGTATAAAGTCCGCTATTATTTTTCCCTATATAGCAACATATGGCGCTATGCACAAAAGAGGCAAATCAGTATGCATTGCTATAAAAATAAATGATTATCAAGCTCCCTATGACTAAGATTGTCGCTACTGCAATAACGAAAAATCTTTTTTTTGATCATATTTACCTCCTATCAATCCAGTAGAGTGATGCGTTCAAACCTTATTACTGCATATTCAATTAGATTAATCAGTAATAATGATATGGCATCTATTATAATAAACAAAACAAACATTTGTATCATATATTTTCGATGAAAAAAGGTGTTGACCTCAATCAGTAAAAAAGCTATTCCTAATACAATAAGATTATCAACTACAGTAAAAATTCTTGTAAGTATTTTGTGTTTCTTATGTACCTTTATTGATTTGCTACATTTTTTGCATGTAAAAGTAACATTAAAGATTTCTTTTCGCGGAAAAACGCTTTTTATTAAAAAAACAAAAAAATTTGGTTTGTGCTTGCACATTTTCTACCTCCTACGATTTCCATAACAATACGCTATATATTCATCATTTATTCCGTTTGATTGAATTTGTACTATTTCACCATTCATAAAATAATATGATATACTATAAGTTAATTTAAACGGTCTATCTTCATAAATTGTATAGCCACCTCTAAAAGTTTCTTTTGCTACCTTACGGGTGACATATTTTGTCCAAGTTACAGAGTATACAGGATATGTTCCCTCACCAAGAGCATTCGATAAACTTCCATAACCTAAAACTCTTGAAAATATATTCACAAGAATAGGATCTCCTCCTGATTTTGAACTAACATATGATACTAATTCACATACTAGTTCCATTGTAACATATTCAATAACCCGTTCTAAAAAAGTTACTGTTGTCTTTGTTTTTTTTACATGAACAGAAGTATAATGTTGGTTACCGATAGAACAAAGATTAAATAGCTATAATCAAAGCTACAATGTGATACATAAATACAATTATTAAAATACAAAAATTATCTCATAACTATCATCTCTTTTTGTATAAGTCTGTAGATATTAAAATACTATAATTTAAATTCGTCAATACTTTTTTTAAACGATATATTCTATGCTTGTTTTGTTTTGTAAAATTGCCGAATCATTTTTTATAAAACATTACCTTCCTAAGAAACATCGTTTAAAGTCATTTGAAAAAATAAATCACACGCCTAATTCAACTATTTTCGCCTTTTATCTTCCCCTTATTTTTTCAGCAGCCGGCATTTCTATTAAAAAAACGGACGTGGAAAAAGGCGGAGTTAGAAGTATGAGAGCAAAAAAAAAACGGCTGAGCTAAGCTCAGCCTGGCGAAATTCATAGATTAATCAAAAACAATTTCCATACGATCGTAAGCCGTCTCAATCTGCTTATTACTCGTTTTGGCATACTCATACAGAGCATCCAGATTCGACTCAAGAACGTGCGTCATAATAATCCGGTCTGCCAAAGATCGCTCTATATATTCCCCACACTCTTCAATCCCAAAATGAGCAAGTTCGCAAATAAATAAATCTACCGGCACAGTGTCCAACATCGGCGGTAGGTCATGCGCTGCAAGATGCTGTGAACAATCGCCGGAAAAAAGGATGCGATGACCTTCAGCTTCAACAAGAATACCATAAGACAACATGCGATCAGCCATGTGAGCCGTTGGGAAATATGTGATGCGAACATTATTATCTTCAAAAACAACGCCACTGGATGCAATATGAATGCGAAGACGACTCTCATCCGGCGGATTATTTGTATTAAGGCAAGTAAGCATCTCTATAAAAGCCTTTTTGAAACGCTCTTCCGTCAAAAAAATATCAACGGACGTTTTCGTAAAGTACCAACTAAACAAATGGCAAATATTGAAAAGCCCGTTTGTATGGTCCCCGTGAGCATGTGTAGTAAAAAAAGCTTTTACATTGTTCAAATTCTTATCCATACGAATGAGTTCATCTACAACAGGCGCTCCGGCATCTATAAAATAGATGCTGTCGCCAACCTCAAGCATACAACAAGAACAATATTTTTCCTTGGAAGGAACTCCATGAGAAGTACCAAGGAATGTTAATTTCATAATCCAAGATCCTCCTTTGTAGTCGGTTCAATGACAAATGAATTTGTCCAGAAACCGGGCTTCATATAGAACTTTGTATATGCAATAGGATTTTCCGGTGTAATAGTAACAATCAAATCCTGGCATTTACGGCTCATTCCAACTGCAACATGTAAATTATGAGAGCCATACGGAAGCGGGATACAAAGGGTTTCTCTGTTGCCGATATGTCCATAAGGCTGTCCGTCAATATACAAGCCAATGCCACCGCCGGCACCTAGGAAATTCCCCATTCGGTACAAATAAATCTGTCCCCCCTCAGGAAAGATAATAGGTTGATTACAATCACGGCAGACACTGCCCGGAGTTGCATTCATAACATTACCACATGGGCATTTAACACGATACTCTTTTGCCATAATATACCTCCATAGAAATATTAAATACTAACTTTACCTTCGTATACTAATTGTGCGTTACCCGTAAGCGTTACACCGTCATCAGAATAATTAACAATCAAATCCCCGCCGGGAAGCTTAACGGTTATATCTACGTTTTTCTCGCAATAACCATTCTCAACAGCAACAATAGCAGCCGCACAAGCTCCGGTACCGCAAGCTAAGGTCTCACCGTTTCCGCGTTCCCAAACACGCATCTTTAGCGTACGGCTATTAACAACGCGTACAAATTCGACATTTACTTTCTCCGGGAAAATAGGTGATAATTCAATAGCCGGACCTTCTTTTTCAATATCAACTGCATCAACGCGATCTTTGAAAATAACGCAATGCGGGTTTCCCAAAGACAAGCAGTTAATAATATATGGTGTATCATTTATTTTTTGAGAGTAATTAATAACACGCTGCATATAATAATATCCGCCGCTGTGAGGATCGCGCAAGTGAACAGGAATTTTATCAGAAGAAAACAAAGGCTTGCCGAGATCAACACTAACGGATGCAACTTTGCCGCTGTATATGTACAGCTTTAACTTCTTTATACCAATACGTGTCTCAATCGTAACCTCGTCTCTGTCATTTGAAACGTATCCGTAATCATATAAATATTTACCTACACAACGAATACTGTTTCCGGCTATAGTGCCTTCGCTGCCGTCTTTATTAAACACGCGCATCATACAATCTGCTGTTTCAGATTTTTCAATAAGAACGATGCCGTCGCCACCGATGCCGTAATGCCTGTCGCACATAGTAATGGACAGAGATTCAGGACAAGTAATGTGGCCGTCGAAATTATTAAAGAAAATATAGTCATCTCCGGAACCCTGCATCTTCACAAAGTCCAAAACGAGACGTTCAGATCTCATATTATTAATATCAATAAGCTCAGTGTTAAATAAACTGTATTTAGAAGCAATGATATTTGCGAGAGCGTTAGCAGTATCAAGTGACGTAATACACGTTACACCAAGTTGCAAAGCTCTTCTATACATTCTGATATAGTCAGCAATAGAATCCTTATCGCTCTTTCCGGTATAAACCAAGAACTCAACCTTGCCGCTTTCGAGCATCTCTATCATACTGTTGTCTTCATAGAGTTTATTTACAACTTCAACGTCAATACCCAATTCAGATATAACGTCAGCCGTACCCTTCGTTGCATAAATCTTCAGACCCAGATCATCAAACTTCTTAGCAAGCTTAACAATTTCAAACTTGTCCTTATCGCAAACAGTTATAAATACACCTGAGCCGCGTTTAATATTAAGTTTAAATGCAGCAGATACAAGTCCCTTGAAAAGAGCTTCGTCAAGAGTCTTTCCTATGCCGAGAACTTCTCCGGTAGATTTCATTTCAGGGCCGAGAACAGAGTTTACGTCTGATAACTTCTCAAATGAAAATACCGGCACCTTAACTGCAACGTATGGCGGAGTCTTATGAATGCCGCTTCCGTAGCCAAGGCTCTGCAGGGTCTGGCCCAGCATAACTTTGGTGGCAACGTCTACCATAGGAACACCCGTAACTTTGCTAATATACGGAATAGTACGAGATGCACGGGGGTTTACCTCTATAACGTACAGCTCGTTATCGCAAATCAAATACTGTATATTTAAAAGGCCTTTTGTTCCAAGAGATTTTGAAATAACAATTGAAGAAGACTCGATTTTCTTCAGCATAATATCGCTGATATTCTGAGGCGGATACATAGCAATAGAGTCACCGCTGTGAACACCGGTTCGTTCAATATGTTCCATAACGCCCGGGATAAACACGTCAATACCGTCGGAAATAACGTCAACTTCGACTTCTGTTCCGCTCATGTATTTATCAACAAGCACAGGATTTTCGATTTTCTGAGCAAGAATAAGATCCATATACAAGGACACGTCATCTTCATTATATGCAATTGTCATATTCTGGCCGCCAATAACGTATGACGGGCGGAGCAAAACAGGATATCCGATAGACGATGCCGCGTCAAAAGCCTCCTGCTTTGTCATGACGCTTATACCCACAGGTCTTTTTATATTATGTTCCTCAAGCAACGCATCAAAAAGTTCTCTGTCTTCTGCAGTGTCAATTCCCTTTGCCGAAGTACCAAGAATTGTTATACCATTACTGTCTAAAAACTTAACAAGCTTAATCGCGGTTTGACCTCCGAACGCAACAACAACACCTACCGGCTTCTCAACACGAAGCACTCCCATAACGTCCTCAGGTGTCAAAGGTTCAAAATAAAGTCTGTCAGATATATCAAAGTCTGTAGAAACAGTTTCCGGGTTGTTATTAATAATAATTACCTCGTATCCCAAATCCTTGAGCATGCTTGCGCAATGAACCGAAGAATAGTCAAACTCAATACCCTGACCTATTCTGATAGGACCGGAGCCGAGAACCACGATTTTTTTCTTGCTACCGTCGTTAACGCCAGCCTCAGAATTACCGTAAAACGTAGAGTAAAAATACGGCGTTTGTGCTGCAAATTCGCAAGCACACGTATCAACCATTTTATAAGAAGGCCATAATCTGGGCATGGAAGATGAAATTACGCTGTCGATTTTCACTCCTGACAAACTCTCAATAGCCCGATCCGTATAGCCGTTTTTCTTAGCTTTACAATACAGTTCGTAATCAAGGCCCTCTGCCATAGCAGTTTCCATAGCACACAGATTCTTAATTTTATTGATGAAAAACATATCAACTCTCGTAATCTCATGAATCTTCTGTGCATCAACGCCAAGCTTCAATGCATGATATATCTGGAAAACACGCAAATCGGTGGGCTTTGCGAGAACTTCCATCGTCTCTTCTAACGACAGCTTCTCAACGGCCGGCAAAGCCAACGTATCAACGGAAAGCTCAACTCCCCTGATAGCTTTCAAAAGCGCCGATTCAAAGTTATCACCGATAGCCATAACCTCACCGGTTGCCTTCATTTGGGTACCGAGCACACGTGATGCATTAACAAATTTATCAAAAGGCCATTTTGGCATTTTAACTACAAGATAGTCTATAGCAGGTTCAAAACATGCGTACGTCTTGCCTGTAACGTCATTTATAATCTCATCTAATGTATATCCCAATGCAATCTTCGTAGCAACCTTGGCTATAGGATATCCTGTTGCCTTACTTGCCAACGCAGAGGATCTTGACACACGAGGGTTAACTTCAATAACAGCATACTGCATACTAACCGGATCAAGGGCAAACTGACAGTTACAGCCGCCTTCAATCTCCAGCTCCTCAATAATATTCAAAGCAGCTGTTTTGAGCATGTTATATTCCTTGGGAGATAATGTAAGAGCGGGCGCAACAACGATACTGTCGCCGGTGTGAATTCCTACCGGATCAACGTTCTCCATAGAGCACACCGTAATAGCATTGCCCTTAGAGTCGCGCATAACTTCAAACTCGACCTCTTTCCAACCAAAGATATACTTCTCGACTAAAATCTGGGTTATCGGCGAAAAGTCAAGGCCGGTCTTTGCAACAATACGAAGCTCCTGCGCGTTATAAGCAACACCGCCGCCACCGCCGCCTAACGTAAATGCCGGACGAACAATTACCGGGTATCCGATTCGCTCTGCAATCTCCAGTGCTCCGTCTATCGTATTCGTAGTGTCAGAAGGAATAACAGGCTGATTGATCTTATTCATCGTATCCGTAAAAAGCTGTCTGTCTTCAGCCTTATCAATAGCCTCAGCATTAGTACCGATAAGTCTTACGTTCTCCTTTTCCAGGAAGCCCTCTTTTGCAAGCTTCATTGCGATAGTAAGACCTGTCTGTCCGCCAAAACCTGCTAAGAGACAGTCGGGATGTTCTTTTTGAATAATACGCTTAATTGTTTCAATATTCAGAGGCTCCAGATAAATCTCATCAGCCATAAGATTGTCGGTCATAATCGTAGCCGGATTAGAATTAACAAGAATTGTATTAATTCCCTCTCCTTTGAGCACGCGGCACGCTTGAGTACCTGCATAGTCAAATTCTGCAGCCTGGCCGATAACAATCGGACCTGAGCCTATAACTAAAACTTTTTTTATTGTTTGATTTCTTGGCATATATACCGACCTTTCTTATTGAGCAGTATCAAAAATACTATTTATAAAATCATCGTACACAAAACTCATATCATGAGGGCCATTAGACTCGTCCGGTACAAATTGGATGGAATAATCACCATTATCATAGCTGATTCCCTCACACGTTTTATCGTTAGCATTAAAGTACGTTTGGTGAGCAACTTCCTCATGAATCGATTCAGAAACAACGTAATACGAATGGTTCTGACTGGTTATGTACGTTCTGTCCTGAGTTGCAGGTTGACTTGCTCCTCTGTGTCCATACAGTAGTTTCTTAACGGCAAAACCATTTGCCAAAGCCAAAATCTGGTGGCCTAACCCAACAGCAAACACCGGTTTGGAACCGTAAATTTTCTTCACCGTCTCTATCTGTTCAACGCACTCTCTCGGATCTCCCGGGCCGCCGGAAAGAACAACGGCATCGTATCCGCCGAACAAAATATCATAAGCCTTTGTATCAGCAGGCAAAACGATAACTTCCGCGCCTCTTGCAGCAAAAGCCGCCGCAACCTCTTTATGCTTACCATAATCAATCAGTGCAACTTTAAACTTGCGTACAGCATTTTCACAAGGTTCAATAACATATTTTTCCTTAACCGTCGTACGCATAACGCCGCCGTTTACTTTATACGTTTTAAGTAAAGTCTCTTTTTCGGCAGACAACACCGGTAAAAAAGATATACAAGCATTCATCGTTCCGTTCTCACGTAAAAGTCTGGTAACCTCTCTCGTATCTATATCACAAAGACCTGTAACACCGGCTTTACATAAAAAGACTTCCAAAGCACCCATGCTCCGGAAGTTAGAAGGGGTATCACAAAGCTCTTTTACAATGTAAGCACTAACGTGAACACTGTCACTTACTGTATCGCTCTCCATAACGCCATAGTTACCAATCATCGGAAACGTTTGAAGCAACATCTGACCCTCGTATGCGGGGTCAGTGAGAGCTTCCATATATCCTACCATAGAAGTGGAAAATACCAGTTCCGCTATAACTTCTTGCTCACAGCCAAACATTTTGCCTTCAAACACACTTCCGTTTTCAAGTACTAAATAAGCCTTGCGCATATAATTATTTCTCCTTTTTCATCAATAAAACCATAACAGCTTTTTGTGCATGCAATCTATTCTCTGCTTCATTAAAAATCTCATCGGCATGAGCCTCGAATACGTCAGCAGTAATCTCTTCACCCTTATGAGCCGGCAGGCAATGAAGAATCATTACGTCAGGTTTTGCCAGCGAGCAAGCATGAGCATCAACACAGTAATTTTTAAAAGCAGCGTGCCTTATGGCTTTTTCGCTTTCCTGACCCATCGAAGCCCAGACGTCTGTGTAAATAACGTCTGCATCACGAACTGCCTCGTCAACTGAAGTTGTGCACATGAAATTGCCATTCTCATTAGCCCATTTCATAATATCGCTGTCAGGCTTGTACTGCTCCGGACATGCAATAGCAAAGCTCATACCCATCTTAATCGCTCCCACTATAAGAGAGTTTGCCATATTATTACCGTCACCTACGAAAGCCATTTTAAGGCCCTTAAGGTCGCCTTTATACTCGCGGATAGTCATAAGATCTGCTAATACCTGGCAAGGATGTGCGTAGTCAGTAAGGCCGTTTATAATCGGAATACTGCCAACTCTTGCCATAGTATCTACCTCTTCCTGGTCAAAAGTTCTTATCATAATACCGTCGAGATAGCGTGACAAAACTCTGATTGTATCAGCTGTGTCCTCTCCTCTTCCGATTTGCAAATCATTAGATGACAGGAAAAGAGCGCTTCCGCCCAAATCATACATACCTACCTCAAATGAAACACGCGTACGCGTTGAGGATTTCCTAAAAATCATTCCAAGAGTTTTATCTGCAAGATGTTTGTGGGGTATACCGTTTTTTTTCTCATACTTGAGTTGATCTGCCAAGTCAAGAATCTGAGTGATTTCCGCTGTAGACAGGTCTCCTAATTTTAATAAATGTTCCATCGCTATGCCTCCGCTTGAGAATTAATTATTTATTGCTGCGGCTATAATCTCCACGGCCTCTTTGAGAATATCCATTGGGATATTAAGGGCCGGCAGTAACCTTACTTTATCTTTGGCACTAAGGACAAGCACTCCGCTTGCTATACATGTTGAAATGACCTCTTTAGCCGGTCTAGTTGTCTTTATGCCAAGCATGAGGCCTTTTCCGCTGATATATTCAACACCCGGAACCTTACCGAGCTTCTCTATAATATACCTATTTTTTGCCTGAACTTCAAGCAAAAGTTTGTTATCAATTCGTGAAATAATATTATATGCGCCGGCAGCACAAATAGGATTGCCGCCGAAGGTGGAGCCGTGTGTGCCTGCAGTCAGAGTGTTTGCTACCTTTTCTCCCAACATAACCGCGCCAATCGGGAGACCGCCGCCAAGACCCTTTGCAGTCGTGACAATATCCGGAAGTATATCGTACTGTTCGTAGCAATAAAGCGTACCTGTGCGTCCGTTTCCTGTCTGCACCTCGTCAACAATAAATAATATATCGTTTGCCTTGCAAAGATCGTACAGTTCCTTTACATACTCGTACTCCAGTTCCAAAACGCCGCCTTCACCTTGCACAAGTTCTACCATAACTGCCGCACAATCAGGCTTACCGTCTTTGAACATCTTTTCCTGAATCGCTTCAATATCATTTGCAGGAGCATAATCAAAGCCTTCTGTAAACGGTCCGAAATCATGGTGAAAAACATCTTGTCCCGTAGCGCTTAGTGTTGTTACCGTACGGCCATGAAAAGAATTAACGAGAGTAATTATCTTCTGTGACGGCTTCCCGTTATCAGATGCATATTTACGCGCTGCTTTAATTGCGCCCTCGTTTGCTTCCGCACCGGAATTGCCAAAGAAAATTTTCTTCATACCTGTTCTCCGGCAAAGAAGTTCTGCAAGTTTAACCTGCGGCTCTGAGTAATAAAGATTAGATACGTGAGCATATTCGCTTAGTTGGGCTGTAATTGCTTTTGTCCACTCGTCATCGCAAATACCAAAGCTGTTAGTTGCAATGCCGCTTCCCATATCGATATAACGTTTACCCTCTATATCATAAATAATGCTGCCTTTACCGCTTTTAACGGCTACAGGGAAGCGTCCGTAAGTATTGGCAATATATTGTTTATCTTTTTCAAAAATTGAATTATCCATATTATCTTCCTTTTATTTGAACATTGTGCCCATACCTTCATCGGTAAGCATCTCAATAATAATTGAATGAGGCACTCTACCGTCAATAACAAAGACCTTCTTAACACCGTACTTTATGGCATCTACACAGCATTGAACCTTAGGAATCATGCCGCCTGAAATAATACCGTTGTCAAAAAGCTTTTGGGCGTCATTAATATCAATAACTTTTATAATAGAAGAAGGGTCATCCTTATCTTTGAGAATACCTTCAATGTCCGTCATAGAAATCAAACTCTCTGCTTTAAGCGCACCTGCAATACAGCTTGCCGCGGTATCAGCATTAATATTGTACACATTGCCCTTTTTATCACAGCCTACTGTTGAAACAACAGGAATATAGCCTTTATCCAACACATCAGTAATTATTTTCGCATTAACAGACGTAACCTGACCTACGAAACCGAGCTCCGGATCTTTAACCTCAGCCTCCAGCAGATGACCGTCCATACCCGAAAGGCCGATTGCTTTGCCGCCTGTGTTCTCTATAAAGTTAACAAGGCTTTTGTTAATTTTACCTGCTAAAACCATTTGAACAACCTGCGCAGTCTCTGCATCCGTTACTCTGAGCCCGTTATGAAAACGGCTCTCAATATGCATCTTATTTAATGTTTGCGTAATCTCAGGACCGCCGCCGTGAACCAGAACAACCTTAACACCAATAAGAGATAAAAGAACAACATCTCTCATAACAGCCTGCTTCAAGTCCTCGTTGATCATCGCGTTTCCGCCGTATTTGATAACAACTATCTTATCGTAATACTGTTTTATATACGGCAGGGCCTTTACAAGCACCTCTGCCCGCTGTGAATTTGTAATCTCTTGATAATTCATTTTTTTACCTCTTGCGTGAAAAGTAACCCTGTGTATCAGGTTCTGTAGTCGCCGTTTATTTTAACATAATCATACGTAAGATCACAGCCCCATGCTGTAGCCTCTGCATGTCCGTCGTTCATATTTACATCAATTATAATTTCATCTTCAGATAAAACAATCTTTGCCAACTCTTCGCTGAACTCAATGCCGCTGCCGTTTTTACAAACTTTCACTGCGCCTGCTTTAGATTTGAATGCAACGTCAATCTTCGTAACGTCCGCGCCTGTACCGGCATAACCTAATGCGCAAAGTATTCTTCCCCAGTTTGCGTCACTTCCGAACATAGCCGCCTTTACCAAACTTGAGCATATAACTGATTTGGCAAGAACTCTGGCATCTTTAATCGTTGCAGCGTTTCTTATCTGACATTCAAGCAGCTTTGTTGCACCTTCTCCGTCTTTTGCAATCATTCTGCTCAAATACTTTGTAACTTCTAAGAGAGCTTCCTTGAAGATATCCAGGTCCGGGCCGGCGGACATGATTATCTCGTTTCCTGCCATCCCGTTTGCCATAATACTAAGCATATCATTTGTTGACGTATCTCCGTCTACGCTTACCATGTTAAAAGTATTATCTGCATTTTCTTTAAGAATCGTTTTCAATAAGTCACTGTCGATAGCAACATCGGTTGTAATAAACACGAGCATCGTTGCCATGTTAGGGTGAATCATTCCGGAACCCTTTGCGATACCGCCGATTTTACAGATTTTGCCACCTAATTCAAACTCTACGGCAATTTCTTTCAACCTCGTGTCTGTCGTCATTATGCCGTAGGCTGCATCCTTGCTGCCGTTTTCTGACAGCTTCGAGCACAGCTCATTCATATGCAGAGCAATAGGCTCAATATCAAGAGGCTGTCCTATAACGCCGGTAGAAGCCACAATAAAATCCTCTGCTTTATATCCTGTCGCCTCTGCTACCAGAGCACACATTTTCTCAGCTATCTCCACACCGTTGCTGTTGCAGGTGTTGGCGTTTCCGCTGTTACAAATCATACCGATAGCCTTGCCGTCTTGGATATTTGCCTTAGTAACGGCAATAGGAGCACCTTTCACAAGGTTCGTTGTATACACGGCGCCTGCGCAAGCCATTTTGTCACTAAGAATAAGAGACAAATCTTTTTTATCTTTATTTTTGCGGATACCGCAGTGAATACCTGCTGCTTTGAATCCTTTTGGCGCACAAACGCCGCCTTCTATAAATCTCATACTAACTCCAATCCTTCTGTTTCTTCTAATCCACACGAAATGTTCATGCACTGAATCGCTGCACCAGACGCGCCTTTTCCTAAGTTGCAAAAACGCGATACAACCACAATCCTGTCATCATTTCCGCTAACAATTATTTCCATATTATCTTTGCCCGACAGCGTATTTGAATACAAAAATCCGCCTTCGACACCTTTGTCATTATAAGGAAGTACTTTAATGAGCTTTGCATCTTTATAATACTCGCTGTAAAACTCACAAAGTTCCTTTGCACTTACTTTCTTTTCCATATATTTGGTGAAAAACGGCACAGTTACTGCCATTCCGCTGTAATAATCTGCAACAATCGGGCTGAAAACGGGATAATCCGAAAGGCCGCATACAGTTTTCATTTCAGGAAGATGTTTGTGAGTCTGACCAAGACCGTATTGGGCAGGAGATTCCATATATGCTGTCTTTGCTTCTGTATAATCCTTAATCATGTTCTTTCCGCCTCCGGAGTAACCGGTAAGAGAATGAGCAGTAACAGGATATTCCGGGGATATTATGCCTGCGGCAACAAGCGGATATACCACTGAGCAAAAGCCGCTTGCATGACATCCCGGCACTGCGATCCGTTTACTTTTCTTTATTTTATCTCGATGAAAAGGACTTAGTTCCGCAAAGCCGTATGCCCAATCAGGATTGGTTCTGTGCGCGGTAGACGTATCTAAAATAACTGTCTGCGGATTTTCACAATACGTTACAGCCTCCATAGATGCTGCGTCCGGTAAACATAAAAAAGTCACATCTGATTTATTCATCATTGCTTTAATTGCTCCCGGGTCTTTACGAAGCTCTTCCGGAAGCAATAAAAGGTTTATTTCACTATTTCCTTGTAATCTCTCACGGATTCGCAGGCCTGTTGTACCTGCGGATCCGTCAATAAATACGTTAATCATTATTTGTTCCTTTTCTGATCAAGCATTGCCTTTACTTTGAGAGGCAGACCAAAGAGGTTAATAAAACCGTCTGCATCAGCCTGGTTGTATACTTCATCTTCTGCAAACGTTGCAATCTCTTCATCGTAAAGTGAATAAGGAGATTTAACACCGGCATTGATCATGTTGCCTTTATAGAGTTTGAGCTTAACAGTACCTGTTACTGTCTGCTGTGTGCTGTCTACGAATGCGTCTAAAGCTTCACGCAGAGGAGTAAACCATTGTCCGAAATAAACAAGGTCAGCATATTTTGCAGCAATAAGTTCTTTATAATGCATTGTATCGCGGTCAAGTGTAAGAGTCTCAAGAACTTTGTGTGCTTTGTAGAGAATCGTTCCGCCGGGAGTTTCGTAAACACCTCTTGACTTCATGCCGACAAGACGGTTCTCAACGATATCAACAAGGCCGATACCATTGTCGCCACCCAGCTTATTGAGCTTTTCAAGAATAGCAACAGGAGATAATTTCTCGCCGTCAACAGCAACCGGAACACCCTTTTCAAAATCAATTGTAACGTAAGTAGGTGTATCAGGTGCCTGCATCGGTGAAAGACCCATTTCCAGGAAGCCTTCTTTTTCATACATGGGCTCGTTTGCAGGATCTTCAAGATCAAGTCCTTCGTGTGACAGATGCCAAAGGTTCTTATCTTTTGAGTAATTTGTCTCTCTGCTTATCTTAAGAGGAATATTATGTGCTATAGCATAATCAATCTCCTCGTCTCTTGATTTGATATCCCAGATTCTCCAAGGAGCAATTATCTCCATCTCCGGAGCAAAAGCCTTGATTGTGAGTTCAAATCTTACCTGATCATTACCTTTACCTGTACATCCGTGGCAGATAGCGTCTGCTCCCTCTTTCTTCGCAATCTCAACAATTCTCTTTGCGATGATAGGACGGGCGAAAGACGTACCCAGGAGATATTCTCCTTCATATACTGCACCTGCTTTGAGAGTCGGATAAATATAATCCGTAATAAACTCTTCTTTAAGATCTTCTATGTATAATTTTGATGCACCTGTTGCAATAGCTTTCTCTTCAAGGCCATCAAGCTCTGTTCCCTGACCTACGTCGCCGGATACTGCAATAATCTCACAGCCTTCGTAGTTTTCTTTAAGCCACGGAATAATAATAGATGTATCCAAACCGCCTGAATACGCTAAAACAATTTTTTTGATTTTCTTTCCTGATTTATTCATTTTTCTCGGCTCCATTCGTGAAAATTATGTATATATGCATTGATTATACAACTTATGCTGTATAATTGTGTATATTATACAGTATTTTTATTCATTGTCAATAGTTTTATGATTCGCGTTATGCAATTTTCTGTAGGTTTTCAAACATATGTTACACCGTCGTTGATAAACTATAATATACACTTTTGGATACTTTGCGTATTTTTACATTTTTAAGGCTTCCCGAATCTTCTTTTGATGTTTACGTACAGGATATATAGCAAATAAAACGACCGCCACCATAAAATATGATGACAGTCGTTAAAGTCGCTGAAAAAGATGAATCAGTAATTGTGACACAAAATAAAGTATTGGTACAAAAGCTCATAAAATTTCGGTTTTAACCATTTCATAACAGCTCGCTAAGCGCCAATACTACAATAGCTGCCATAGCAATGCAGAATCCGATAATTCTTCGTCCGCTGATCTTCTCACGGAAAAGAGTCATAGCTACAACGACAGATACCATTGTTGTGCCGCCGTTTTGTACCGGGAACAAGAAAGCACTGGGAAGCACTCCTGACAAGAAAAGGTTAATATTGTGCAGGAAAGTAATAAACGCTGCGCATATTAAAGTGCAAGCAATCAGCCTGTTGGTAGAAATACCTGACGCCGGTGCGATAGACGCTGTATCCGATACACAAGATGCTGCCGCTGCCGTCTTGTTCTCTTTGCTGCGTGTTACAAGGTAGCTTATCAAGCATAATAAAGCAGCTGAAGTAAACGCGATGATCAGGAACGTAGCCATCTGCTCGTCAGAATCATATCCGGGCTCACTGTGTTTTCTTTGGAACTTCTGTGTAACTCCGATAATACCCTGGAAAAGGAAAGCCAAAAAGCTGAAGACGAGCCACTTTGTGCTTTGTTTCTTTTCACTTGAATCAGCCTTTTTCTCAGTTGAAAAATACGCAGCAACCAGCATCATAGCTGTTCCGATAACTTTCCAGACAGACATAGGCTCATCCCAGATTATGTAACCTGAAAAGGCCGGTATAATCATGGAAGCAGTAATAATCATTACTGTAAAAGACATCGGACCGCAGTTTAAAGCGCTGAGCTTGAAAATACTGCCGAGTGCCATTGCAACACCTAATAATATTCCCAATAACACAGTAAACCAAGTAATGTGCAGCCCTTTTATAAGACCTATTACTATTAGGAAAATAATGGAAACGCTGTAAATCATCAAATTAATCTTATAATTATCAGAACGTCTTTTCAGAACTTTCTTGCCAAAATAATTATAAAATGATGAATACGCTACGTTCGCACAAACTGATAAGAACAACAAAAAATAATACATAAACTCACGACCTATACAAAATAATCTTACTGGAGTGTTTCTCAGGCATATTCATAACAAAACCGTCTTCGATAAGTGACTTGCCTGTAATTACACGTTCTTCTTTCGTGTCAATATCGGTGAAAGTATACGTGCGATCAGCTTCAATGCCGCCAAGTTCGAAAACAGAAGTAACACAAGTAGAATTTCTTCTGCGAAATACCATAATCATACCATCATGGCCTTCCGGACGGTCGTACTGGTATGCATTCCAACCTGTATGCAAATGTGACCAACCACTATTTTCCAAAGGATAGAAGTCACATGAGAAATACGGACGAATCAAGAAATATTCATTGCATCTGTCTGCCATCCACTGGAATTCCTCGTCAGAAGGAGTAGGGTTATTTACGTTCCACCAGCTGCCAACGTAAGCTGCAGCGTAGGTAGTACGCGTTCCGTAAGTATCGTTCTTACGCTTGCAGGCACCTCCTGAATACGGCAGGAATCTGTTGATACCAAAAGCCTGTGCCTGCAGAATATCAGGATCGCGGTTAGTATCACATAGAGCGTCTGTTCTCCAAATCGGCACACTTCTTGCCATCATTTCAATATCAATTCTACGTCCGCCGGCAGCACAGTTGTCAATAACAAGATCCGGATATTTTGCGAGCAAATCATCCCATAAACGATACAGATTCATTATGTATTTAATCTCATGAATACCTATTCTCTCCTTCTCGTCTGCCATACGCCAAGATCTAAGAGGCGGCATATTGAAGTCCTGTCTGTAGCATTTGATATCAAAATCATCAATGAATTTGCAAAGCATATTGAAAAGATACTCTCTTACCTCGTCTTGTTCTAACTTAATAAGGAGGTAGAAGCCGTCTGCAGGATAGAACCAATCAGGATGCTGTTCAACAAGTTCTGTTCCCGCATGGCCTCTTTCCGGTTCAAACCAGAGTAAAAACTTTAGGCCTGATTTCTTTACTTCGGCTAAAACGTCTTTCAACCCGTCAGGATGCTCATCTTTACGTACAAACCAGTTACCTACCTGTTTATACCATTCTGCAAAACTTGGTTTTGTAGAATTACCGTACCAACCTGCATCAATCCAATAATACTCCGCATTAACTCCATGTTCACGGAAGTTTTTAATATGATGAATGTGCTTTTCCGTTGTCATACCAATACCCTCTAAGCTGAACGGAGGATATTCAGGCGCTTGACCTTTTCCTATCGGTGAAACACAATTTTTAACAAATCGTCTGAATTTGTTACTGCCGTCTACTTGTTTACCATAGTATTCAAGCAATACGATTGACGAAGTCCTTATTCTCTCGCCGGGATGAAGCTTAAACGCCGTTTCCTCAAGACCTGTTCTGATTCTGATTAAATCATCTGCACGCGAGAATATTGCTTTCCATTGGCCGGTCCAACCGATCGCTGCAATCATTCCGTGTCCCATTGGAGAATATATATCAAAGAAAGGGAACCAAGTGTCACTTGAACGACCAAATTTTGGAGTATAAGTGCAAGACTTTCCGGAAGGCATAGGAACCTCATGAGTAGAATATTCCATAGCGGTTCTTTCGTCTGACTCATAGCTTGTATTGCCCATGGTAGCAAGCAAAGTAACAGGCGGATATGCCGGAGCCGGCTTGCCATCTTCGCGAATCTGAATATCCCAGTCGCAATCACAGTCCATAAGCTCGCTGATAACGCCTGTGTCTTTATCTCCTTTATTTTCCAGATAAAGCATCCAGCGAACTGCGTCGTACTCTTTAAACTCTTCTACGTGAAGCTCAACACAAAGGCCATCTGCAAACTCAAAGCTGTGGCCATACGGAGTCTTGGTTATTCTGGCATCTGTCAGAGTACAAGGCTCACCATTATACTTAAATGAGAAATTCGGTACAAACATTATAAATACCACCTTTCTTTTTTTTCAATTTCGCGCATACTATCACAAAACATTGAAAAAGTAAATAACTATGCACCATTATTTCACGGCTTATTTTCTTTTTCTTACAACTATTTTATTTATAAGCGGCTTCTTTATTTCTACCGCGATAAAAGGACATAATTCCTGGCAACAAAAGCATCTTATGCAACCGCCAAGGTCTACCACAGCCTTTTTATTTTCATCAAGCCGTATCACTTTTGCAGGACATGACCTTACGCACTCTCCGCATCCTCTGCATTTATTCTTGTGAAAAACAGGCCGCGGCTTCATAATCTTTGTTAAAAATTTTCCTAATATACCGTCAACGTAGTGAAGGCGTTTCATTTCGTCATTATACTTCACAACAAACTTAGGGCACTTTATTTGATCTCCCTGTACGTCAATGCCGCCAACGTCGGCGCAAACAAGTTGTCTTTCAAAAGCTTGCCTGAAAATAGGAACCCTCGATGGATTGCAATTAATAATGTCCATTCCTACCATATCCACCTCATAGGCATCACATCCGGACAGAATCGCGCCTATTTCAATCGGTTCACCTGCAGTAGGGCCGTCTTTGTGCATTCCCACTACGGCATCCAATATATTCAAATCAGGCTTTACGCTTTGATGAATGTCGATAATGCAATCTGCAAAGTCAGAATATTCCGACATATTGAAGTGATACTCCGCCTTCTCAAGCCCGGCAATAGCACCAAACATGTTCTTCACTGCACCGGTATAAACCATCATTCCGTGGGTTTTTAGCTTTGCAATGTTTATGATAACGTCAGCTTTGGCAAGTGGCGTAATAACGTTTAATTTTTTCAGATTTTTAGCGTTGGTATTGTCAATTTCTGTAACTGAAAGGTCGTAATTAAGCTCTGCTCCCGCTCTTTTGGCAGCATCTTCAATACCGGATACACGGTATTGACCCTTTAGCAGTGCCTTTTCGTACATGCCGCCGGGACTCTCCGCAACAACTACGTGTGCTCCGTTGCGGCGGCACACTTCGCAAACGGCCCAAACTAAAGAAGGGTGTGTGGTTGCGGCCTCCTCGGGCTTTTTCTTGCTTACAATATTTGGCTTTATAACAACCTTAACCCCCGGTCTTGCAAACTTTTCAATTCCGCCGTGTGCAGTAAATAGTTCTGTGACCTTTTTAAGAATTATTTCTTCATCATACGTATTGCACTGCTGAACAAGAACCATATCAGATAATTTCCTTTAACTTTTCAACTGCATTCACAAGCGCTCTTCCTCTGTGGCTGATCTCATTTTTTAATTCTGCGCTCATTTGGGCAACGGTCATGTGGTATTCCGGAATGTACAACACAGGATCATATCCAAAGCCGCCCTCTCCTGCAGGTACGCGCGCGATACGTCCTTCAAGGTAACCGAGAGCTTCTATATCATAAGTGCTACCGTCCTTGACAACCTTTACGGCTATGGCGCAAACGAATCTGGCCGTTCTGCCACTTTCCGGAACATCATGCATAACCCGAAGAAGTTTATTTACGTTTGCAATATCATCATGGTCATAACCCTCATCATCTGCATATCTTGCAGAATATACACCCGGTTCTCCATTTATGTAATCAACACAAAGACCTGAATCATCTGCCAATATTATACAGTCACCGATATCTCGGCAAGCTTCCCGGTAGAGACTGTTTACTTTAATCCATGCATTCTCAGCAAATGTCTCGCCTGTTTCCTCAGGATCAAAATCAGGAACGAGATTTTTAGCCGGTATCACTTCTACCGGGCATATGTTGGTGAAAATCTGCTGAAACTCTCTTAATTTATTTTTATTTCCAGTAGCCGCAATCAGCTTTATTTTTTCCATATTAACCACCCTTTAACCTAACACTTTAAAAACCTTACCAAGAATGTCATTTTCAGGCACAAAACCTAACATACGGCTGTCGGTACTGTGATTACGGTTGTCTCCCATAACAAAAACGTGGTCTTCGGGGACTTCAACACCTTCGTGCAGGGCAATCAACCAATCATTCGCTTCAAAATCAGCGCCTGGTATGGGATATAAAGGATTCTCATCAGGATTAACGTAATTTTCCGAAACCTTTTCGTCGTTAACGTATACGCCGTCTTCTGCAAGACGGATAACGTCTCCTTCTACCGCGATGATTCTTTTTATATAGTATTTCTTAGGCGGAGCAACCTTGAAAACAGCTTGCGTTATCACGTTATATTGAAAAGACTCCTTTATGTCCGTCAAAAAAGTCCTGTCTGTCATTTCAGAATCAAAGACAATAATATCTCCCCTGTCCGGATCACCGAAAATGTACGGCAGGCGCGACATGCACACTCTTTCTCCACCCTGGTACGTTTGTCTCATAGATATCCCTGATACTTGGCTTATTCTAAATACGTAGGTATTGATAATAATAGCTATAACCAAAGCAGCGACTATAGTAAGCAGCCAGCTGACTAATTCTCTTGCAAATTTATTCTTTATCAAATATTTTTTTTGTGCTTCCTTTTCTAATTCAAGCCCGGCCGCTATCGATTGATAATTTTTCAATGTGGCATTTGAAATTTTTTCATTATTTTTCTTTTTTATTTCTATGCGAGCTTTATAATCTGAAAAAGACAGAACACAACCGCAATATTTCTGTCTGTACATGCCAAGCGATTGAGCTTCCTTCTGTCCTTCACGATATACTGCTCTGAAATCGTCATAGTAGAATTTCACCCCATATTTTTCTGCCATTTCTTCACAGATCTGAATAAGCAGATCATGGTTCTGATAAGGGCTTACGAGCAACGTGGTAGTAAAATGTGTAAATCCGTTTTCTGCAGCGAATTTTGCCGTAGCTTCTATTCTGCGTCTGTAACACATTTCACAGCGATTACCTTTTTTTTCATTAAACTCCAGCCAGCTTTTAATATCATACTCGCTTTCGAGATTCAATGCGATTCCCTTCTTTGCGCAGGCCTGGCTGGTGCTGTACAATCTTCGGGCAAATTCTTCCTTCGGATGAATATTCGGGTTGTAATAATAGCCCTGAATATTACAGTCAACTTTTTCTTTAATTTTGTCTATAACCTTTAAGCTGCACGGACCGCAGCAAATGTGAAGTAATAATCTCATATTTTACGTGCTCCTCTATATCCGTAAGCGTGACTAATTGCAATAGCAACTGCATCTGCCGCGTCATCCGGTTTAATAATTTTATCTAATTTTAAAATAATTTTTACCATTTGCTGAACTTGATTCTTGTCAGCTCTGCCATATCCTGCCACCGATTGTTTTACCTGCAGCGGCGTATATTCATATACCGGTACGTTGTTATGTGTTGCAGCCAGAACGGCAACGCCTCTTCCCTGTGCTACCATAATAGCGGTTTTTTGATTACTGTTAAAAAAAAGTTCCTCTATGGCAAAAGCCTCCGGTTTATATTTTTTTATAAGATCAGACAGCTCATTATATATTTTTTCACACCTTTCGGTGAAAAGTTCCCCTGCCTTAGTACTTATACAGCCTGCTTCAAGAAGCTTCATTTTACTTTTATCAACTTCTATTATTCCATAGCCAGTAAGCGCAAAGCCGGGATCCACACCAAAAATAATCATTCTTCGCCTCCGGTATAGGGAATATTTAAATGCTTGTATGCGTTGGGCATTGCAATTCTGCCTCTTGGAGTCTTGCTTATAAAGCCCAGCTGAATAAGATACGGTTCGTATACGTCTTCAATGGTGGTGGCTTCCTCTCCGGTTGCCGCAGCTAACGTATCAAGACCCACAGGTCCGCCACTGAATTTATATATAATGCTCTCAAGAACGTTTCTGTCTACGTGGTCAAGTCCCAAGGCGTCAACCTCGAGAGCATTTAGCGCCATGTCGGAAATTTCCTTTGTAATCACACCGCTTCCCTTTATCTGAGCAAAGTCCCTGACTCGCCTGAGAAGTCTGTTTGCAATACGAGGAGTTCCCCTTGATCTTCTTGCGATCTCAACAGCTCCTGCCTTTTCAATTTGAATATGTAATATCCCGGCGGATCGAAGGACAATCCTTGTCAATTCTTCCGTATTGTACATTTGAAGTCTGCTGATAACACCGAATCTGTCTCTAAGCGGTGCAGTAAGTAAACCGGCTCTTGTGGTAGCCCCTACTAACGTAAACTTAGGAAGATCAATTCTCAAAGATCTTGCCGCAGGACCTTTCCCCATAACTATATCAAAGGCAAAATCTTCCATTGCCGGATATAAGATTTCCTCAACCGACCTATTTAATCTATGAATCTCATCAATGAAAAGAACGTCATTTTCTTCAAGATTGGTCAATATTCCTGCCAAATCACCGGCCTTTTCAATAGCAGGGCCTGTAGTAATTCTCAGATTAACTCCCATTTCAGAGGCAATTATGCCGGCCAGTGTTGTTTTACCTAAACCGGGCGGGCCGTATAAAAGAACGTGGTCAAGCGGTTCGGAGCGCATTTTAGCAGCCTCGATGAATACAGATAGGTTATTTCGTACCTTCTCCTGTCCAACGTACTCTGTAAAAGTTTTCGGTCTAAGAGACAGCTCATCGCTATCATCAAGGGTGTAGACTTCACTTACAAGCCTGTCTTCACTCATCTTATCGCTCCCATCTCATACTCAATTAAAAAGCGTGCTTTAATGCGCTTTTTACAATTTCCTCAAGGGTCATCCCCTCTTTGTATACTTTATTAACAGCCTTTGAGGCTTCTGCCGACGAATACCCCAATACCATCAGAGCAGATATCGCTTCATGACTGGCAGACATACCTGATACAGTTTGCAAGTCATTGGCAGCTTGCTCTTCCACATTTTGACTATTGAGTTCCTTTGCCACTTTATCTTTTAATTCAAGAACAATTCTCTGTGCTAATTTAGGACCAACACCTTTTGTCTGACTGATTTTTTTATAGTCACCGGTAGCTACAGCCAGGCTGAAAGAAGACGGATCCAAAGTTGCTACGATGGCAATGCCTACCTTCGGTCCTACGCCGCTTACAGATATTACCATAAGATACATAGACAATTCTTCTCTGGAAGCAAAGCCAAACAGGGAAATATCATCTTCTCTCACACTCATATACGTATAAAGCGTTACGGTCTCACCTACGTTTCCGATGCGTGACATGGTATTGAGCGATACGTAGACTTTAAAGCCTACTCCGCCTACGTCTATCACGCAGTAAGCTGCACTTTTATATTGTAAAACTCCTTTAATATACTCGAACATTTTGCCACCTTTTCACAGAAAAAATCAAAACAATTACGGAATATGCTCCATTATAATCTGGATGAAATTCTTGTCATAGAAGAATTTTGCAATCCTCGTTTGTTCAACGGCATGTATAACATTTGAAAAGAACGACTGCGAGCTGAACATGTGAAGCAGAATCACAATCACAAAAATCAACAAAAATCCCTGGGCGAGTCCTATAAGCAAGCCACCGAAAGAATCCAACTGTCTGATAATAGGCAGATGATGTAGCGCTTGAATAAATCTTCTCAATATCATAATGCCGATACAACATAAAATAAATAAAACGATGAAAGCAATTGACTTTGCCTGGAACTCATCTTCCACACCCAGCTTAGTAACGATAAAGCTTAATTTAGCCGCAAACAAGCTTGAGGCAACAATACAAATCAACAGCGACGTCATATCTAAAACAGATAGCATCAAGCCTCTTTTTAGTCCAATAACCGCGAATACGGCAATTATTACAATAACACACACATCAAGTAACATTCTTATTCTCCTTCATACGAAACACAAGCAAGCATGCTGTCCCCCTGAACAAGCAATACTTTATCACCTATATACGATATACTCTTTACGTCAAAATTTGATTCATACTTTCCGATAATTCTTGCTTTATTATCAAACATATAAACAAATCTCTCTGTAAAAAGCGATACAGTCTGTCCGTTGGCAATTATACCATTAATATTCCCGGTAATTCCAAATTTATATATTTCCTGACCGTTACTGTCGTAATACATCACGGTTGAAATATTATCTTCCGTATCATTGTTTGCCTTCCTGTATGCGGCAATACAGTATTTGTTTCCCATAGAAACAATATCTACCAGTTCTGTAGCCTTTCCCTGTCTTTCCCACACGGTCACTGTCTTATCACTGTCACTCGAGGCTGTAATTTCTTTTCTCATCATCACGAGCTTATCGCTATTTGCCATAAAAAGACTACTTTTCCCTGTGAAAAGCGCTTTGACATATATGTTATCATCAAACAACTGTGTTGCATATTCACTGCCATCTTCCGCTTTAAGAAAACATACTGTACCGCGTACCGAATTAACATCCGTATACATACCTGTTATCGCAATTTGGGAAGACGATGCGGCAACACATATGCTGTGATAAGAAACAAATTTCCTGGTATATTTTACCGTAGGCTCTCCTTTGGCAAGCAAAGCCAGGGACACTTCCGACACAGCAGAAGTGAAATCATCAGAGTCATGTATAATAAAGAGCTTTTTGAGGTCTTTGCTTACAAAAACGCCACGCACAACCTTATCAAAGTTATACTTCCATGCAATGCCTGCAGAATCGAAGGCCCAGATAAGATGCCCGTCTACGTTTGTCAGAATAACAAAATCTCCGTAGCTTTGCAGTATTGGATTATCAAAAGCGCATTGGATGTTCCATTTCCATATGCCGTCTTCTGAATATCCGGTAACACCGTTTTCATCGTAAATAATTATTGTATCCCTTGTTGAAGTGCAGATACTTGATACGCTCACAACACAATCAAGTTCCCTGCCTACAGGCCTTACTTCTACGTACCTTTTTGCCCCCACACAATCCAGGAAAAATTCATAACCGCCTGTTATCATAGAAATAACAACAGCAAGAAATATTACTGCAGCGATTGCCACAGTAATAAACCCGACGCGTCTTTTTTTCTTGTTATTCTTAACGTTGCGAGCTTCTTGACTATCTATAATTTTACGGCTTGAATCTTCTTTTTCCGGCATAAACCAAATCCCCGTTTTTATTCTCACCTTGTATTATACACCATAATTTAAAATTAGTCTTTAATTCCTAACAAGGATTTCATATCGGCGATACAGCCGGAAAGACCATAGTTTTCTTTCGTTCCGGTAAGACCTCTGATATTTGAATATCCGCCTATATATTCATCGTTAACGTATACGCTATAAGTGTAATCGTCACGTTTATATCCTACCACGGTCACTACAGAACCGTCTTTTAACGTATATTCGATATCAATAATAATCTCGTCCGTGTGGTTAGGTTCTATCTCTATCGTATCAATTGCTATACCATATAAAGAAGTACCAATGCACTTAAAATCAAACCTGTAGTCTCTTTGCTCATCAAGGTATACGTTTATACCGTTGAAATATAACGTTTCATCGTTTCCGTCTATTTCATACGTAAGGATATACTCTTCTCCGTCATATTTAAATTTAAGTTGGGTAAGCTCAATATAGTTTACCATATACGCATATTCATAAATAAACGAAAGTTGTGCCTCATCTGCAAAGATAATAGTATCGGCTTGTATTGTAAGAACGTCATCAATACCTGAAACAAGGCAGTAATAATGTGTTCCTTCCGGAGTACGGTTGCCAAGCATCATGGTAACAGTTTTCTTATTGTCAGTTATTGACAATTGGAAGAAGGGCACTTCCAGACCGTATTTTGCTAAATTATCAGGATTTGATTCTACGTGATCCACAGTAACCAGTGAAACAGCAGCCGATATCAACGATTCAATATTAGCACGGCTTCCCCTCCTCTTAAGCGGATACGTTGCATCCCATTCTCTTTGCTCGCCGGACATATCGGCATCTGCAGAGAAGAACAATTCGCCCTTTTTATAAATCTCAATGTGACGGATTTTTCCTTGATCTTCAAAAGAAAAGACGCTTGTCGATATTAAATCATGTTGATTAAAGAATAGAGAATCAAGATACGTTGACGTAACTAAATATATGCGGTCTTCATTAGTCGGATCATTTGTAATGCTTACGTAGCTTGAGCTTGAACCGGGCTTTTGCATACCTACAGAAAGCTTAACAACAGTGCCATCAGTAAGCGTATAATTTATATATTCAGTATCTTCTATTTTATAAAGATTTCTCTTTTCATCTGTCATTTCCCCTTCATATACGACCGTGCCCTTGGCATTCCTCAATATAGTTAGGAATGACTTTACATTGGTCTGCACAACGGGAAGATTTGCGGAAGTTGTGCATTCCCATGAACCGTCGTACCTCAGAGCAACTACCAGATTGTTATTTTCTGTAATAACCTCCATTTGGTTCACATCACTGGGAACAAAACTAACAAGTTCAACTGTATGAATCTCATCTTCCGTATTATTATCTTCATTTTCCCTATCCGGGATTAAAGCTCTTACGGTAAAGAAGGCCACAAGAGCTACTACAATTACAATTAATGCTATGATAGTTGTTTTGTACTTTTTCATTTATATCTCCTATCACAGGTGTCTGCGTCTTAACCAGATAACGACACCCAGCAATATTATAAGACAAGGATAAATAACAATTGCAAAAGCAGCAAGCCATCTGCTTGTAGTACCGGATACAGCTACAATACCGCCGGCATTTGTCTTAACCTCTATGTCTTCAGCACCGCTTTCAAACATATCTTCCATCCAGAATGCTGAGTATATAAACGTACCGACAGTATTTGTGTTGGCATACTTATTGATAACGTCATCTTTAAGAAGTTGCGAAGAACCAAATACTGCAACTCTGTTATTTGTATTAAGACGCTGACTATAAGCTGCCAAAGTTGCTTTGCCCTGAATCTTTTCACCGGTCAGAATATCTGTACAAGTAGATTCAGTTCCCCTTGTTTCGATTAATTTACCGGCATCATACTCTCCTACAGGGGCCAAAACCTTTATACTACAAGAATCAAAAGCATAGAATTTTGTCGATGACGTAAAGTCTGATAAAGGACCTTCTTCCTCCTCTACAGAAGCAGCGTAGATATAGCTGTCTTTACCTGCAGAAGCAAGCTGATTGCCTGTTACGTCAGTTACAATATCATTATTAACCTGCAATCCGAATAATTCGGCAAGAAGTCTTGTAAAGTTAGCTAACTTACCACCGTTTAACAGCGGATCAAAGACAAACATCGCGTCTCCGCCATCATCTCTTGTAAGCCAATCATACATCATGTTGTACATTCTGTCTGTAAGATCTCTCTCCGGACTCATGAAAACAATAATGGATGCATCTTCCGGTATTTTCTCCGTTACATCAAGGTCAATTGTTTTTATATCATAATTGTAAATACCAAGAGAATCAGTAAGTCCCTTATAGTCATCTAACTCATCTTCTCCATATGAGGTTGAGAAATAGATTACCGGTATTTTCTCAGCCATAACGTAGTAAATGGCTGACGTAACAACCTGCTCTGTATCAACAGATACGATGTTGTACTGGAAGCTGGAATAATCTAACTCCATAGTAAACATTCTGCTGGCCGCGATTCTTTGAACTCTGCCGGTTTTGGTATTTCGTACGATATAATCATCTTCTTTAAAGCTTGAAGCCAAAGTAGCATCAGGAACTTTATCTGCTATAATTCCCGGGTTATCGTCTAATGAAACGTAAGAAATATCAATCATATCTCCACCATATCTTTCATATTGGTCAAGAATACGTATGATAGTTGCTTTCTGACTGTCTGCTTCGCCTCTTACTCTGTCATATAAAGCAATAATTTCAATCTTTGTATCTAAATCTTCAACTTTATCAATAGTTTCCTCTGATAACGAGTACATTTTATTTTGGCTTACGTCTATCGACATAGGCAATTGTTCAAGTATTACGTTTACTACCACAAACAACACTACCACTGCAATCAATGAGAGTATCGAGCCGGAGCCGAATCTGAACATTCGTCTTGTTTTTTCAGAGAAAAACGATTTTTTTTCATTATTTATATTTTCAGGCTTTGCCATAATTTGTATCTTCCTTTCTGCAAATCAAACGTATACCCATTTCATCAGCTCCAACGCTTACGTTCCAGATTTATTACCGTCGCGTACAAAAACAGCATTGTAAACGTTATATAGTAAATCAAGGAAGCAAAGTTGAATGATCCAACCGTAAAGTCAGAGTATCTTGCAAGCGGTGAAAACCATTTGAGAATACCGCCAAACGTTCCGCCTAACGTAGCGCCTATTGACTGCATAAAATATAATACCAACAAGGTTACTACACCGGACACAGCTGCAGCTGTCTGACTCTCCGTAAAAGAAGAAGTGAACATTGTAACAGCCAGATATGATGCACCTAATAAAATAAATCCAACATAAGCACCAAAATCCTGACCTGCTGCAGAATTAGTGCCTCCCTCAGTTAAGAACAACAATATTATCGGGAAAACTGTTGTAAGCAGCGCCATAGCCAGGAATACTGTAAAGGCTGCAAGATATTTTCCTACTACAACCTGTCCCATTGAAATAGGAGCTGTTCGAAGCAAAACTTCAGTTCCGTTTTTCTTTTCATCAGCAAGAAGCTTCATAGTAATAATCGGTATAATAAACGTAAGGAACATGCCGATAGCACTCAGCGTTACAGAAAACAGAGGAGAAGAACTTAAAATATTCTGTATCCAGAAATACAATCCTACGATAACCATAAAGAATCCGGCAATACAGTAGGCAATAGGTGATCTAAAATAAGAACTCATTTCACGTTTATAGATTGTTAACATGTCCTTTCCTCCTTATTGTTCTACAACAGCGTCTTTATTAACGACGTCGATAAATATTTCTTCAAGCGTTCTGCCCACAGGCCTGAGCTCTAAAATCGGAAGTGAAGCACGGCTGAGTTCGTTGAAAAGCGGTCTTCTGACATCCAGATTCCTCGTAGACTCTACCAGGAAAATACAAGCATCTTTGTCAATTCTTACAAAAGAAACGTTTCTGACGCCCGGACAGTTCTCGAGTACTTTTTGTATAGCAGGTTTTGCTCCAACTATGCTTATCATGAATTTGTTAACAGTACCTTCTGCGGAAGTAAAATCAGATACAGAGCCGGATGCAGCAATCTTACCTTTGTTGATAATGACAACGTTACTGCATACAGCATTAACTTCTGATAAAATATGCGTACTCAATATTATTGTATGTTCGTGTCTAAGAGCACCTATAAGCTTTCGGATCTCTATAATTTGTTTCGGATCAAGACCTACAGTAGGCTCGTCAAGAATAAGTACTTCAGGATTACCAACCAGCGCCTGAGCCAGTCCTACACGCTGTTTATATCCTTTTGATAAATTTCGGATAACACGACCGCGAAGGTCTCCAATTTTTACCAAATACATAATATCATCCAGCTGTGCCTTTCTCTTTTTCTGCTCAACGCCTTTAAGATCACATATAAAATTAAGATATTCCTTAATCGTCATATCAAGATATAAAGGAGGCAATTCAGGCAAATAACCAATCTTCTTCTTTGCTTCCTTAGGATTCTCAATAATATCATAGCCATCGATAATGGCATGTCCGGACGTCGGCGATATGTATCCGGTTAAAATATTCATTGTTGTAGACTTACCTGCACCGTTAGGGCCCAAGAAACCAAGTATCTCACCTTTTTTAACAGAAAAAGACACGTCATCAAGAGCCTTAATCACGCCATATTGCTTCGTCAGGTTCTTTATCTCAATCATGAAATTATACCTCCGCTTCTAATATTGCAACTAAAAATTGTATAATACATATGTTAACAAACCTTTAATGAAAAATAAATTATTTGTTCACACTTTCTGTTGATTCAATATAAAAAGCCGGGATACACGTAACGTAATCCCGGCTTAATAAAAAATCCTGATTATCTTCCTGCTTTACCCTCAGGCATATGAGTTGCATCAAAGAAATCCTCTATAATATCAGTAGGATTTATTATACTGTCATCGATTCTATGCCTTGTCGAATTAGAATCATCCGTTCCGTCCGGCACCCCTTGTGTCGTTTGCGGCTGGGTAGTTGCATTCGGTGTATTTACCGGATTTTGAGTTTGTCCGGGAGTTGCGGTAGGTTCCAGCATATCCTCCCCACATTTTTCCATATTACATCCCGTCATTGAAAAGACAAAACATCCCAAAACGAGAAGTGTTATAAATATTTTCTTGATTTTCATACTTTTTCCTCCTAAGCGTCACGCTATTCGTATTTATAAATACGAGCATTGATTATTATGTGAAAAAAAAATGAAAATATACAAAAAAGCTTCCGAAAATCGGAAGCTTTTTACATCAAATAAAATTACAATTATTCAATAATTGTTGTAACGTTACCGGCACCTACTGTACGGCCACCTTCACGGATAGCGAACTTGAGGCCTTTTTCCATAGCGATAGGAGTAATAAGTTTAACTTCCATCTCGATATGGTCGCCAGGCATAACCATTTCTGTTCCCTCAGGAAGAGTAATAACGCCTGTAACGTCAGTTGTTCTGAAATAGAACTGAGGTCTGTAGTTGCTGAAGAAAGGCTTATGACGGCCACCTTCATCTTTTGTTAAAACGTAAACCTGACCTTTGAAGTGTGTGTGAGGCTGAATTGTACCGGGTTTAACGAGAACCTGTCCTCTTTCAACTTCTGATCTCTGGATACCTCTTAAAAGAACACCTACGTTGTCACCTGCTTCAGCCTGATCAAGAAGTTTTCTGAACATCTCAACGCCTGTAACAACTGTTGAACGATTTTCATCTTTAAGACCAACGATCTCAGCAGGATCACCAACTTTGATAACACCTCTCTCGAGACGACCTGTAGCAACTGTTCCACGACCTGTGATTGTGAATACGTCCTCAATAGGAAGAAGGAAAGGAAGGTCTGTAGGTCTTTGAGGTGTAGGAATGTAAGAATCAACAGCGTCCATAAGTTCGTTAATGCAAGCATAAGGAGCTGCAGAAGGGTCTGTATCTTCGCACTCGAGAGCCATAAGAGCTGAACCTCTGATTACCGGAATATCATCGCCCGGGAAGTCATATGAGCTAAGGAGCTCTCTGATTTCCATCTCAGCGAGGTCGAGAAGCTCTTCGTCGCCTTCGTCGATCATGTCACATTTGTTCATGAATACAACAATATAAGGAACACCTACCTGACGAGCAAGAAGGATGTGCTCTCTTGTCTGAGCCTGCGGGCCGTCAGGACCGGAAACGAGAAGAATTGCGCCGTCCATCTGAGCTGCACCTGTGATCATGTTCTTAACATAGTCAGCGTGTCCGGGGCAGTCAACGTGAGCATAGTGTCTTGTAGCTGTCTGATACTCAACGTGTGAAGTGTTAATCGTGATACCTCTTGCCTTCTCCTCTGGAGCGTTATCAATCTGATCATAAGCTCTAACTTCTGCATTACCTGCTAAAGCGAGTACTTTTGTGATTGCAGCTGTTAAAGTTGTCTTACCATGGTCAACGTGACCGATAGTACCGATATTTACATGTGGTTTGGTTCTTTCGAACTTTGATTTTGCCATTTTCATATCCTCCTTAAATTAATTAAAAAACTTACTAATGAAAAGGTGAGTATATAATAACATACAGCTTTTTCATTTGCAAATCAAGTTTATATACTTGATAAATTATTATTTTACATTTCTGCCTGCGAGAACAGTTTCCTGTACACTCTTCGGCACTTCTTCATAGTGACTGGGTTGCATTACAAACGCACCACGTCCCTGAGTCATTGAACGAAGCATTGTTGTATAACCAAACATTTCAGCCAGCGGACATGCGCCACTAACAACCTTGCTTCCTGCCAAGTCTTCAATACCTTCAACACGACCACGCTTAGAACTGATAGAACCGATAATATCACCTAAATATTCTTCAGGAGCATTAACGTTCACTGACATGATAGGTTCAAGCAATACAGGATCACCTTTACGGCAAGCCTCTTTGATAGCCATAGAGCCGGCAATCTTGAAGGCCATTTCTGAAGAGTCAACTTCGTGGAATGAACCGTCAACGAGTGTTACCTTAAGGTCAACAACAGGATATCCGCCGAGGACACCACTTTGAAGAGCTTCCTGAATACCTTGGTCAACAGGTCCGATATATTCTTTTGGAATAGCACCGCCCACAATCTTGTTAACGAATTCGTATCCTTTGCCTCTTTCCTGAGGTTCAACTTCTATAACACAATGTCCGTATTGTCCACGACCACCTGACTGTCTTACAAACTTACCTTCAACCTTAACAGCCTTACGGATACCTTCTTTGTAAGCAACCTGAGGATTACCTACGTTAGCTTCTACTTTGAATTCACGAAGTAATCTGTCTACGATAATCTCAAGATGGAGTTCACCCATACCAGAAATAATAGTTTGTCCTGTCTCTGTATCAGTATGAACTTTGAATGTCGGGTCTTCTTCTGCAAGTTTCTGAAGAGCAACACTCATCTTCTCCTGTCCTGCCTTTGTCTTAGGCTCAACAGCAACTGAAATAACAGGATCCGGGAATTCCATTGTCTCTAACTGAACAGGATGTGTCTCTGCACAAAGTGTATCTCCTGTAGTTGTATCTTTAAGACCAACTGCGGCAGCGATATCTCCTGCGTAAGCACAAGGAATCTCTTCTCTGTGATTAGCGTGCATCAGCACGATACGTCCGATTCTTTCTTTCTTTCCCTTTGTAGCGTTATATACGTATGAGCCAACGTTCAATACGCCTGAATAAACTCTAAAGAAACAAAGTTTTCCGATAAATGGATCTGTAACAATCTTGAATGCTAATGCTGAGAAAGGCTCTGAATCGCTTGCATGTCTTACTTCATCTTCACCTGTACGCGTGTTAACACCCTTGATAGCGGGAATATCTGTAGGAGCCGGCATATAGTCGACAATTGCATCCAAAAGCTGTTGAACACCTTTGTTTCTATATGATGAACCACAAGTGATCGGAATAATTTTAACTGCAATTGTAGCACTTCTGATAGCACGTTTAATCTCATCAGTTGTAAGTTTTTCACCGTCAAGATATTTCATCAGGATCTCTTCATCCTGATCAGCTACTGCTTCCAGTAAAGCCATATGATATTCTTCTGCCATTTCCTTCATGTCATCAGGAATATCAGTAATCTCCACATCACGGCCCAATTCGTCCTTATATATATGAGCATTCATCTCAACTAAGTCGACAATACCCACAAAGGATTCTTCCTTACCTATCGGAAGCTGAATCGGAACTGCATTGGCTCCTAATCTTGTACGGATCATATCTACAACTCTGAAAAAGTCAGCGCCCGTAATATCCATCTTGTTTACGTGACCCATACGGGGAACGTTGTATTTATCAGCCTGACGCCAAACTGTCTCAGACTGTGGCTCTACTCCGCCTTTAGCACAGAAAAGCGTAACACTACCGTCAAGAACTCTCAAAGAACGCTCAACTTCTACTGTGAAGTCAACGTGTCCGGGAGTATCGATGATATTGATTCTCGTGCCTCTCCACTGAGCTGTAGTAGCAGCAGAAGTGATAGTAATACCACGTTCCTGTTCCTGTACCATATAGTCCATTGTTGCTGCACCTTCGTGTGTCTCACCTAATTTGTGAGTACGTCCTGTGTAGAACAAAATACGCTCTGTAGTGGTAGTCTTACCGGCATCAATGTGAGCCATAATACCTATATTTCTTGTATTTTCTAAACTAAACTCTCTTGGCATAATCTCTTCCTACGTCCTAAATTACCATTTATAATGAGCAAATGCACGGTTAGCTTCAGCCATTCTATGCATTTCTTCTTTTCTCTTAAATGCGCCGCCTGTGCTATTAAGAGCATCCATAAGCTCTCCTGCAAGTCTTGCAGCCATTGTTCTTTCACTTCTCTTACGTGAGAATGTAACAATCCATCTCAAACCGAGAGCCTGTCTTCTTTCGGGTCTAACTTCCATTGGAACCTGGTAAGTAGAACCACCTACACGTCTGGCTTTAACTTCCAACTGTGGCATTACATTATTGAGAGACTCTTTAAATACTTCTAACGGTTCCCTACCTGTTTTTTCGTGAACAATCTCGAAAGCATCGTATACGATCTTTTGAGCAACACCTTTCTTACCGTCAAGCATAACTCCGTTGATGAGCTTTGCTACAATCTGGTCACGATAAATAGGATCAGGTAAAACCTCTCTCTTTGCTATAAAACCTTTTCTGGGCACTTTCCTTCCCTCCTTCTATGATAATTAATCAATGGGTACTCTGCTTTTTAATCAAAGCAGTCCGCGCCGGCACAAATTATATATATGCATCCGGCACATCCGGGTTAACCGGCCGGTAATTATTTCTTTGCTTTTGCCTTCTTGGCACCGTACTTTGATCTACTCTGATTTCTATTTGCAACACCTGCAGTATCGAGTGTACCTCTGATAATGTGGTATCTTACACCAGGCAGATCCTTAACTCTACCTCCACGAATCAAAACTACGCTGTGCTCTTGTAAGTTATGACCGATACCAGGAATGTATGCGAATACTTCCATACCGTTTGTCAAGCGCACTCTGGCAATCTTTCTCAACGCAGAATTTGGTTTTTTGGGAGTTGTGGTTCTTACAACTGTGCATACGCCTCTCTTTTGAGGACCGCTCTTATCAATGCTCTTCTTATTAAGACTGTTATAAATCTTCTGAAGTGCCGGTGATGTAGACTTCTTCTCAATTGTAGATCTTCCCTGCTTAACCAATTGGTTAAATGTTGGCATTAATGTCACCTCCTGTTTATAATATCTTTTTACATCCAAAGGTTGCACGCTTGGCATAGTTATTCCTTGCAAGCAGTGCAACTTTTTGATTTTACAATATTAGATTTTAGTTGTCAACACGGATTTTATGAACAATTATTCAGCATCCTGTATTTCATCTTCGATTGCCTCTACAATTTCTTCTGCGAGTGAAGACAACGGTGTTGCGTAGTCTTCTTCTGAAGGCATCGCATCTTCAAGACTGTCAGATTCTGTCATAGCAATCGCTTCGTCAATCTCTTCTGTTATCTCATCTACTCTCTGCGGCAGAGGAGTTACGTCAATTTCGATATCCTTGTAGCGACTCATGCCTGTACCGGCAGGAATAAGTTTACCGATAATAACGTTCTCTTTGAGTCCGAGGAGCGGATCCTTCTTGCCCTTGATAGCTGCTTCGGTGAGAACTTTTGTTGTTTCCTGGAAGGAAGCGGCTGACAAGAATGACTCTGTGGCAAGTGATGCTTTTGTAATACCGAGCAATGCACGTTTACCTTCTGCAGGTTTCTTACCCTCTGCTAAAGCTTGTTCATTAGCGCGTTTGAACTCAAAAACATCTACCATTGATCCGGGGAGAAGTGATGTATCACCGGATTCATCGATTTTAACTTTTCTGAGCATTTGACTTACGATTACTTCAATGTGGCGGTCGTTAATTTTAACACCCTGCATATTGTATACCTTCTGAACTTCTTCGATGATATACTTCTCAACACCCTCTTCACCTTTTACACGGAGAATATCGTGAGGGTTGATAGAACCTCCGACCAATAAGTCACCGGCTTTTACTACGTCGCCTTCATTAACTTTAAGAACAATACCCAAAGCAAATGAATACGTTTTTGTAGTTCCGTCTTCTGCAGTAATAGTTACTTCTCTCTTCTTACCTGTTTCTGAGATTGAAATAACACCGTCTATATCTGCAATTGTAGCATTTCCCTTAGGCTTTCTTGCCTCGAAGAGCTCTTCTACTCTCGGAAGACCTTGTGTAATATCGTCTGCTGTTGCAACACCGCCTGTATGGAACGTTCTCATGGTAAGCTGTGTACCCGGCTCACCGATTGACTGAGCTGCAATAATACCTACTGCGTCACCTACGTTGCATTCTTCGTTTGTAGCAAGGTTAGAACCGTAACATTTAGCACATACACCGTGTTCACAGTGACATGTGAGAACTGAACGGATTTTGACGGATTTAATACCTGTTGCCTCGATTTTTTCAGCAAGTTCTTCAGTTATTAACGTATCTAAATCAGCAAGTACGCTGCCGTCTTGATCAGTAATAACCTGTGCAGGATATCTTCCAACGATACGAGCGCTAAGCGGAACGATCGGTCCCTGATCCGGAACATCCTGATTCTCAATAGCGGATACCTCAATATATTCTTCTGTACCACAATCTTTCTGACGAATAATAACCTGCTGGCTGACGTCAACAAGACGGCGTGTAAGGTAACCTGAGTCAGCTGTTCTTAAGGCTGTATCTGAAAGCGTCTTTCTGGTACCGTGGCTGGAAATAAAGAACTCTAATACGTCAAGACCTTCACGGAAGTTTGCCTTAATCGGTATTTCGATTGACTTACCTGATGTATCAGTCATAAGTCCTCTCATACCGGCAAGCTGCTTAATCTGGTTGATATTACCTCTGGCGCCTGAATCACTCATCATGTTAATCGGATTAAATTCACCCATGTTCTTCTTGAGGATAGCTGTCAGCTTGTCGATTGCAACCGTCCATGCCTGAATTACGTTATTATAACGTTCTTCTTCCGTAATGAGACCTCTGCGGTACTGTTTGACAATCTTATCTACTAATTTATCTGTTTCTTCAATAAGTTGCTGTTTCTCAGGAGGTACAATAATATCTTCTATACCTACTGTGATAGCACCCTTTGTTGAAAATTTGTATCCTAAGGCCTTAATCTTATCAAGTACAACTGCCGTATCTGTAAGACCATGCTTTTTAATACATTTATCGATAATCTCTCCTAAAGTTCCTTTTTTAACGAGCTTATCAATTTCAAGATCAAGCACGTGTTCCGGATCGGATCTGTCAACAAATCCCAGATCTTGAGGTATTGCTTCGTTGAAAATGAGTTTACCGATTGTAGTTTTAATTCTGCGTGTAATCTTCTCGCCATTAAGTTCGCCTGTACGTCTTACGATGATAGCAGTGTGGAGCTTAATAATGCCAAGGTCATACGCCATCTTTGCTTCGTCAAAAGAACCAAATACAGGTGCATTCTCATAATCTTTTTCCTTAACGAGTGTAAGGTAATAACTACCAAGAACCATGTCCTGTGTAGGAACTGTAATCGGCTTACCGTCTTTGGGAGCAAGAAGGTTGTTTGCAGAGAGCATAAGCACTCTTGCTTCTGCCTGTGCTTCAACTGACAAGGGTACGTGTACAGCCATCTGGTCTCCGTCGAAGTCTGCATTGTATGCTGTACAAACAAGCGGATGGAGCTTGAGAGCCCTGCCTTCTACAAGAACAGGTTCAAATGCCTGAATACCAAGTCTGTGAAGCGTAGGAGCACGGTTCAAAAGTACCGGATGTTCCTTGATAATATCTTCCAAAATATCCCAAACTTCTGTGCGAACACGTTCTACCATTTTACGTGCGCTCTTAATATTAGGAGCTTTACCGTCGTTTACGAGCTTTCTCATTACAAAAGGCTTAAAGAGTTCGAGCGCCATTTCTTTAGGAAGACCGCATTGGTAAATTTTAAGTTCCGGGCCTACAACGATAACGCTTCGTCCTGAATAGTCTACACGTTTACCGAGAAGGTTCTGACGGAAACGACCCTGCTTACCTCTGAGCATATCTGACAGAGATTTGAGAGGTCTTGTATTAGGACCTGTAACAGGTCTGCCTCTTCGGCCGTTATCAAGAAGGGCATCTACCGCTTCCTGCAGCATTCTCTTTTCGTTTCTTACAATAATGTCAGGAGCTCTAAGCTCTTGGAGTCTTTTTAATCTGTTATTACGGTTAATAACTATTCTGTATAAGTCATTAAGGTCTGATGTAGCAAATCTGCCGCCGTCCAATTGCACCATAGGACGAAGATCAGGCGGAATAACAGGAATTGCTTTGAGAATCATCCACTCAGGCTTGTTATTTGACTGTCTGAAAGATTCTACTACTTCAAGACGTTTAACAAGACGCATCTTTTTCTGGCTTATTGTCTGTCCACCCTTCTCTTTTTCTGCTTCAGAGAGTCGTTCAATCTCACCGCGAAGTTCTCCTGATAATCCGTCAAGATCAATGTCTTCAAGAAGTTGGCAGATGGCTTCTGCTCCCATGCGTGCTGTGAAGGCCTGTGTGCCATACATTTGGAGAGCTTCTCTATATTCTCTTTCAGAAAGAATCTGCTTATATTGGAGAGCTGTATCACCGGCATCTAATACTACGTATGCAGCAAAATAAAGAACCTTTTCTAATGAACGTGGAGCCATGTCAAGTATCAATCCCATTCTGCTGGGAATACCGCGGAAGAACCAAATGTGAGATACAGGCGCAGCCAATTCAATGTGACCCATACGTGTACGTCTTACTTTTGAACTTGTTACTTCTACACCACATTTATCGCAAACGATACCTCTGTATCTGTTCTTTTTATATTTTCCACAGTGACACTCGCCATCTTTGCTTGGTCCAAAGATTCTTTCACAGAACAAACCGTCTTTTTCCGGTTTGAGAGTTCTGTAGTTTATTGTCTCAGGTTTTTTTACTTCACCATGAGACCATTTCATTATTGTCTCAGCAGAGGCAAGCCCAATCTGTATTGAATCAAAATTATTAAAATCTATCATGTGCAATCCTCCCTATTATTCTTCATCAGAATCGCTGTATTCTTCTGTCATAGACTCTCCTGTGAAATCAATCACACCTGCATCGAAATCAGATATTTCTTCTACATTCTGGAGTTCGTCATCATGAAGAACGTCATCACTGTCTTCAGTGTCATTTGCCATCACAATCTCACCGTTCTCACCCATAAATGATGAAAAATCAGGGTTGAATACGTCTTTTTTCGTTCTGTATTTATCAGGATTCTTTATATAATCCTCCTCAACCTCTTTGAGAGGAATCTCTGTACCATCGGTAGCAAATACCTTAACGTCAAGAGCAAGACTCTGCAATTCTTTGAGCAATACTTTGAAGGATTCAGGTATTCCGGGTTCAGGAACATTCTCGCCTTTTACGATAGCTTCGTATGTCTTCACACGGCCGATTGTATCGTCTGACTTGATTGTAAGGATTTCCTGTAAAGTGTAAGCAGCACCGTAAGCTTCCAATGCCCAAACTTCCATCTCACCGAAACGCTGACCGCCGAACTGAGCTTTACCACCCAAAGGCTGTTGTGTAACAAGTGAGTAAGGACCTGTTGAACGAGCGTGAATCTTGTCATCTACCAAGTGGAACAGCTTGAGATAATACATATAACCTACTGTTACCGGATTATCAAACGGTTCACCTGTTCTGCCGTCGTAGAGAATTGACTTACCATCTGCTTCTTTACCTGCGAGTTTGAGTGTTTCTATAATATCATGCTCCGATGCTCCGTCGAAAACAGGAGTCGCAATCTTCCAACCAAGGGCTTTCGCTGCATAGCCAAGGTGAACTTCCAATACCTGTCCGATGTTCATTCGTGAAGGAACGCCAAGAGGGTTAAGAACAATCTCAAGCGGAGTACCGTCAGGAAGGAAAGGCATATCTTCTTCAGGTAAAATGCGTGAAATAACACCCTTGTTACCGTGACGTCCGGCCATTTTATCACCAACAGAAAGTTTACGCTTTTGAGCGATATAAACTCTTACCATCTTGTTTACGCCGGGAGAAAGTTCATCATCATTCTCACGTGTAAACTCTTTTACATCAACTACGATACCTGACTCACCGTGAGGAACTCTGAGAGACGTATCTCTTACGTCTCTTGACTTTTCACCGAATATAGCACGAAGGAGTCTCTCTTCTGCAGTAAGCTCTGTCTCTCCCTTAGGAGTTACCTTACCAACGAGGATATCACCTGCGTGAACTTCTGAACCTATAGTAACAATACCTTGCGCATCAAGCATTTTAAGAGCATCATCACCAACGTGAGGAATCTCTGCTGTTATCTCCTCAGGTCCGAGTTTCGTGTCTCTTGCTTCACATTCATACTCTTCAATATGGATGGATGTGTATATATCTTCTTTTACGAGTTTTTCACTGATAAGGACAGCATCCTCGTAGTTGTAACCTTCCCAAGTCATGAAACCGATAAGCACGTTACGTCCAAGAGCAATCTCACCTTTGTCTGTTGAAGGACCGTCAGCGATAACTTCGCCTTCTTCTACGCGCTGGTCGAACGTAACAACAGGCTTCTGATTGATACAAGTACCCTGGTTAGAGCGAAGGAACTTGAGCAAGTTGTACTTGTCAATAGTACCGTCATCGCGTCTAATCATAATGTATCTGCCTGTAACTTCCTGTACGGTACCTGCGTGTTTTGCAAGAACAACCGCACCTGAGTCTCTTGCTGCTTTATACTCAATACCTGTAGCAACAATAGGAGATTCTGCACGAAGAAGCGGAACTGCCTGTCTTTGCATGTTTGATCCCATCAGCGCACGGCTGGCATCGTCGTTCTCAAGGAACGGAATCATAGCTGCAGCAACAGATACTACCTGTTTTGGAGAAACGTCCATGTAATGAACACGGTCATTTTCAATCTCAAGGAATTCATCTCTGTAACGGCATACAACCTTCTTATTGATGAAATGTCCTTCTTCATCAAGAGGCTCATTTGCCTGTGCTACGATGTATTTATCCTCTTCGTCTGCCATCAAATAGTCAATTTGATTTGTAACCGTCTTTGTTTCAGGATCATATTTTCTATACGGTGCTTCGATAAATCCATACTCATTAATTCTCGCGTATGTACTCAGCGAGCCGATAAGACCGATGTTAGGACCTTCAGGTGTCTCGATAGGACACATTCTGCCGTAATGTGTGTAATGTACGTCACGTACATCAAAAGTTGCTCTGTCTCTGTTCAAACCGCCGGGACCCAGAGCACTAAGACGTCTCTTGTTTGCAAGTTCTGCAAGAGGGTTTGTCTGATCCATGAACTGTGAAAGCTGTGAAGATCCGAAGAACTCTTTAATAGCCGCAGTAACGGGGCGAGTATTGATGAGAGCCTGAGGAGTAATTACGTCTCTTTCCTGCATGGACATACGTTCTTTAACAATTCTTTCCATTCTGGAAAGTCCGATACGGAACTGATTCTGAAGGAGCTCGCCAACTGAACGGATACGTCTGTTACCTAAGTGGTCGATATCGTCAATAGAGCCAAGATCATATGTCAGGTTGAAAATATATGAGAAGGAAGCCGTAACGTCGTCCATAGTAAGATACTTAGGCTGGAGTCTGTTATAGTTCTCTTTAATTTCTTTCTTAAGAACTTCCATGTCGCCATCTGCGATATCAAGTAATTCCTTTAGAACAGGATAGTAAACCTGATTTGTAATTTCTAATTCATCAAGATCAAAGTCAACAAAGTATGAAATATCAACAATGTTGTTACCGATAACCTTCACAGGTCTGTAGATTGTATTAATAATAACAGTGTTCACACCGCAAGCTTGAATCTGCGTTGCCTGTTCCTCTGTGATGATAGAGCCTGCCTCAACAAGCAGTTCGCCTGACTGAGGATCTATAATATCCTGAGCTGCCTCTTTACCTGCAATACGTGTTGCAAGAGAAAGCTTCTTGTTAAATTTATAACGGCCAACTTTTGCAAGGTCATATCTCTTTGAATCAAAGAACATGCCATACAGAAGTGAGCGGGCATTCTCTACGATAGCAGGATCGCCGGGACGAAGTTTCTTATATATTTCAAGAAGGGCGCTTGTCTCGTCGGTAGTAGTATCCTTCTGAAGAGTGTTCATGATTCTGTCGTCAAGAATGATAAGTTCATCTTGGAGTTCAGCATATTTCGGTGCAAGTTCGTCACGTCTTACACAGAACGTATTGATAATATCGTCATTGCTACCGAGGCCAAAAGCACGCATAAGCATAGTAGCTGGCATCTTACGGTTACGGTCAACTCTTACGTTGATAACGTCACTGTAATCAATCTCGCATTCAAGCCACGCACCCCTGTTAGGAATAAGCGTAGAAGAAGTGATATTCTTACCCTTTGCTTTGTCAAATACTCTCTCAAAATATGCCCCGGGCGATCTAACCAGCTGGCTTACGATAACACGTTCTGCACCATTCATAATGAAAGTACCATTATCTGTCATAAGCGGGAATTCGCCGAAATAGATAACGTCCTCCTTCATTAATCCTGATTCTTTATCAATAACACGTACCTTAACCTTAAGCGGTGAAGCATACGTAGCGTCTCTTTCTTTACATTCTTCAATAGAATAGTTGGTTTTGTCTTCAAGATAATAATCTACAAATTCCAACATCAGATTGCCTGAATAATCAGTTATCGGAGAAACATCTCTAAAAACTTCCTTAAGACCGTTCTCTAAAAAGTTCTGGTAGGAACTCTTCTGAACAGCAATAAGATTAGGCATCTCAAGGATCTCTTGAATCCTGGAATAGCTCATTCTTTCGCTCTGACCGTACTTTACCGAATGCACCATACTGATAATCACCTCATAAATTGATTCTAAAGCAGTAATGCTCGTCCTGTTAACCTTGCCGGCAAAAGCCTCCTGCCCGTTTCGGTCTTGCATGCTGCTTTTTTTTGTGTTATAATCTGTTTAGAAAGAAAAAATCAATCATAAAAAAGTCCTTATTTAAGATTTAAAATTTTCTTTTTTCGGACGAAGGTCCTGTGCCGCGCAGATTACAACGCAGTATGTTATTGTAGCACTATCAAATCAAGATGTCAACATAGTTTTTTGTTATTTTTATTGTAATCGATATTGTTATTTGCTGTTTAAGATATCCTCATGACAGCCTGATTTCCTATTTGTTTTTATCCTCGTTCAATTTGCATCTACCATTCATGCAATAGAATCTATAGGTCAGTCTTTCTTCCTCGTCTACCTGCTCGGTTTACGCAACAGGGTTACGGTTACCTTTGGGACTTCGTTGCTTTTTGCCAACTTATCCGCCTATTACGCCTTCATACCGAGTTTCTGTTCGTCAGGCTACGATTTCGCTATCCCTTCTTCTCGCCTATGCCTCGCGACATAAACCTTGGGAGTCGCTTTCGGGTTGGTCAGTAACTACCTCCCAGTGGACTTTCACCACAGAGCATTGATATGCCCGTCATACAAAAAAGGGATTCACAAGAAATGTGAATCCCTGGATTTAGTCAAAATCAATAAATAAAATAATAAATACCGAATGTGTCAGGATCACCAAAACCGTTAGCAACGCCATTAATGATTGAAATAGAGAGAAAAACGCCAAACAAAATGAGACTAATCAAATTGAAAATCTTACCGATCTTACCCATTTTGCAAAGTCCCGACTTATTACCAATACAAGAAAGGATCATGCCGGGAATTGCATATGTGCAACCTGTTACTGAATAACCAATACTTTTAAATGCCGGATGCGTGAGAGAAAAAAAAGCAAAAAACGTCCAAAGTGAGCCAATGATACCAAGAAGCATTCCAATAATAGATAATACTTTCTGAGCTGCCGGAACTTGCGGTTTATTAGGAACTGCCTCATACACAGGTGCAGCGTAAACAGGTTGCTCATATATCGGGGATTGCTGCGGTGCAGTCTGCTCATATACGGGGGCTTGCTGCGGTGCAGGCTGAACCTCACGTTTTGTACCACATCCATTGCAGAAAACATCTGCGTCGGCTAATTCTTTACCACAATTACTACAATACTCTTTGATAATATCGTTCTCATCTAAGTCAAAAATCAACGGAAATTCATCACGCATACCATTATATATTTGTTTAATAAATCCTTCCTGTATTCCCATATACATAATCGATTCCTTCAACGAAAAAGCCACTGGTAAAAAACTGTATAATAATCCGTTTTTTACCTCGATTTTTTCTTCAATCATATCGTAAAATTTATAATATTCATCAGTAAAATTATCAATGCATAAAATAAAATATACTGCTGTATTCTGATTATTAAATTCATTATGTATTTTCTGTTCTACATGTTTACATATTTCTAATCCTTTGTATTCGTCAAAAGTGTTCAAATGAACTAACACATAAATATTCTTATACATTTGCGGAAAGAAGAATTTTGTATAGTAATTTACTGTTTCTCCTGTGTTTTCTAAAAATGATACTTCATAAGAATAATCTTCAGGTGCAAACACCTTGCTCTCCATATACCATTTTACACTTTCAAAGTTCGCAAATCCTATATGATATCGAACAGTTTTTTTCTTAGGCTTGAACTCATTAAGATCTATTGTTGTACATAGTTTAATCATAATTAAAATGATAATAGGCATAATTATCCCAAAAACACTTGCGGCACACGTTATTGGAATCCATAATTTCGACGTATTCTCATACAATATACATGTAGCCATAATGCCACTAAGAGTTAAAATGAATTCTATGAGAAATAGAATCCAAAATAAATTATGCTTTTGTCTATTCGTCATTGGTTAAAAACTCCTTTCTTTTTACAAGGCGTACTAATCAGTTAGCATAATTATTATAACTGGAAATTGCTGCATTTGTGGTTCGTATCTGTTATCAATGTACCGTCTGCATCTGTCACGCTGAGCACTTTGCCCCATGTGTCATAGGTGTATTTTACCACAACGTCATAATTCTCATCAAGCAGTGCTATTACGTCTCCTTGCAAGTTCATTCCCAATCTAGACGAAAAGACAAATAACAAGAGTCAAGAGATTACATATTTAAATATTTATCTATTAAATCTTGAAACAGTTCCGGATCACACATGGCCTCTGTTTGTATTTCTTCTATATTATCCTCTTTATATTTACCATCTATTATTTGATCATTATATATTAGTTCATACTCGCCATTGTCAAAAGTTATAACTATCCCTTTGTTGCATACCGAAGAAAAACCAGCTTTATCCATATCAGATTTTAATGATTTAACTAATAAATTGCTATATTCCGAGTCAAATTACCTATATAAGTCCGGAGGCATCTCCTTAATAATCCTATAATTTCTATTATCATTAATCTTTTCAATCACACGAAATATTTTGACCTTTTCTATGTGTTGATCTGCTTTTTTGAGAGACCGGTAACAAATAACATCTCCCGTTATAATTAAAGAAAGTAGAATTCCTGCGAACAAAAGGCTAATAACGAGACTCGTATTTTGCTGATCACTATAGGAATCAATTGACAAATACACATTGGACTGACTTCTCGCATCAACTATTTCATAATAATCCCCATAAAGTACATTATAGTTTTCTATATACTTTATAGACAATAAGTCGCCTTTTTTTATCAACTTTGACAATTCTTTAATTGTATACTCGCAATCATATTCTGAAAATTTATACTCAATAGAATCTGAATATATGCTGAGTCTATATTCTTTTCTTTCGTGTACACAATCAACCTGATCAACTATAATATCAACTTCTTCTGCTTTATTTAAATTCTCCGGGAAACCAGCTACAATACAAATTATAATTACAATGACAAATAAAAGATGTACCATGATTTCCCAGAATACGTGACCAGAAATTTTTACATGTTTCATTAGTATTTCCTCCAAAATTCACTTTTATAATCCTTTGAATAGTACCGTCTCCAAATACTGTTTCCATTGCTGTCCGTTATCGTCTTTATTCGACCCATTGAGTCATATGTATAGTTGGTGGTAATTCCGTTGCCTTTTACAAATATTGGTATAAATGCTAAAAAGAGAAAGCGAGACAAGCAAATACTTAAATTCAATTATACATAGGATTAGCAGGAAATTCTACAGATACTTTCGGAAAATCATTTTCATAATTTTAGAAAACTCTTGAAAAAAAGTAATAAAACATTTAACATTTTTTTAATTAAATATATGAATTTTCCAAAAAACGGAGTATTATTAGAACAGTTCAAAAAGGAGGCATGCCATTATGAATGTTTTCTCAGTGATAACCCTACTTGGCGGCTTAGCTTTCTTCCTATACGGTATGAAAGTAATGTCCGACGGACTTGAAAAGTCTGCAAACGGTAAATTAAATAAGAATCTAGATAAGATAACTCGAAACAAATTCCTGGCGATGATATTTGGTGCCTGTATGACAGTTGCAGTGCAGTCTTCGTCAGCCGTAACCGTTATGTTAGTCGGTCTTGTAAACTCCGGGATTCTTCAATTCGGACAAACTATCGGTGTGCTGATGGGTTCTAACATAGGAACTACACTTACGGCGTGGATTTTAAGTTTAGCCGGCATAGACAGTGACGTTTTCTGGCTCAAAATATTAAAGCCGGCCAATTTTGCACCATTGTTTGCTTTCATCGGTATAATAATTACGATGTTAAGCAAAAGTGAAAAGAGAAAGAACACAGGTAACGTTCTCGTGGGTTTTGCTGTTCTCATGTTTGGAATGACGCTTATGTCTGATGCTATGGAGCCTTTGTCTGAGATGCCGGAATTCGCCAGTATTCTTACTGCCTTCAAGAATCCGTTACTTGCTGTTTTGGTAGGTGCAGTTTTCACAGGTATTATCCAAAGTTCGGCAGCCTCTGTGGGAATTCTGCAAGCACTGTCCCTATCCGGCGGAATTACGTACGGAATCGCACTCCCGATTATTATGGGACAAAACATCGGTACATGCGTAACAGCTCTTATCTCAAGTATCGGTGTTAACAGAAATGCAAAAAAAGTTGCAGTTGTTCACTTATCATTTAATATTTTAGGAACTCTTATATGTCTGATTCCTTTCTGCATAGGAGATATGATATTTGATTGGGCCTTTGTCGATAAAGAAATATCACCTCTTATGATCGCCATTATACACACACTGTTTAACTTATTTACAACGGCAATCCTTCTGCCTTTCTCAAAACAATTGGAAAAAATTGCTAACTTTATCATTAAAGATAAAGATCAGCCGGTACAGCAGAAGGTTCTCCTCGACGAGCGTATTTTATCAATCCCTGCAATCGCGGTTGAAAAGGCATTTGATTTATCAGTAGAAATGTGTTTTCTCGCCAAAGATACGTTCCTTAAGGCAACAAGTCAGACTTTTTCCTTTGACCCTAAAACGGCAGAAGACATATATACTCATGAAAATGAATTGGATCACTTAGAAGATCACCTGAGTACATATATGATGCGCCTGTCAAAAATCGGAATATCCGAAGAAGACTCCAAATGCGTTGCCAAAATCCTACATACGGTCGACGATTTTGAAAGAATCGGTGATCATGCCATTAACTACGTTCAGACCACAAAGGATATGTTAGATAACAAACAGGTATTCTCCGAAGATGCCGCATATGAAGTTGCTCAGCTTAACAAAGCAATTGCCGACATTCTCGATATCACATCTACCGCATATAAAAATAACGACCCTGTTTTAGCAGCAAAAGTGGAGCCTTTCGGAGAAGCAATCTGCGACTTAATTCTTAAAGCTAAAAGAAATCACATCGCAAGACTTCAGAAAGGTGTCTGCACGAAAGACACAGGCTTTACATTTAACGATGTTCTGACTAATTTAGAGCGTGTTTCTGATCACTGTTCAAATATTGCCGTTGCAATTATTGAGTCGCGTCACGGCACGTTTGACACGCACGAATACCTGCAGGAAGTAAAGGGCCACCCTACCGAGAACTTCCAGCAATTATATACGATGTATCTTAACGAGTATTCTTTAGCATCTACTGCTTCAAACAGCAAGGAAGATTAATCAAACCAAGAATTAAGGGGGCATTCTTTGATGCCCCCTTTTTGTTTGTAAAAAATATATTATTTATTAAAAACGTATTTATCCATTCTGCGGAAAGCCTCTTGAACAAGGCTAAGAGGAAGCGCAAGATTAATTCTTATATGATATTTACCTCCGTAAGCAGCTCCGTTTTGCCATGCAACACCTACATCCCATCCGGATTTTAAAAGTTCATTTAATACCATATTATGGTTTGTAAGCCACTTTTCACAATCAATATACAGCATGTAGGTTCCTTGAGGTCTTGCGTAGGTTACACCTTCAAAGTGGTTGTCTATATAATCACACGCATATGATATATTATCTTGTAATACTTGGCAAAGTTCATCGGCCCACTCATGTCCGGCACTGCTGTAAGCACCGATTAAACTGTACATAGACAGAACGTTCATTTCGTTATAGTGAGATAAAGATGATTCTTTATTTACTCTGTCACGAAGACGTTTGTTATAGATAACGTGATATGAACCTACGATTCCGGCTAAATTGAACGTCTTTGACGGCGCGTACAAAGCAACTGTTCTGTTTTTTGCATCTTCTGATACTGATTGTGTGGGAGTATGTACGTGTCCGGGCATTATTATATCTGACCAAATCTCGTCTGAAACTACGTATACGTCATGTTTTTTGAAAAGATCCATCATTTTCTCTACTTCCCATTTTTCCCAAACGCGGCCGGTAGGATTATGAGGTGTACAAAACAGAGCGGCATGAATATTATTTCTAACGATTTTTTCTTCCATATCCTTGTAATCCATGCGCCAAACACCTTTATCATCTATAAAAAGATCACTGAAAATCATATTATAACCGTTCTGTTTTAAAACTTTTGTAAAGCCTGAATATGCCGGATTGTGAATAAGCACGTTATCTCCACGAGAGCAAAACGTTCCTAATGCCGACAAAACACCGCCAAGAACACCATTTTCGTATCCGATATACTCTGCTTTCAAATCGGCAACATTTTTGCGTTTTTTATGCCAATCAATGATTGCGTCATAATATTCCGGACGAGGCTCAAAATATCCAAAGGACGGATGATTAATTCTGCCTACGATAGCCTGGCAGATATCCGGCAGTACAGGAAAATTCATATCAGCAACCCACATAGGTATTACGTCATAGCCATCTTTCGGAGGCGCAGGTGCCCATGGTTCTCCAAGACAGTCAAGTGCCATGGCATCTTTTCCTTTTCTATCCATAATAGAAACAAAATCGTATTTCATCTTAAATCTCCTAACTTTATATTTCTTTTATCAAAACCACTGAATGCAATGACACAGTAATGTCAAGATCATTTACTGTTTTTATTAATTCTCCGTTGTGATCCTTATCAAGAAGGTATATTTCATATGTGCCGAAAGATTGCAAGTCCACATGCAGATCTACAGATGCCAGATCGTCTCGGTCAGAGTAATACGCTATCACCGCAAGTTTCTTACCATTTTTATTAACTCCGCAAAGTGTATAAACATTATCACACGGATCGTTGCTGTCTGATATCTTTTCGCACCTGATTTCATAATCCATATCGTAAAACATTCCGTACCAATACAATGGATAGTATCCTTTTAACGGTTCATAGGAATAATAGTCAAATGCTCCACAAAAAGCAGACGGTCTTGTGTCATAGTACATCAGCATATCGATATCTGACGGTTGCGCTGCACATATACAGGCCATAGTAAAGGTAGCTCCTTTTATGCCGTGAATTGTCATTATTGAATATTTAAAATGGACGTCCCAACCTTTAACGTAATTCCATTCATTGAGAATACTTTCGGCTGTTTCATATCCTGATTCTACCAAAAGAGCCTTTATCTTCTCAGACAAGGCGAGTATTATTGAAGGTTCCGTCGCATATATGTGCCAGGAAAAGAAGTCAATAGGAACGTTCCGGCGCTTCATTTCCGTAAGAAAATCACTTATCCATTCGAGCCTTCCGCAAGAGGCAGGTCCGCCTATTTTTAATTCGGGAAAGCAATATTTTAGATGTTTTGCCGCAATTTCGTATAAATCAAAAAATTGCATTTTTGTTCCCTGCCAGTTCCGTTTATCTAAAGCATCATCCGCGTCCAGATCAGGCTCGTTCCAAATTTCCCAGTATTTTATTCCCAGTCGGTACCCGTCTGCCCAGCCTTCATTATAATGTCTTATTATATGTTCGCAGATTATTGCCCATTTTTTGTAATCAGGCGGAACACGCGTATCATGTTTTTTTATTTGATTTTCTATCGTCTGACCCAATCTGAAGAAAGTTTCTGTACCGGCTTCAAGGCAAATCAGAATCGCTTCATCGGTACATCCGAAATCGTAGGATGCCGGATCATACGGATCTGCGTTAAAATCAGGAAAAATGCACGTAATGTCATGGCTGTGCGGACCTCCGTATATGGGATGCATAGCCGAATCATGATTCCTTGAATACGGTATACGAGCAGCTTTATACTCACAGAAATTAGATCTGTATTGGTCAGGAGCATGTCTTTTATGCCAGGGACCGCCATTTGTTGCATTCAATATCTTGAACTTTCCGTATTTTATTTCGGGATCATATTTTAAAGTTATCATTGTTTCACCTGATTATTTCATTTTCACCTTTTTTATATTACGAAGCCACGTGGTAGTATCAGACAGTTTCGAAGGCATACTGTCTTGCATTATACGTTCCTTGCTGTAGGCAAGTTTATAATTCGTGGCACTTAACACACCGATTTTATCATTTTCAATCAGATTTTCATATCCTTCTTGACCGTCAAAAATCATACAGATGTCATATGTGCCATTTATAATTCCTGAAACAGGATTATAATATTCCCCGCTGTCTTTGTTATTCAAATACAATAAGACACGTTTAACATTGCCGGGCTTTTCACCTGAATAATTAACATTTTCTGTCAGATAAATAATCCCGTCTGCCGTCTTTTCATATTTAAAGGGACCTGCTCCCATCGGATATTTGTCAAAATTGCGGATTTGGTCAATATTCCCTTTTGTAAATCCAAAACTATTTGCATCATAATTATATAAATCTAAATCTCCGTAATAACTAAGCGGCATAACGGGAAACACAAAGTAAAGCTCGTCATATATACTATACGTGCTCAAGGTAAGCTCCAAAGTAAAGTTTCCGGTCTTTTTAATGCCGGTTATTTTATCATTTTCCTCAGTGATATCTCCGTTTATTTTGGCTTGATTAACTACGAATTCCTTAATCAGAATCGTTGAAAAGTGAATCGGTTTATACATTGTCTCTATACCATCAATGTTGTAGCCATGAGCCTGTTTGACACAGGCGAGGAAATCTTCTGCAGTCGGAAAATCTTTTTCCATATCATATTTCTTACCGCATACGTCCTCTAACTCGCCGGATTGACTTAACTTAGCTAAATCACATTTATACATAGCAAGAGCAACACCCGACAGGTCGGAGCCCTCATCAATTCCCACTCTGGTTGAATTAATGTGATCGACTATGGCCTCCATGTACTGCCTGCAGGATTTTTGAAAATCGTCCTTCCAGAAGCTGTCAAACTGTGTTTTCGTAAAAAGCTGCTCGTACGGAGTCAGATCTTCTGTTTCTGGAGCCACCTGAACAATATTTTCTGCTATTGTAGCATACTTATTGAAAATCTCACTGTTAAAGCCGTATCTGTACTCGTCAATCCCCTTTATCGGCAACATTCCCAGTTTGTATTGTCCGTCGTAAGAAACGTCACAAAGTACGTACATGTTAAAAATCAAATCATCAATAGTAATTTGTTTTCCTTCTGCGGTGTACAGATTGTCATTAAGTGTGATTTTATAAGTAACTTCATAATCATATCTGGAAAGTGTCGAGTCTGTCTGCGGAGCAAAAGTCTGAATGGGAATTTCATTGAGCTGCTGTATCGTCGCAATGCTACTGCTTACGGTATTTCCGATTATAATATCCTCAACGTCAAGCAAAAAAAGCTGAGTAAGATTTACAATATCCATATCCACGTTTGTTGTTGTGTCTGCAAAAAATGGATTTAAAGTAGTAAAATGCTCACTGTAACCTAAAATAACAGTATCGACCGTCGTATCTGCCGGTGTAGCAGTCGGTTCCGGTTGGAAGGAAGTATTCGGAAAGCATCCTGATAAAAGCATCGTAAGTACCAGTATAATAAAAATATACGTATGTGATTTATTTGCTTTTTTTATCATAAAAACTCCTCCGAGAGCAAAGCTAATAATTGCCTTTATGATATATAAATCGCAGGCCAAAGTCAAATGAAACTGATAAAATTAAGATGGAAACGTAAAAGCAAAACAGAGTGATATAGGGTTGTACCCTGAAGGATAATTATAAGAAATACGGTATATCTCGAAAGAGGTATACCGTATTTTGCTTTTGTTGGCATATTGAAATATGTCTAATTGCAGTTAGCTGTGTTTTTACTATTTCTCCTTTTTCTTTGCAATATATGAGACGATAGAACAAGCAATGATAGCAATGGCAAATGGAATAATGAACAAAAAGCCTACTTCCCAAGGCGCACTCGTAAAATGATGCTTTTCCGCATGATATCCGCTTGTACAAAGGTTAGTTACTACAACACACATAATGTTTGTAAGCAAAATTGCAAGTGCTGCAAAAATAGTTGATATTTTTTTCATTGAAACCTCCTACTTATGTTTCATAGTTTTGATAAGTATTATAGCTCCAAAGACCACCAACAACACCGAAGCCAGCATTGCTATAAATGTTCCGTTAATGACTATCATAGATGACTGCGCAATTTTGTCAGCAGTTTCCGAACTTAATACCGAAATAGCACCGAACACGATTAAGGAAGCGCATCCCAAAAGCGAAATCACAAGACCTAATATTCCAAGAAGCTTCTTGTTTCCGCCGTTCTTCTCGGCAGGTTGTACGCTTGTCGGTTCTTCGATATCTTCTTTAACGAGATAGTCTATACTGACACCAAAAAACTCGCTATATTTTTGTAGCATTTCGGCATCAGGTGTTGTCGTTCCATTTTCCCATTTTGAAATCACTTGTCTTGAGCAATTCAGTTTCTCAGCAAGAGCTTCTTGGGATAATCCTTGTTTGCGGCGCAAGTTATAAAGTTTTTCAGACAGCGTCATAAATACCTCCTTACGCCATAAGTATAACGGCTTTGATTATAATCGTCTATACACAGCCGTAGGCAATTCCGCAACAAGCATAGACATTTAGTATTTTCGTCGAATTCTTATTTATCGTTTATATAATTTTTACCCCTATTATGACAAAAAAACCGCAGAAAACCAATCTGCGGTTTTTTCTGGAGGTAGGCAAAACTGTCCTTTAGAGTAACACTCTATCCAGACGTTTTTTATTCTTGCTTTTATCCCGAATATCAAATAAAATGTGCTCAATGTAAAAAAAAAAGGCGGTAAATAATATGGCTGATTACGAACTAAAAGTTTACGACTTGACATTAGATTATGAACATAATCCAACTCTTGCCAAAAACCATAATTTGCATTTCGCATGGAAGTTAGATGCAACCGGACAAAACGTCTGCCAAACAAACTATCACATTCAGATTTACCATAGAAAGGCAGCTTCCGATCAATACACACTTCTTTTCGACTCCGGAATTATTAATAGCAGCGAAAGCTACAACGTGACTTGCTCTGATATGAAAATCCCTTATGCAGCCGATTGCAAGGCTGTTGTCACCGTTACCGATAACAAAAATAATACTGCACAGGCACAATGCTTTTTTTCTACTGCTCCCGATGACACTTTCTGGCAAAATGCCAAGTGGATAAAACCTTTAGAGCATATAAGCGGCTGGGCTCCGTATTTACGCACAAAATTCACTACAGAACATAAAGAAGTATTCAAAGCAGTTATGTATGCCTGCGGTCTCGGTTGCGCGGAATATTACGTAAATGGCGAGAAAACCAACGATTATTACATTGATCCGCCTATGACAAATTACGAAAAAACAGTTCTTTATCGCAGCTTTGACGTAACCGACAAGATCAAAGACGGTGGAAACTGTGTTTGCATATTGTTAGGTGAAGGTTTTTATTCGCAAAGTCGCGTTTGGGACTATAAGGGATTTGTATACGGTGACGTTTGCGCTATTGCAAAGCTTGTTATTACATATACAGACGGCACCGTGCAGGAAATCGTTACAGATATCGATAATTGGAAATATAAATACAGTCCGATTACAATTAATAATATTTACGGCGGTGAAATGTACGATTGTCGATTAGAGACCCCCGCCTTTTCACAGTTTGATTCAACAGACGCCGGTTGGGACTGCGTTATTGAAGACTTAACCTGTAAAGGAAAACTGACTCCGTGCAATATGCCTCCTGTTAGAGCAATCCGCAAATTGCCTGCAATCAAAGTAAGTTGTGCCAGCGGAAAAAGTGACGGCGCTTGGATTTTTGATATTGGAGAGAACATAGCCGGAATCGCAGAGTATCATTTACCTCAATCACCCAAAGGAGCTGTTTACGTATTCAGATACGTGGAAGTTCTAAGCAAAGGTGGAGAAAACGGCTATGCTGACCACCGTTCTATAGGAGCTTTCGCAACACAATGTATCCAACAAGACATTTATATTGCCAAGGGCACTCCCGGTGGAGAGATATACCGTCCGCGTTTTTGCTACCATGGATTCCGATATATTGAGATTACAGGTATACATGATTTGTCAGAAGGATATGGAAAGATGCCCGGCAAGGAAATCGTTACCGGAGTCGCGTTATCTACTGATTTTAAGTCCGCTGGAGAATTCGAAACTTCTCATGCAGATCTTAATAAATTACATAAATTAATGATAAATACTTTCCGTTCAAACTTCCACGGTTTTCCAGAGGACTGTCCTGCGAGAGAGAAATGCGGTTGGTTGGGAGATGCTCAGATATCAGTAAATTGGGGCCTGTATAATTATGAATCAGTTACTGCTTACGAAAAATATCTGGAGGATATCAGAACTACCAAGGAGGTCTACGGTACGTGGCAAATGATTGCTCCCGGAAAGCGCGGATGCGGAGACGCTACTCCTTTATGGGGCTGTGCGCAAATAATCATCCCTTATATTCTGTATAAATATTGCGCAGACAGCAGTTCTGTAACAAAGAATATGGATCTTATGAAAGAATGGGTTGAGCACGAGCTTGCACGTAGTGATGACTATATTATCGACGTTGGTTTAGGAGACTGGTGCCCTCCAGGAGGAAATGAAGCCATAACGCGCATGCCTGTAAAACATTCATCCACATTTATGTTTTATGAAATATGCATACTCATGGCAGATTTGTGCAAGTATTTTTCACCATGCGACTGTGATTATTACATGGAGCTGGCAGAGAAAATCAAAGAATCTATTTTAAGAAATTTCTATAATTATGAAATACATTCTTTCGGATATTTCGGTTCCGACGGTGTAGCTTTGAAAATCGGATTGTACCCTTGCGGTGAAAAGGACTTATTGCTTCGTGCTTTGTTAGACGGAATCAAAAAAAGCGAATATGCAATGTATACCGGAATATATGCGAATAAATACCTTGTTCCTGCACTGTTTGAAAACGGTGCAGGCGACGTAGCGCTGCGTTTCCTCTTTAATAAAGAAAAAACCAGTTTCGGAACTATGATGGCAGACGGCGCCACAAGCATTTGGGAGGAGCTAGAGCTTTGCTCTAATCATCCGGTGGATAAAAGTGCTGCATCATATAACCATCCTATGCACGGCGGTTTCTTATATTTCTGTTATGCTAATCTGGCAGGTTTCGTACCTACTTCACCCGGATTTGCCACCTTCGACTTCGCGCCATGCTACACACAGGAGATAAGATCCTACAAAGCATCTTATAATGCAATGATTGGCAGGATTGAGATGTCCTATGAGCAAGCTGCCGACGGCAGCCGCATTTATAAACTGAAAGTGCCTGCTAACTGTCGCTGTACTCTGCGAATCAGCTTTGCAGACACTCTGGAAGTCAATGGCAAACAAATGAAAAATGCTGAAATATTAAATTCCGGCGAATATACTATTATTTGCAAATAATAGTCCGAACCAAATCATTAAAATCTTCTATACATTTTGTAATGGTGGCATGTCTTGTGTCACCATTATTTGTCATCAGGATTCTATCCAAAATAGCCTGTACATTTGAGGCATATTCAGGATATTCTGCCTTAATGTAACTGATTTTCGTTATATCACGACAACCCTGAGCTATCATTTCATAGCGTACAGAAGACTTCGTTTCAACAACGTCGCTATGCTGCAATCCCGGATAAATCAGGAAAATATCTCCTGCCGCAAACAGTCGGTGCATACTTGTATTCAAAGGATCTTCGTTAAAAGCATCAAGTGCCCATCTTAAGAAACCATTACAACCGAGCTTTGCTATGTACCACATCGTATCAAGACCTTGATACGGTTCGCTGTGAAGAGAACTTCCACTGGCGCCGCACGTGTACAGAGTTGTTATCAGACCTAATTCGTCACGTCTTTTTATTATTCTTGACATCTTTTCACTATCAAGATGAAAGCTAAACGACAATGTATCAATATGATCAAACAAAGGTTCACAATCAAAGGAAAAAACGGCTAAAGATATCTTAAACTTCTGATTTTTATCATTTCTAACAGAATCAACAACATCTATGGCTTCCTTTACCAAGTCATAATGTCTCTCATCCATAGAAATATATACTCTGTCAAAAACTCCGGTCTGCATTGTATGCTTCATATAATCCGTTAAGAATGTACGCCATATTTCAATCCATTCATTGCTTCCGATCGGATGAGATTCTGTAATGATGCCACCGGTGGCTTTATTCAGATAAGTAAAATTGTTTCCCCAATTCACAATTGAGAAAGATAAAATAGGACCTGTAATACCTGCCTTTTCGTTCAGCCTCACCCATTTATCAAAATCTGTATAATCAAATGAAAAAGTACCATCTATTTCCTTTATCCACTTGACCATAGAAGGATACGGGTCGGGAGTCTGCCAATTCCACGGATCCTCTGTAATGGTAACCGTAACGCAGTTTCCTCCGGCCTTTTTATACAAAGCAATCTGAGAAAGCAATTGCTCATCATATTTTGAATCCAGATGGGTATTGTATATACTTTTCATTCCTTCAGGGAAAGCTTCTGCTACCGTTTTCCCTGAGTAATATCTGTTACTTGTATATGGATATTGCCAAAGTTCAAGATAAGCAGAATTAGGAGGAAGCGTTATATCTAAAATCTCCAATCTCACGTCAAAATTAATTATTTCTTCGCAGGCTTTTACACAAAGCTTAAAATCATAACATCCGGCAATCGACTTTTGTGTCGTTTCAACCTCAATCCAAACGCTATATAAATTGCCCGCTGTCATTTTCCACGGGCCGTGAGAATATAAAATATCCGGAATATCTTTATCGATATCATGTGCATGACAAGGTTTAATAAACATGCTTTTTATGTTTATCATATTACCTATTTGTTCATCTATTAAGCACTCTATTGTTACGTCTGATACATCTGCTTTGCAAAATATATCAATTTTCCCAAAACAGCTATCTGCTTTCCATGCGCAAAGCTTCATAGCTTTATCATCCGGATACAAATGACTGTCCTCCGCCGCATAGGAATTCTTCAGTGGGTCTGCAACCCAGGCAATTATTTTACTCATGAGAACCTCCATGTTGTTATTCAATTATTTCTTCTTCATTTTCAAACTTTTCAGTATTATGATGGTGTGCCTGTTTCTTTTTTACTATGGTAACATCCTCAGCCTTGAATACTAACAGTTCTGCTTCTGTTTCAGTATTGAGTTTAACCTTTAACGTTTCTCTTAAAAGATTTACATCTTCAACCACTCCGCGTCCCTCCGGAGTATCCACAATAGATCCAATTCCGGGCAACCGCGCTAATGCGTCTTCATAAGCTTCTTGTTCGTATTTAAGGCAACACATAAGTCTTCCGCACGTACCGGAAATTTTTGTAGGATTCAGGGAAAGATTCTGTTCTTTTGCCATTTTAATCGACACCGGTTGAAAATCCGGCATGCTTGACGCGCAACAAATCGGTCTGCCGCAAACACCTAAGCCGCCGACTGTCTTAGCTTGATCTCTTACGCCTACCTGACGCAGTTCAATTCTTGTTTTAAATATTGAAGCAAGGTCTTTTACTAGATCACGGAAATCGATTCTCGAATCTGCAATAAAGAAAAACATAATTTTATTATTATCAAACGTATACTCTACATCGATCAATTTCATTTCTAACTTATGTTTCTTAATACATTCATTACAAATTTTGAAAGCTTCTTTTTCTTTTATTTTGTTTTGAGCATGAATCTCAAGATCCTCATCAGTAGCGATGCGAATTACGTCCTTAAGCGGTGCTACAATCTTACTCTCATCTACATCACGTATACCTATGATAACGTCGGCACATTCTACACCCCGCGCCGTCTCAACTAAAACCTTTTGGCCCGCCTTGATATCCATTTCTCCCGGACTAAAATAATAGACCTTTCCTGTATTATTAAAACGAATTCCGATTATTCTGACCATTTTTTGTTCTCGCTTTCCTTATCTCATCGTAAATTTTGATTGCCAAGCTATTTGTAGCAAGCCTGTAGTTTACATTTTGCTTTATTTGTTTCCACGTACGTTCTGTATATTCAAGACAGTGAGCTACCTTATAATAGCTTATTTTATTATACAAATCAACTTTATTGGATTCAACACCGATTTTTACTAACAGGTTTCTGAACTCAAGCATAAGAAAATAAAACAATATATCCTTTTTTTCCTGATTGTCATTAAATAGTTTTTGTAATAAATGGTAGACTCTTCCGTCCTCATCAGACGGAGCATTAGCAAGTTTATCCAGCAATTGTTTTACTTGCGTTCTGACTTTTGTGTATTCTTCACTATTAATCGCGCTAAGACTTCTTCCTATAGACCCGTCAGAAAAATCACAAATTTGCTCAATCCTGTCCTCATCCGTTATACCGGCCTTGGAAAATAATACATTTTTTATTTCATCTCGCGTATTTCTGGCAAAATCTATTTGTGTGCTTCTTGATTTGATAGTATCTATCAAGGCTGAAACATTGCTGCAAATCATAATAATAACAGCATAAGCCGGTGGTTCCTCTAACGTTTTAAGTAAAGCGTTCTGCGCCTGTAAAGTCATAAGTTCACTGTTTTCTATAATAAAAAACTTATATTTGCTATATTCAGGGGCAGTGATAATCATGTTTTCTAAGGCTCTTATCTCATCTACACCTATTGAGGCCTTTTTTCCCGTGTTGATTGTGACGACGTCCGGATTTGTTCCATTTTGGCAAAGTATACAGCTGGTACAATTTCCGCATGCTGTCTGGGTATCACACGTAGACATCATGATAAAATCCATAGCTGCGGTTTTCCGTCCCACGCCCTCAGGACCATTGAAAATATACGCCTGCCTTACACGACCGCTTTGTACAGCTTCGCTTAATATATGTTTTACATTATCCTGGCCTATAAGGTTTGAAAAAATCATAATAATATCAGTATTTTATAAATTGTTCCACGTCAACAACAAACACAGTAGCTCCACCGACAGTCACTTCTATCGGATATGACATTCCGGCAACCTGGCTTGAACTGATGCTTTTTGTTGTGCTTCTTGATCTCGCTTCAATTACAGATAACACGGCCTGAACATGTTCTTCCTCAACACCCACAAGAAGTGTTGTGTTACCAGCCCTAAGAAATCCACCTGTTGAACACATACGGGTGACTCTGTAATCGTTAGCGTTGAGTTCATCCATTACGTTGGATGCATCATCATCGTTAACAATTGCTAATATTAATTTCATACGGATTCATCTCCTTGTTTATATCTTCTGTAAGAAAGGCTTGGGAAATCTCTGCACTCTTCATTGTGTCTTCTAAATGCGCAATATTTTTGCATCCTACAATTGCATAGCTACAGAGTTTTCCTTTAATTATAGGCAAAAGTGCTAATTGTGAGATTGTTGCTGACGATACCTGCTTTTGCAATTTTTTCAAAGTATAATACATCGCAATGTTATCATCATTAGAATATCGCAGTCCTGCTTTTCCGTCAGGTAAAATCAGCGTACCATCGTCGTTTTCTTTAATTTTGCTGAAAAAGCCTTTTGCTTGTGATGAAAATGCAAACACAGGAATTTGATTTTTCATATACCCGTAATATTCCTGACTGTTCATTTCTACAAGCGTGTCATCCTTATCCGTACCCGGTGTGACTCTAGCAAGACTCCAGCGTATTTGACTGGCTTTTATGCCATCTAAATTATTTTTTTGCGCGCATTCGTTAGCTTCGTTAATTCTTTTGCAGGTCCAATTAGAAACGCCCCAGTTTGAAATCATTCCTTGTTTGATAAACTCATTCATCCACTGTACAATCTCTTCTGTAGGGATACAAAGATTATCTCTGTGAAGCCAATACATATCAATCGAATCTATCCCCAATAGCGACAAACTACTTTCTAAATCTTCCCGTATGTTCTTATATGAAAGTCTCGACTTGTGATAGTCCTCAAGACAGGGGAACCCCCCTTTTGTTGAAATATATACTCCCTTTTTCCCTCTTTGTCTGAGCCATTTGCCTATAACCTTCTCGCTCATATGCTTCTCGCCGGGCAAATAATCAGAATACACATGTGCAGTATCTATCATGTTTCCGCCATTTTCACAAAAATAATCCATAAGGCGAAAACTGTCCTCAGGAGATATCAGCTTTCCGAAATAATCGGTACCGAGTACTATCTTACTGCAATTAATCCCGGTATTACCAACGAGGCTATAAATCATATTAACCAATTCCCATCTTCAAAGCCGTTATTTCTTTTATTTCTAACTCAATTTCTTTATTAATTCTGTTTATATCTCTTTTGATGTCCTCAACCGTTTCTTCAACCTTAACATCTCTGCGATCCCTTTGATTATTATAGTTATTTCGTCTGCGTTGGTTACCAAATTGCTGAGTACTGTTTTGTCCTTCACGGTTAACGTCTTTTTGAGGATCTCTTTTATCATTTACCGCTTCACGCACGTGTTCTTGTGACCGTGTTATATCACGAGGGGCTTCTGCGTTATTATTTTTGTTTCTATTATAATACCCTCTGTTTTTATTAGGATAAAATCTCTTTTGTCCTCCCTGATTTGTCTGAGGATTTGATCCTTGTTTATTACCTTGATGGGAAGAATTACTATTATGATTCAGATTTTGATTGTTATTGGGTAACTGGTTATTATTCTCTACTGACAAAAAAATTCATTCCTTTCTTTGTTTATATTTCTTTGCGGCAATTTTTTCTAACAATCGCCTCTACGAGCCCTGTTTCCTTTGAAATAAATAAAATATAATCATTATCTTCTTCACTTATATACCTGTCTGCTACGTCGTTACTTGTATAGTATGCATATAAAGCAATATCTTTAAAAGCATCTGAAGCATCATCTGCATTGTAAAAAAGTCTATTACAATAAAGTTGCTCTGAAGAATGATAAAGCAGTGCTTCATCTTTATTTGCATCATATTTCTCTATCATATAAGGCAATATAGTGCATGTTATTAGACAACGAGGCGCTCTGTAAGTACCTATTTTATATTGTTCCTGCGGAACGATACTTTGTTCATATCTTTTGTCCACAAGTGAATCATCAGCAATAAACGTCTTGTTATCCGGAATAATAATCTTTACCGGAACAACATTATCATTTTTTGCATGATAGTCAGCAGGATGTAAATATGCTTCAAAACAACTAACGTCAATACCGTGAACAGGAATAGTCTTTGTGCGTTGCTTATCCCTTTTAAGTCCGCACTCCAACACTTCCTCCAGCTCGTCTTTATTAATAAAATAAAAAGCCTTCACTTGCAAAAATATCCTCTCGTGAATTGTGTTTATATCCCGTTTATTATATATTTATACGGGGAAAAATGCAATATCCCACCACATTATACGTGTATTCCCCATTTCTTTCTTCATATGTAACGGTAAATACCGTAACGCCTTGTATATTGTTAAATATTTTATTTTTTATGTACTCGTCTGAGCAGGCAACATTAATATTTACAAGAGGTTCACTGAATTCTATTAATTCATATAGAATATTATTCACTACGGTTACAACAGTCTTTTCGGTCATTCCCGCAGTTGATATATCTGCAACTATTTTTCCGGACGAATCCACTCCTCGGATATTCTTTTCGTAAACAAAGATACCGCCTGTTATTTTATCAGATATCAAGGACTGCAATTCTCTTATATAACGGCCCTCATCTACACAAACATTCATGTCTGCGTCATAACTTGCATACTCCGTCACGATTCTCCCGGCAAGGTTAATATTTTGTTTGTCTATGCGTCTATTTACATTGTCGCACACTCTGACACTTACCATTACAAAGCCTGATACAAATAAAAAAATAACAAGAATAAATGCAATTGCGTGATGCATTCCACCCCTCCTATCAGCCTATAACAGCCGTCTTGACAGCCGCAATACTGCCTTTCGAGCCGGTCAGGCGCTCAAGCAGAGACTGATCAAGGCAAGCAACACTTATTATTACCCGGTCTCCTCTTTCCAACGGGACATCAATTATTTCCTCTATTCCGAAATAATATGTCGTTCGACCTTCACTTTTGTCCTTTAGTAACAACTGTATTGTACAATCTCCGTATTTTGATACATTTTCACAAAGATAATGATAAACATCAGAAGATACCGTTCCTTCTGTAGATATAGTATCCGCTACATCATAGCAAATATCATTTATTCTCTCTGTTATTGTAATATGCATCATAAACGTCACTGCAATTAATATCATATATACAAATACAGTAACTGATATAATTTGGAAAACTACTTTCCCGGTCATAAAGTACCTCCCTATAAGTTCACCTCTGCAGATAATATCTGCAGAGGGCTTGATTGTTTTGTGAAAAATGAATAAGTACAAATTTTTAAGCTACAACAGCAGCTTGTGAAATAAGATAGAAATTAATTGTTTCTATTTTACCGTAATCATCATAGATTTTTTCCATGTTGAACACAGCATTTTCGCCGCACACACTTACGTCTGTTATTTCAGACGGAGTGCCGCCGCCACCGGCCTGACTATCGTATACGTTAACTTCAAAACCGTTGGCGGTTCCTCTTGCTACATAGCTTCTTACAGTACTGATAGGCACAATTGAGCTGTCATTTAACATAGCATCCAATCTTGAACTTTCATTAGTAACCGTATCGGCTGTATCTCTGAACCCGCCCATTTGGCCAATGATGGCATAACTGATAAGTCCCATCGTCAAAACAATAATAACAATCGTCGCAATAACTTTTTCCATAAATTTTGTCCTCCTGAAATTTTATTATTTATATCAGATGGCATCCTCTGCATACGCTTCTATGTATTCAAAACAAAAATCATACGTATCATGATCTACTTCATTTACTTTAAAAAACATATAATCTTCATTGATAACAGAATGAATATTCTCATATGTGCTTTCTGTAACTAAATTTGTTATTCCCGATTTTTTTACTGTCACAGCAAAGCTTTCTTCTTTTACTGTATAATAATATAACAATTCTTTGATATATCTTCCCGATACAATATCATTTTGTTTTGGTACTTCACTAAAAATCACCTCCCCTATTTTCTCATTTTGATCTGTCATTCCTACAATCAAGGCCATCTGATCTGATTGATGACGATAAATAGGAATGACGAACAATAACATCGACAGCAGTATGACACCAATGATAACATCTGTAATAATATGACTCATATTAACCCTCCTTGTTGGATAAATCCGCTTTTTTTATATTCCTGACATATCTAATGACTCCAGCCAAGGCTTCAGCATATATATCAGCAGAATCGTCATAGCGATAAACAGTCCGGTTATACCAATAATGTGAATTAAGCTTATTTTCTTTTTAATCAATCTTGCGTGAGCTCTTTTTTCCTGTTGGAAATCACCTGAAATACCTGAGACAGCCATGTCAAAATCATAAAAAAATGCAATGTTTAATTTTTCAAAGAAAAGTTTACTGTCTATATCCTTTGTTTCTTCGAGAAGTTGTGCAAAAAACTCTTCTCTATCAAGATTGCTTTTTCTCAGAGCCTCAAGAATATTCATTAGATCCTGCTTGTAATAATAGGATTTTTCAATCATTGTCTTGATAACTGTTGTAAAATCCACAGGCTTGATACTGCCGGCAAGCACAAAAATCTTTTTTAGAAATCTAAGTTCTTGACGTCTTTTTGTTTTTTCTGATTTTTTACGCAAATATCCCAGAAAGGTCGGCAAATAATATGCCGTGCACCCGGCAACAAGGCATATAAGAATGTTTAAAAAACTTTGTGTTGTCTGAACAAGCCCAAGAATATAATCAGTTATAACTATACAAATACCGATAAAAAAAACGACTACCGCAAATACCAATCTGATTCTATATGACACGAATTATACACCTGCCCTTTCTGTGTAAAATAAAACAGCAATGACAGCAGCGACTGTTAATAAATACACTCCTGCAAATATTAATCCTCCGCGAGAGCTATAATATACCATTTGAGAAGAGTCAAGGATTGTCGCATTGTACATTTTGACCAGCGGAAGTCCCAACATAAAAAGCAAGGACATAACAATATAGCCGGTAGATGCAGATTTTAAATCCTGTTTGTTTTCAATATCCTGTATTACATCTTGTATCATAGAGTCAAATTGTTCAGAAATATCCTGTCCTCCTCCATTGTAATGAGCAATCCATATTAATTCCAACAAAATCGTCATATGCTCACTGTCATATTTCTTTTCTACACTGGTAAAAATGTATTTTGCCTGCTGCATATCATTTATTTTCAGAGCATCATATATCCTCTCCATATCTCCTTGGATACTCCTGTGAAAGTCAGGCAAACTTACTCCGATTGCCTTAGAAATATTCTTTTTTGACGAAAACCTTGAATTCAATATTTTCAGCGTTTCAGGCATTTTTTTTAAATATGAATTCATTATTAAGCCTGAAATTATGAGAAATCCAAAGATCGTACCTCCGGCAAGCAAAGCAATATATATAAGAGCTATGTACCATAGCGGCAGGCAAACGATAACGATTACAACGGAAATGATTAACAGTATTATAACTGCCATAGGTATAATAATCGTGGCATATTGGCTGTTTTTATCGAAAGGCTGCCTGTTAAAGACTGATAATTTATATGAAAGCTCTCTATGTACTTTTACAAACAACATGCTCTTACTGAAGAAACCATAGAATCTGTTGCAATAGTGTTCCAGTACACGTCTTGCATCTAAATTGCCGTATTTCCTTTGTTTGTATAAAATCAAAACATTGTATACAACTATTCCTATAAACGCAAAACACATCAGTGCAATTGATATATAAAAAATCAGTTTATCCATGCTTTATCCTCCATAACCTGGCTTACCAGATCCCCGTCGGCATATCTCATCATTTTACTGATATACTTATCTGACGGTCTATTGATAAATATCCAATCATTTCTACAACTATCAAATTGAACGACCGGTCTTAGCGTATACTGATGCCCCATTAACATATCAAAAATGTATTTCACAGCAAGCCGGTGAAAAAGATTTTCTTTATCAGGGTCGTTCATATGTAAATCCTCCTCGACAATTTCGTTTTTTATTACCTCATGAATGCTGTCAACCACGATACGCCCATTTGATAAACGTCTTAAGTGAATAATCAAATCCAAACTATTGGCCAGATCTTCCTCTGCGGTCGTTTTATCGTTGTACATACTTGTTTTCATCATTAAATTTCTCAAGTTAGGTATTACCTCAGCCGGAGACAATGAATGCATTGTAGCGCCCACGCCTGCATTAAGTCGCAATGCTGCATTTACCAATTCTGAAACCTCATCAGGTTGCGTTATCTCACTTACTACCATTACGTCTCGCGATGTTTTAAGTAAATAAGCAAAAGACTGTGCTAAATTTTTCTTATTATTTTCAACCAGAGTAATAACATTTTTGTGAGGGTATTTCACTCCCGCCTGCAGCTCATTTTGCTGATCTAAGATACCTATTCCCCAATTATCAGGATATTTTCCGATCATCGAAAGAAGAAACGTACTCTTACCAACACCCATATCAGAGCCAGATACTATAAAGCTTCCTCTCCCTTGTTGATTCAGCATAAACAACTTGTACATGAGTTGATTAATTGTACGGTATTGATCACGCAATACTTCAAGAGTAACTACTTCCACGTTGAATATTCGTTCGTTATAATAAAAATCTTCTTCTGACGGAGTAACGTCATATCCGGCAACACTTATTCGGCTTGAATTATGTTTGGCAGTAACAACGATAGGATTTTGCATATCGTAATTCAGTGCCGAATTTTGTGTTGTCTTCTTCTGGATATTTACTATCGTAGTGCTACTTTCAAAGGATAAAAAGGGAAGTCGTATTTTATTTCCTTTGTAAATAACGTACACGTAGTCTTTATTTAATATACCAATCTCATTTATGTCCTGATATTGCAATGCCTCTATGCAATCCTGACCATAGCCGGTGGAATATATCAGGGTAGCAATAAATGCCAGTTGTTCTCTTTTATCTTTATATCGTTCCATAATGCCGCATTCAATGGAAGCAATCTGATGCAATCTTTCTGCCGGAAAAGAATCGATAATCTTGTATTTGTCAATAATCGTTCCCAAACTGATATTGGCAATAAGCAATTCAAAAATTATTTCATCGCAATTAGATTCTATTTCGGTGAAATTCACTGCTTTATCAATAAAACTGCTCATAACTCCAAGGCTGAGATCTTCAAGAATACAAACGTAATAATCTATAATTTGCTGTCTTGCTCTTTTATCCCCTAAAGCTGCGCGATCTTTCATATCGGTAAACAGCGACATCGCCTGCAAAGCATTTTTACGGTCTACCTGATATAGCCGGGCGTAGTTATCAGGGTCCATAAAACAATCCCCTACCGTACGGCTAATATGTTTCCAAACGTTACTGTTTAAATAACTCATATCAATAATCCACGTGATAATATGTTTTAACAGACGGTTCTTGCTTCTCATTATGATAAATACGGATATCAAGAATTCCATCATTTGAAGCATGAATCAAATCATTGTGTTCTGCTTCCGTAATCGAAACAACTATAGTATATTTGCCCTCGTCGTCCCTTATATACTCACCATGCTCACCATCGATTGCAATATCGTATATCTGTACCTTTGGTACAACTACATCATATCCGTCTGCATAACTTACAATGATGTCTACGTAATTTCCTATCATAGCGTGCTCTGCAACGAGACCGGCGATTTTAAATTCCTTAAGCCTCTCATCGGCATCATTTGTACTGATAAAATCTGTAAAATTTTCATATGATACTTGTTGCCCCGAACATATTGTATATTTTACTTCACAACCTATTACATCATCGAAAGATGTAACATAGTTTGACGTAATAGCATCTTTTGCCATCTGTATCAGAGTAAAATTTTCTCTGTTTACTTCCGTTATTACACTTCCTTCCAAAAGAGGTGTAGCACCGTTATATACCAACACTTGTCGATATGATTTTAACTGCATTGCAATCTTTTCATCAAACTGCTTTTGCATATCTTTTCTTACTGACGGTATTACAATAAAAGTGTAAATACCGGATACTAATGCAATAACAACAAACAGTAGTGCTATTTTTAAAATGTAGTTTTTTTTCATATTAATTCCTTTCTGTTCTCCTATTCAATAATTTATCTATAATTTTTTTATATTGATTTATGTTGTTTTCACGCGTTGATAATCTGCCGTCAATAACGTAATTTCGTTTATATTGACGTAAATCCGTTCTGTCTATGGCACCCAGATATTGCGACTGTCCTACCATTATTTTTATAGATTCCTCAGGTAAACTGTTTGTCTCATCATAATCCCATGCTACGAATAACACTTTACTAACGTCATATCCGTTTTTGACTGAATGTGCACGGAAGAACTGATATACTGATTCTACGTCATCTATATTGGACTGAGGAGTTGCTATTACGTAGTCGCATAGATTACACATTATGTCTGCTGTAACCTTATCATCATTCCGATCAGTTGCTATGATTACGATGTCAAAGTGCTGCTTTCCCCAGGAAATAAAATCCTGAGCCTCCTCGTAATCATTAAGCAGAATCTCTTCTACAAAATTCATTCCGCTTATGTACAATTCTTCTCTGTCATTTATTTTGTGTAGACACTTGCTGCGAATCCAATCTTTTTTTCCTTTATAAAACAATACGTTCTTGTTATTGCCGGGATACATTATCGGAAACCTGATTGTATCGCCGTCTTCACCGACAAGCATGTCACGGTTAGTACTTTTGTGAGTAAAATATTCACCGGGCATGCTGTAATATATGAGTCTGTTTTCTCCTCGTTCAGACAACGCGAAAACACCTACTGTAAGTTTATATTCTCCCCACATTATTGACGCTATTTCACCTGAAAAGCACATGTTATAATCAACTACTATTGCCAGAGAATCATCTGCCTTTTCCTCGCAATATAATAATGCCTTTTTAAGCTCAGTCACATTTCTATATCTATCCGCCGCGTTAAAGCTTGTGCATTTTTCTACTATTTTAAGAAGGTGATCGCTAACATTGTCTACGTTAGCAAAAATATCTTTAGCAACCATACCAATTGAAAAAACATCGCTTTGTACTGTTGCTTTGCCGAAAAATACTTCCGGAGACGAGTATGTCTCACTGACAAGTCTCACTGTTGAAGCTTCACAATCTGTCTCATCGTGACGGATTATTCTGGCGCTTTCAAAATCAATAATATATATATCCCTATCTCCTGTAATCATAATGTTGGACGGTTTAATATCCAGATGCAAATAACCTTCATCAGATTGATGTAAATCCTCAATTATCGAACAAATCTGTATCACAAGCTCAACAGCATCAGAAGTGCAAATGACTCTCTTGTCTGCAAGGTACTCTTCCAGAGTACAGCCTTCTATCCACTCTTCTGCCATATACTTATTCGTATCGTCTTCAAATGAGCAAATAAAGTCAGGTACTCCCTTACAGGAAAGAGATGTCAGCACGGCGATTTCGTTTACAGCACCAAAATCACCTCTTTCCCATCTTTTTATACATACATTACGGCCCGTGGCGGTATCTTTGGCCATTGTGGTTTTATTCTTGTTCAAAAAAGCGTATTCAAATCGCTCGTGCGCAACATCTTGCATACGTATGCTCCTCCTTTATCTCCTGCTTCCTTGCAGGATGACAAAATCATACCGCTTTTTTTTTCGCAATTATACAGCTACTATATTTCCCGTTTTTCTCACTGCGATAAGCAAAATAACACAAAAAGACTCGTGTTTTTTCCACAAACACGAGTCTTTTTGAACTTCAGGGGTTTCATTTTACGTGTAATTTATTTCCCAAAAGTTATAATCTCCACCTTATTTTATTTTTTTTCAGGTACCTCTACCGTGAAATATGCATCTACTCCAGCTTTGATTGCTTCCGCTATTTTTTGCTGATAGTTTGGATCAATAAGTTTCTTTTCTTCGTCCTCGTTGGAAAGGAAACCGCACTCAAGAAGTACAGTTGTTACCTTACAATCTTTTGTAATTATAATATCATCAGCCTTTAAAATTGCTTCTCTCTTGTTATTTTCATCTAAAAATGCACGCATACTGTCTTGCAAGCAAATTGCTAGTTTCTTGCTTGATAGTGATTCCTTCGTATAAAAAGCCTGAGCACCACTGTATTTTTGATCTGTAAAGGCATTTAGATGAATGCTGATGACAATATCGGCACCGCTTTCATCCATGATTTTCTTCCGACGCAGAAGGTCCTGTCTTCTTTTTGCTGTCATTGACAGGTTATCTCCTTCATAAACAAGTGTATCCTCCGTTCTTGTCATGATAACGGTATATCCTGCCTTTTCCAATAATAAACGCGTACTGTCTGCGATTTGAAGTGTAATGTTCTTTTCACATGCGCCTGAGAACTTACTTACCGCCCCCGGATCTTCTCCACCGTGTCCTGCATCAACAACAACTGTCTTTCCTACAGTGATCAACGTGGGAATCGTATTGACTTCTATAGTCTTATTGTCAGACGGTTCATTTCCCACCACTATGTTTATTCCAATAATTGCCAGCGCAAAAGCCAAAATCAAGCTGCCGAGAATAATATTGGTTTTTTTCATTATTAGTATCATATTAAGACACCCCCTGTAAGCTACGTATTAAAAGCATATTACAGAGGGTGTGTATTTATTACATATTTTTTAGGAAACTAAGTCCTGAACTTTTCCGCCGAGATCCGTGATAATGTTAAAAAGAGTCAACAGCGTCTCTCTTTCCTGCTTATCCTCCGGAGGTTTAATATGCTCTCCGTAAACGTCTCTGATAAATTTTTTCATCATAGGAATCGCCTTTGGACTACCATACGTACCCAACACAAAGAACATATTCAGCTTTTCACCTAAAGTTGCGGCAGTTTTAAACATCTGTCTTAAATACTGATATAACTCATCTGTCTTATATTCCGTTTCCGAGAGCAACGTCAGAACAATGTGTTTAGAATAATCCTTAAAAAAGTCCTGTTTTATCAGTTCAAACACTTTTTCCGGATTAATTTTACACATATAGCCTACTGTGGTCTCAGTGATTGAATCATTTTTAGCATTAATATGCTCTAAAACATCAACAGCAATATCAAAATAATCTGCCTTCATGTTGGTGAAAAGTTCTATCAGTTTTATTATTCCGTCTGAATTTATTATATCCTGCTTATCAATGTCCTTTGCATACGTGTCAACGGCCAAAGAAGCTTTGCGCGCATTATATAATTCTGTGAAATACTCCTTGCCGTCCATCTTGTCAATTACGAGATTATATAAAAAAGCCGGAACGTTTGAAGGAAGTTCGTCAAGAAACATATTCATAGCGTATTTTATATCATCTATTTGCCAATTATCAGTTACTTTTGATATATACGCTCCGTTTGTCATAGCGAAAGCTTCGCAATACTCTTCAGACCAACGAGCTTCACGCTCATTTTCAGAAAGCATATCTTCATCGTAAAAGCCAGTAGAAATAAACTCCTGCTCATAATTCGGATTAAGATTTCTGTCATATACTTTGTTATAATACTCATCAAGACTTTTTGATATTCCTGCACAAAAAGCTCTATTATCTTCTATGTTGTTCATCTTTATCACTCTCATTTTCTTTTTTCTCTGCATATAAAAGCCAATCTGTAAATTTACGTTTTGGTTTCTTTTGCTTTTGCGGTTTTTCTTTTACCTTTATAATTTTAATATTTTTGTATCCCATCAGATAACCAAAGCCAGCTATCAAAGCAGAGATACCTGCAGGAATCAACGCCGTCAAATAGCGTACTACAGGAACTACGTTCTCTTCCGGAAAATTATTCAGTATAATATATAGCCAATAAAACGGCATATATAAAAGCAACCTTACGTAGGAGTTTACAGATTCAATTACGTAAACAGGATGTTGAACAATAAAAAATTCTTCTGCAATAACAATCGCCAAACATTCCAATCCGTATATTACGGCAAATGCAATCGCACCGCACACAAGACCTTTTGCTTTATACCTTGCCCATTGATATGGTTTACGGTCGCGGTTACCAAACGTATGCATATTAGAATACAATACCATAGCGTATACAACAGATACAATAAATGTGTATACACCTAATAATATGTGCATATTGGCAAATTGTTGGAGAGCAACAACTATAATCGGATACGATAGCCAGCTAAAAAGTATGGCAAGTATCAATGAAAACCAACAACGTGATATTCCTTTTAAATGTGAAATTATATTCTTCTCAATCATTATGCTGCGTTATCTGTCCCTGGTGTAGCTTCGTCTACAGGTGGCGTAGGTGTGGGTGTAGCTTCGTCTACAGGTGGCGTAGGTGTGGGTGTAGCTTCGTCTACAGGCGGCGTCGGTGTGGGTGTAGCTTCATCTATAGGTGGCGTAGGTGTGGGTGTAGCTTCATCTACAGGTGGCGTCGGTGTAGGTGTGGGTTCGTCTACAGGCGGCGTCGGTGTAGGTGTGGGTTCGTCTACAGGCGGCGTCGGTGTAGGTGTGGGTTCATCTACAGGCGGC
>JAFWZX010000009.1 GCA_017517275.1 Clostridia bacterium
CAGAAGAAATATTTCGAAGTAGGTTCTTGCTCCAACCTTACAGACGCTCAAAGCCGCAGACTGGGCATAAGAATTAAAGGTGAAAATGGCAATTACTTTGCACATACGCTTAATAATACTGTTGTTGCCCCTCCTCGTATGTTAATCGCATTCCTGGAGAATAACTACAATGAAGACGGCAGCATCAATATTCCGGAAAAACTCAGACCCTATATGGGAATGACTGAGAGATTGATTCCTAAGAAATAAGGAGCCGATATGTACGATAACGTTGAGATTTGCGTTGAATTGGTATCATCGGACGTTCAGCTTCCAAAATATTCCAAACCGGGCGATGCCGGAATGGACGTAAGAAGCACTATCGATATAGAAATAGGCCCGGGGAAAACGGTTTTGATACCAACAGGACTTAAGATGGCGATACCGGAAGGTTATGAGATTCAGGTTCGTCCAAGGAGCGGTTTATCACTTAAAACTCCTCTTCGAGTATCCAACAGCCCCGGAACAATAGATTGTGGATTTCGTGATGAGGTTTGTGTTATAATAACAAATACGTCACAAACGGAGAGTTATAAGATTGATAAAGGTGAACGTGTCGCACAGTTTGTTTTGCAAAGAGTGCCGAGAGCTGTATTTAAAATTGTTGACAGCGTGGCAGAGATAGGTGAAAATAGGGGCGGCGGTTTCGGTTCTACCGGAACGAATTAAAAAAAGAAGGCTTGCAAGTATATGATATGTGCAATTGGACAAGATTCACACAGACTTATAGAAGGCACGCAAAAGCCTTTGCTGTTAGGCGGCGTGAAAATAGAGAAGGCTTCGTATCATTGTCAAGCTAACAGTGACGGTGACGTGATTTTTCACGCGCTGACAAATGCGGTGTCAGGAATCACTTGCAGGAACATACTGGGAGAGATTGCTGACGAAATGTGTCAAAGAGGCATTATTGATTCAGGTGCATATCTTGATATTGCACTGGAGGATTTGCGGCAAAAGGGAATGAAGCTTACGCACGTATCTTTTACGGTAGAGTGCAAAAGACCGAGACTTTCAGGGTATATTGACCAGATAAGACAATCTGTTGCCCGAAGAATTCACGGTTTTTCACCGGAAAACGTCGGAATAACCGCTACTTCAGGCGAAGGACTTACGGCCTTTGGAAGAGGAGAGGGAATATCAGTATTTTGTATAGTAACGGCTGCTCGTAAAGAATAACATTTTATGGCAGCTTGCATATATTTATATTATATTGGAGGCTAATTATGAAAAATTACAATGTAGGTATTATAGGTGCAACAGGTATGGTAGGACAGAGATTTATGCTCCTGCTTGAGAATCACCCATGGTTTAACGTTAAAGTGCTGGCAGCAAGCAGCCGCTCGGCAGGCAAAGCTTATGAAGAAGCTGTTGGTGCAAAATGGGCTATGACTACTCCGATACCGGAAAAATATAAAAACATGATTGTTAAAGATGCCAACGCAGATGCTAAAGCTATCGCAGAAGAAGTTGATTTTATTTTCTGCGCGGTTGATATGAAAAAAGACGAGACTAAGGCTCTTGAAGAGATGTATGCTAAGCTCGAGTGCCCGGTTATTTCAAATAACAGCGCAAACAGACTGACACCGGATGTCCCTATGATTGTTCCGGAAATCAACCCCGAGCACGCGGCTATTATTCCCGCACAGAAGGCAAGACTCGGCACTAAGAGGGGCTTTATTGCCGTTAAATCTAACTGCTCACTGCAAAGCTACGTACCGGCTCTTCATCCGCTTCGCCAATTTGGCTTAGAAAGAGTACTTGTATGTACTTACCAAGCAATCTCCGGTGCCGGAAAGACTTTTGAAACGTGGCCTGAGATGATCGACAACGTTATTCCGTATATCGGCGGCGAAGAGGAAAAATCCGAGATCGAACCGCTCAAACTCTTTGGAACGATTGAAGGTAGCGTTATCAAGCCGGCAACTTCTCCGATGTTTACAGCACAATGTCTCAGAGTTCCTTGCTCAAACGGCCATATGGGTGCAGCTTTTGCTAAATTTTCAGGAAAATTACCACCAATGGATGAGATCATTGACATTTGGAATAACTACAAGGGAAGAGCTCAGGAATTAAAGCTTCCAAGTGCTCCGGAAAAATTCCTTACTTATTTCACTGAGGATAACAGACCTCAGACAAAACTTGACCGTGACCTTTACGGCGGTATGGGTGTCAGCATCGGCCGTCTGCGCGCGGATACACAATATGATATCAAGTTTGTATGCCTGTCTCACAACACGCTCAGAGGTGCAGCCGGCGGCGCTGTCCTGATGGCGGAACTCCTTTGCGCAGAAGGATATATCGACTAATGTCAGAGTTAATTTTAGGAGGCTTTTTAAAATGAAAAATAAAATTTTCACAGGCTCAGGCGTAGCAATCGTAACACCCATGATGGGTGAGCATGCAGAAAAAGTTGATTACGATATGCTTGGAAAATTAATTGATTTCCAGATTGAAAATAAAACGGATGCCATCATAATTTGCGGTACTACCGGAGAGGCATCTTCTATGCCTGACGACGAACACCTTGCTGTTATCGAATATGCTGTTAAAAAAGTTGCTGGACGCGTACCCGTGATTGCAGGTACAGGAAGTAATGACACTGTTCACGCAATCAAGCTCAGCACAATGGCAGAGAAATTAGGCGCAGATGCGTTGCTGTCAGTAACGCCTTATTATAACAAAACGTCACAGCGCGGACTGATTGCTCATTTTACAGCAATTGCCAATAGCGTAAAAATTCCGATTGTTCTTTATAACGTGCCAAGCCGCACCGGCGTAAATTTGGCACCTGCTACAATTGCCGAACTATCAAAAATTGACAACATTAACGCAGTCAAAGAGTGCAACCTTCTTCAGGTGCCTGAAGTTAAAAGACTTTGCGGCGATAATATAAATATTTATTCCGGCGAAGACGGTCAGGTTGCTTTCTTGTTGGGAGCAGGCGGCGCAGGTGTTATCTCTGTGCTTGCAAACGTTGCGCCTGCATACACACATGACTTGTGTCAGGCTTATTTTGACGGCGACAGTGAAAAGTGCTGGAAAATGCAGACAGACGTACTGCCTTTGGTTAATGCTCTTTTCTCAGACGTAAACCCGATTCCTGTAAAAGCAGCTATGAATATTATGGGATTTGAGTGCGGTCACGTCAGAATGCCGCTTGTTGATATGTCAGAAGAAGGCAAAGCAGCACTGGCAAAGGCCATGAAAGATTTTGGAATTTAATTTTGGAGAATTATTATGATTAGAATTGCAATTAACGGTTGTAACGGCAGAATGGGTCAGGCAATATCATCTATGATTCTAAGTGACTCAGAAGGGCAGTACGGTTGCAGCATTGCATACGGAATTGACGTTGCGGATACGGTATCAAACCCGTATCCCGTTTTCAAGACCGCCTCTATGGTGCCGGAAGATCTTAATGTAGACTGCATTATTGATTTTTCACATTTTTCAGTAGTAAGGTCGATTATAGAGTTTGCTATTAATCGTGCAACGCCGATAGTAGTTGCTACCACCGGCATTAAGGCAGAGGACAAGCTTTTCATGAAGGAAGCTGCTGCGAAGATACCGCTTTTTTACGCTGCGAATTATTCTATTGGTATTTGTGTGCTCAAGGAACTGGCCCGTAAAGCTTCTTTGCTGCTTGGCGAATCTTTTGATATAGAAATAGTTGAGAAACATCATAATAAAAAGCTTGATGCTCCCAGCGGTACAGCTCTTGCCCTGGCAGATGCTGTCAATTCAGCAAATGATGATAAATTTGAATACATATATGATAGGCACTCTCGCAGCGCAAAACGCGATAAAACGGAGATTGGCATCAGCAGTATCCGTGGCGGCAATATCATCGGTGATCACGACGTTATTTTTGCCGGCGAGAACGAAGTTATTGAGCTGTCTCATAAGGCCATGTCAAGAAGCGTTTTTGCAAACGGAGCTATTCGCGCCGCTGTTTTCTTGGCGGACAAGCCTGCAGGCAGTTATGATATGGAATCCATGCTCAGATAATTGAAGCCGTTACGGTAATAACAAGATTTATTTTATTTTTTCAATAATCTATCGATTTGTTGAAAAAACTGAATCTTGTGAAAGCCTTGCTTTATCTGTTCCCGAAGGGCGGCATGCGGCACAAATTGAATGTGGTATCGCGAACGCTATATTTTTATAAGTAACACCCGTCTCAGTGCAAACTAAGGCTTTGAGGCGGGGAATTTTTTTAGAGTTAATCGAAAACGCACAAACTTAAAAGGTGAAAATCGAAGTGAAAACAAGAAATTTTGAAAGGAGTTAAAGTTATGAGCAACAAAATTCAAACCAACAAGGCTCCGGAGGCAATCGGACCTTACTCACAGGCAGTGGTCGTAGGTAATCTTATTTTTACCTCCGGACAAATCCCACTAAATCCCGAGACGAGTGCCTTAGAAGGTGAAAATATTACTGATCAAACGCATATGGTTTGTAAAAATTTGGAGGCAGTGCTGTCTGCTGCAGGAAGTTCGTTGCAAAACGCAGTTAAAACAGTATGCTTTTTGGCTGATATGGCAGATTTTGCAGCATTTAACCACGTATATGCACAGTATTTTACTGAGAAACCCGCAAGAAGTTGTGTGGCAGTTAAAGATCTTCCCAAAGGTGCTTTGGTAGAAATCGAAGTGATTGCAGAAAAGGTGCAATCTCTGTAAAGCCTACACTTATGTGACAAACGTTACAGGGGCTGTCGTTAAATGCTATTTTGCAAATAGATTACGTTTATATTGAAAAAATACTGTTAGATATTTTGCAATGCAGTTTCACATTACCTCAATGCGTAAAAACAGTGAAAATTTTTAATTTTTTAAAGTATTTATACTGCTTTTTTTAATTCTTTGTTGCACTTTTGTTAATAAAACATTATAATTGTTAAAAAATAAAAAGCGAAAGGATTTTTACTATGAAGAAATTAATTATCACAATGATTTCTATTTGCTTGGTCGCAGCTATGTTCGTTGGTTGCGGCGGCTCAAACACTGACCCGACAGCCGCACCGACAAACAGCGCAACTTCAGCACCTACTGCAGAGCCAACACCGACACCTGTTCCTACTGCTACTCCGGTTCCGAGACCAACGATTCAGCCCGATTTAGTTGATGCAATTATTACAAGTTTTGACGAATTTGATGAGTCATACTGTAATTTTAACCTTTGTGAAGGCTATATCGACGGTCAGAATCCGTTCCTGACAGTTACTATAGATTCAGGGGACGTATGGTTCTCAGTTCCGTTTACCGAAACAGCTAACGTTGACCAGTATCCGATTTTAGCTATCAAATATAAAACAAGCTACGGCACAACAATAAACGCAGGCAGCCATTTATATGCAATTACAACAGGCGGCGGCCCATCACAGGAATCTGGTTGGTGGACACATCCTTCATTCGTTGAAGACGGTGACTGGCATGTTCTTACATTAAATATGGCTGAAGTTTTTGGACCGGCAGGCAAAGATTTTACCAGTATGAGAATGCCTTGTATCTCTAACACAGGTAAGAACCAGTATATCGCTTACATGGGCGCCTTTAAAACTCTTGAAGACGTTGAGATATACGACGCAGCTCACAAAGCAGCTTACGCTGACTTACTTGTTGCAGATGAGCCCCCGTCAGATAAAAATGAAAGCACACCTGATACTGTTGATAAGTTCACAGAACACACAGAAACATTCGATGATTTCTATGATACAAAGATCACTTTATTAGCCGGTTCGGAATTTGAAGAATTTTTCAAAATAGCAATGGGCAATAACACATCAAGTCTTGTTACAAAAAATGATAACATTGTCTGCAATCTCACTTTTGACGCTATTTCTTATACCGAGAGAGCTAAATCAGGCTCCGCGTACACTTTGAACTTCAAGCTAAAAACAGATAACTCTGCTCTAAACTTTGGCGGATTTATTATAAACTACGGCCACGAAAACAATGAATCCGGCAGTTTCTTTGAGACAAATGGTCTTAGAGGCGATGGAGCAGGTTCTCTTGTGGGTAACAGCGGTATCGGTGTTACTTTCAAAGCTGGTGGCGTTGTTGAGATATATGTTTTGACATTTGGCTCAGACAATAAGCTCGGCTTTATTTCATACGAAGTAGATACAGGAATTAACTTCTCTACAGATTTCCAAAATATTACAGTTATTGACGATGGTAAAGGTGTTGTTACTCTGAAAGCAAACGATACTCTTATTGCTACCGTTAATTACTCCAACGAAGGTCTTCTCCCGGCTGCAGCGGCTGCGTACAATGAGCGTTATTACCGCACAGCATCTATTTGCGATGCATCCGGCAACAAAGTTGCAGAAACAGACAGTGCTTTGATCTCATACACGAAAGCTTTCGGCTTCGGCGGCAGATCACACAGTATTTTCCTCGACGACATTTCTATTAAGAACAACTAATTTTAAATAGTTTGCTCAACTTAGCGGATTATCCGGCGGATAATCCGTTTTTTTTCAATAAACGCCGGTCTATTCACAAAAGGCCCAGCGATAACTGTAAATCATCCGTGTTTTGCAAATAGAACGTTACATTGTTAACAAAATTAGCGCGTGAGAACAATAAAATTCTAACTACGTTTAACTCAATGTAAAAAAATGGCAGAACTATAGTAGAAAAATTAATACAAATTTCATTGTATCCATTTTTCGGAAGATTTATATTTGTGATTTTTTTGCACAAATTTCTGGGAGGATCGAATAAGTAGCTTTTTAATTTTAGATGGCAGAGACCAGTTGTTTAGAGTATCAAGCCGAATAATTCCCGGTAAAGAATTCAAGTTTTCCCTTTTCAGCAAGTTGCGTCCGGAAACGATTTCGCGCAATACCTGAACTGCGGGCTCCATCTGAATTGCACTAGAGTCGCCGGAACACAGCGCAATCATATTGTATCCGGGAATGATACCATTCTTAATATATTTTTCTATTTTTTTACATGCATCATTATAGTATTCCGGGTCATTCATCATGCCGAAATACTCAATATAATACGTTTTTCCATTACATGAACACTTAAAATCCGGGTAAAAAATCCTTGAATCTTCCGTTACATTACCCAGCTCGGGATCTGTTACAGTATAATCAATCTTCAATTTTGTCTCGTACTGTGGAGTTAGACCGCAGTGCATAAAAGCGTCGTGAATCAATAGTTCTGCCCTGGACATAAAAACATCGTTATTGCTGTTTGCACACTTATATTTCTCCGGAGACCACGCATAGCGATTGGTTTTGTGGAGGTTACGATTTTTTTCAGTTCGACGAATTTCTTCATAGGCCATGTTTTCTTCTTCGCACAAATCAGGAATATCATCGGGATGATGGTAAAAATTGGATAATATCATCTTCTTTACCCGCTGAATTATATTTTTTATGTCCTCTAACTGAGATGACAGGAAATGGTATAAATCAGATTGCCGTTTTATTTCTTCATATTTACTATTCGTTAAAAAATGTGTAATATGACGTACTTTATTATCATCTGTCACGATTTTCTCTCTTATATAATGACAATTATATTCATATGTACGCGGGGTAGAGGAGCCTTTAGGCATATATCTAACTTTTTTCTTATAAAAACGGATTTCGCCGGGATCCGCCATTCCTATAAGATGATTTTCAATTTCCTTTTTAGTTTTTATGGCAGTCAAATATTGTGTTCGCAAAAGAGCGTACACATCGACGGGAGCACTATTATCTAAAGGTAAATCTGAAAAGTACGTCATGCATATATTGTACTTCATGGATTTGAAACTGTAAAATATTTCCCAAATGAAACTCTTGCAAATATTTATACTCATAAAACCGCATTATGTACCGTGCAAAATGCCATACTTTTTCAGTCTCTTTAAAACTGAAGTGAAAATAATGCTATATATTTTATTTCCTAAATGACGTTTTTTTTCACGAAGAGCGACATTATTGAAAAAACTTTTTTCAATAGCTCTCGCAAATCATAGAAAAACAGAGCTTGACGATATTTTTTTGCTTTTGACATATAAAAAAATAAAAAAAAGTCTTGCACTATAAATAATAATGGTGTATTATAGGCATGTCGGTGGTAAATGGAGTCATTTTGGGGTGATTAGTGGTAGAAAAAACGCTGATGCCTAATAAAAAAACGATTTACACTTTTTTTACAAAAGATAAAGCGGGTTATTAACAAAAAAACTCGACTGAAGTACAGAAGAAAATCATTTTTACAAAAGAAAAAGAGTTCATTCACAAAAAAATGAACTTTGATTTACTAAAGAAAATTATTTACAAAAGATGAATTGCTTTTCAAGAGCAAAATGTACTAATGAGAAAGAGGTTACGTTAGGTGTTTTTTGGCGGTTATTACAACACCATAGACGCTAAGGGCAGGGTAGTTATCCCTGCTAAATTCAGGGAAGCCTTAGGGGAAAAAATCATCATCCTCAAGGGAAACGATGCCTGCGTAAACATTTATCCGGAGTCAGAGCTCGAGAATATCATAGAGCAGTTCAAAGGTCAGGATCTTGACAACAAACAAGTCAGTTACAAAGTAAGAAACAAATTATCTTATATGCAAGAGTGCCAGTTTGACGTTCAAGGCCGCGTTACAATCCAGCAGCCTTTGCGGGAACATATCAAATTGGACAAAAACGTGCATATTATTGGTGCTTACGATCACGTTGAGTTATGGGATAAGGATCAGTTCATACTGTACTGCGAGAAACACAAAGATGATGAAACGTGATAGGGATATTTTTACAGAAAATGGTAATAACGAAGAGGAATTTTCACACATTCCGGTATTGCTAAACGAGTGTCTTGATGGTCTTGCAATAAAATCAAACGGCACATACGTAGACGGTACGCTCGGCGGTGCAGGACATTCGTCCGAGATTCTCTCGCGTCTTAGTAGCGGCGGGTTGCTGATCGGCATTGACCAGGATGAGGATGCTATTAAAGCTGCAGGTGAAAAGCTGACGAACGTCGATAGTGAGGGTTCCTACGTCGTAGTTAAGGCGAATTTTTCAACAATCAAGGAAGTTGTTGAAAAAACCGTGGAACAACACAGGGGAATCACTGCCGAGAACCAGTGTGGTGCAGACGGAATTTTGTTGGACCTTGGAGTATCATCCCACCAGCTGGATACTCCGGAAAGAGGTTTTAGCTACCGTTTTGACAGCGCTCTTGACATGAGGATGGACAAAGACGGGGGCTTGACTGCCGCAACGGTGGTAAATGAATACAGTGAAAAGGAACTTACGCGAATCCTGCGGGATTATGCAGAAGAAAAATGGGCCGCAAGAATAGCAGCAATGATTGTACAAAGAAGAGCAAAAAAGCCTATCGAAACCACTTTTGAGCTGGTAGAAATAATAAAAGCAGCAATTCCGGCGAAAGCCAGAGCCGCAGGAGGGCATCCGGCAAAAAGGACGTTTCAGGCTATAAGGATAGAAGTAAATCAGGAATTGGAAGTTTTAAAGCAGGCGATAGACGCTGCAATTGATATATTAAATGAAGGCGGGAGACTGTGCATAATCACTTTTCATTCACTTGAGGACAGAATTGTAAAAAATAAATTCAAAGAGGCGATGAATCCCTGTACGTGCCCTCCGGACTTCCCGGTTTGCGTATGTGGGAAAAAAACGAAAGGAAAGGTCATAACCGGCAAGCCTATAACGGCGACACCCGAAGAGCTGGCGATAAACAACAGATCACATAGCGCGAAGCTAAGAGTTTTTGAGAAAAGAGCAGCAAAATGAGAAGCACAAGTCCATTAAAATACGATACAAACGGAGCTGAGAATCTTTATGTAAGCGTAGAAAAGCCGAAAGAAACCAACCCCGTCCTGTACGAGATAAAAAAGAAAAAAGAGGACCGCAAGACGAAAAAGCACGTAATCGCTTTAATGGTGATTATTTTTGCTCTTGGCCTTACTGTTGCCTTTAGATTTGCCTCAATAACACAGATAAATTACACAAACCACGAATTACAACAAGAATATAACGAGATACAATCGCAGATAAAAATAACCCAGGCAAATATAGAAGGTGCCATGAGCATCTCAGAAATATCAAAAATTGCCACTGAAAAGCTTAACATGCACAAGCCTTTAACGTATCAAATAACATATATAGACGTAAAAATAGAGGATCAGACAGAGCTTGCAGACATGGTTCTGACTCGGAACATAGATACACGAGCATGGTATGAAAAAATATTTGATAATATAAAGCTGTTTTTTGGCATAGTATAATTATGTGAAAAAAGAGCAAAGGCGTGTGGAAAATTGGAAAAAAAAGAATTAAAACGTAAAATAAAAGAAACTTTTACATATAAAAGCGAAGACGTTCATCCGGGCACAAGATGGAAAACATACCTCTTGTGCATTATTCTTTTGACGGTTCTTTGCGCGCTGTTAGTCCGTTTTGCATATTTACAGATTATAAAAGGTGAAGAATACCAGGAAAAGGCTTACCAACAGCAAAATTCGTGGCGAACAATAAGTGCAGACAGAGGAACGATTACCGACCGAAACGGAAACGTTCTTGCCGTCAGCATAGCAGCAAACATCGTTACAATTGACCCTTACGTAATACGAAATACGGATAAAAACAATCCGGGCTACAAAGAAAAGGTAGCCGGAGGCCTTAGCTCAATCCTTGACGTAGAATATGATGAAATACTGGAAATGATTTCCGCTAAAAAATCGCGATATAAGGTTGTTGCGGAGAAAGTAGATATATCAGTAGGAGACGAGGTAGAGAAGTGGATAAAAGATAAAAAAATAAAGGGCGTATACGTTGATGAAGACAGTGTACGATATTATCCCAATGGCAGGCTCGCTTCACATTTAATAGGAATAACCGGCAAAGACGACCAAGGATTGTTAGGCGGCATCGAATCGACTTTCGACAAATATCTGTCAGGTACACCCGGGCGCATTATCACGGCTGTTGACGTATACGGAAACGAACTTCCGTATGACGAGGTAACGCGCCTTGATCCCGTAAATGGCTACGACGTAGTAATGACAATTGATGCGACTATCCAGAAAATGGTAGAAGAAGAACTAAAAAATGCCATAGACACATACGGCGCCCAGCGAGGCGGCACGATAGTCGTTATGAAGCCCGAGACAGCCGAGATACTCGCAATGGCCTCATATCCGGACTACGATCTAAACGACCCGTATGCCAAACCTGACAGCATCCAAGATGACAATTGGAACGGGCATACAACACAAGACGTACAGACGTTATATGCCACCGTATGGCGCAATAAAGCTCTGGTAGACACATACGAACCGGGCTCTACATTTAAATCAATCACTTCCGCAATCGGCTTGGAAGAAAATCTTATAACAGCTACCAGTCCCGTAAGCGACGCTCCGTATTCTCTTGCCGGCTGGACGATCCACTGCTGGCGCAAAAACGGAGATCACGGAAACGAAACGTTCGAAGAAGCTGTGAAAAACTCTTGTAACCCTGTTTTTTCAAAGCTTGCCGTTGAAAAAATCGGCATTCCGTGCTATTACAGGTATATAAAGGCCTTTGGCTTTAATGATAAAACAGGAATAGAACTTGAAGGCGAAGCAGGCAGTATTTTTCACTCCAATCCAACGGATATCGACCTTGCCGTAACAGCTTTCGGCCAGAGAATACAGATTACTCCGATACAGCTGGCAACGGCTTACTGCGCCATAGCAAACGGAGGCTACCTGCGCACCCCGTTGATTGTAAAGGAAGTGGTAAACAGCGACGGCCTTGTAATAAAAAAATACAATGAAAATACAGTCAGACAGGTTATTTCCGGCTCTACGTCTAAAACGCTCCTTAGCATATTAGAGCAGGTAGTAGCAGACGGTACGGGAAGCAATGCATACGTAGCCGGCTACCGAGTTACAGGTAAAACAGGCACGTCAGAGACGCTTACAACAGACACAGACGGACGGTATATCGTATCCTTCTGCGGCATTGCACCTGCAGACAATCCGGAACTTGTCATCCTTGTTGTATTAGACCATCCTACAGTAGGTTCAGCCTCAGGCGGCCGCCAGGCAGCTCCTGTTGCAGGAAATCTATTTGATAAAATACTCACCTATATGGAAGTAGAACGAAGATATACAGATCTTGACGATGAAAATATGATGGTAAAAAGTTACGTACCCAAGATCGTGGGTATGACAGTAAAAGATGCCGCCGATTTATTGGGAAAAAAAGGCTTTTCATTTACTCTGGCAGACGCAGACGGCGACTATGACACAACTATTGTCACTGAACAAATCCCGGCACCTAACACTTACATCAACAGTAACTCAAAAGTAATCATATACACAAAGGAAAATCCTGTAAAATTCACTGTAACAGTGCCAAAACTCATCGGAATGACGTTGCAAGAAGCAAACGATCTGCTGTCAGAACTGGGACTTAATATGAAAGCCGACAACATCGGTGTGGTAATATCACAGTCGATAGAGCCGGGTACAAAGGTAGAAAAAGGAAGTGTAATCACAATAACACTGGAAAATAACGACACGGAGGCATTCGGATAATGAAACTAAAAAATCTTTTTAATTTAACAGACGAACAACTCAAATACGGTGATATAGATATTGACAACATACAAATTGACAGTCGCAAATGCAACGCAAATTCAATATTTGTTTGCATAAAAGGCTATGTAACAGACGGCCACAAATACATACCGCAGGCGATAGCAAACGGCACACGGGCCTTCCTGATTCAGGATACAGACTGTGTAAGACCGGCGTGCCCGGACGCAGTCTACGCACCTGTCTTAGATACGCGCAGTGCGATAGGACCGCTTTGCACTATTTTATACGGTGATCCCTCTGCAAAGTTGTCATTAATTGGTATAACAGGCACAAAAGGAAAAACAACCACGTCATACTTGCTTAGATCAATATACACACATGCCGGTATACAGTGCGGATTAATCGGAACCATGTTTAATATAATCGGTGAAAATAAAATCCCCGCTGTGCGCACCACACCCGAGGCATGCGACATACAGCAGATGCTCTGCCAAATGTTAGAATGTGACTCAAAAGCCTGCATAATGGAGGTTTCTTCCCAGGGATTGGCGCTTAGCCGCGTAGGAGGCTTGAAATTTAAAACGGCTGCGTTCACAAATCTCAGTCCCGATCATATCGGTGAAAATGAACATGCGAACATGGAAGAATATGCTGATGCAAAGGCAAAACTCTTTACAATGTGCAAAAATGCAATAATCAACGTTGATAATAGTTATAGTTCAAAAATGATAGAATCGGCAAGAAAATCCAAGGAAAAAGTTGTAATATATACGTTATCGACAGATATAGACAAGTGCGCCGACTTTACGGCTATAAACATACAAAAACACCCGGACAGAGTTGAATATGACGTGCTGAAACGGGATGAGGGCACAGTTTTAAGTCACGTAACAGTTCCGATTCCTGGACTTTTCACAGTATATAATTCGTTAACGGCTTTTATCGCAGCTTATATAGAAGGCATAGACACAGACAGTATCTGCCGTGGACTTGCAGACGTATTTGTGCCCGGAAAAGCTGAGACTGTTCCCACGGGACGTGACTTTTCGGTGCTCATTGACTACGCACACAATCCCGACTCGATAGCAAATATTATTGACACGGTAAAGGAGTATGCAAAACGAACAGTTATACTCTTTGGTTGCGGAGGAGACAGAAATAGGCCAAGGGCTCTTATGGGAAAAACTGCCGGCGAACATGCGGATTTTACAATAATTACTTCAGATAATCCCCGCAGTGAGGATCCGCTTAGCATTTGTCGGGACATAGAAGAAGGTATCAAAGAAACAAACGGAAAATACATATGCATTGTTGACAGACGACAGGCGATTGAGTATGCTATCTGTAATGCTCAGCCCGGGGACGTTATCATACTCGCAGGGAAAGGGCATGAGACTGAACAGATTTTCAAAGACCACACTATTCACTTTGACGAACGCCAGGTTGTTGCCCAGGCTCTGGAAAAGAGGAAAATAAATGAGGATAACGCTTAACAGAATTTACCGTTTCTTAGGGTTAAATCAACAAACAAATAATGATATTGTAATCTCACAAGTTGTTGTAGATTCGCGTAAAGTAACGAAAGGTTCCATGTTCGTTGCCCTTCACGGCGAGCGCACCGACGGCCATGAATATATAGCATGCGCAATTGAGAAGGGGGCCGCGGTAATACTTGCTGAGGAAAATTACAGACGTAAAATAGAAAGTGACATAGCTTCAGCCCTTTTAAAAAAAGCGACAATCGTATACGTTGAAGACACTTTAAAAGCTATGGGAATAATTGCCGGCGGCCTGCTTAATGACGCTGAAATGCTGACTCTGCGTAAGGTTGCCGTAACAGGCAGCGTAGGGAAGACTACTACAAAGGAAATGATAGCTTGCTGCCTTAGTGCCGGCGGTAATACACATAAAACGCAAGGTAACCGCAACAGCGAGATTGGTTTTCCGATGACAATTTATGACATGCCTGAGGATTCTGAGTTTGCTGTATGTGAAATGGGAATGAGAGGCCTTGGCCAGATAAAATACTTGACAGAGATTTTCCGTCCACACGTTGCTGTTGTAACAAATATTGGCATTGCTCACATAGAACTTTTGGGTTCTCAGCAGAATATTTTAAGAGCAAAGCTTGAGATTGTCCTCGGTATGGAAAATAGCGAAAAAAGCGTTTTACTCCTAAACGGTGACGATATTATGCTGTCAAATAAAGAGGCTGTCTTACAAATATTGGCAGAATACGGTGCAGATAAAATACTCGTTAGGTATTTTGGAACGGATGAAAAATGTGATTTTAGGATTTGCAATGCGCAGAGCACTGACAAGTCTCAGATGTTTACATTGTGTTATGCAGAAACCGCCCGGTATGCTGCCCGAACAACCCCAGGCGCCCAAACGGCCGAAAAGCGCCTTGACGTTACAATTAACGTGCCCGGTGCACACAATCTTATGAACGCAGCTGCCTCGCTGGCCTGCGCCCTCCTTATGGACGTAGACATTGACAAGGCCATCGCATGCCTGACAGAATTTGGAGGCGAAGACGTTATAAGACAAAAGATAATCACAACTGCTAAAGGAACGATTATCGACGATACGTATAATGCCGGCCCGGAATCAATGAAAGCCGCACTGTCTGTACTGTCAGGAATGAAAGCAGATATAAAAATAGCCGCTTTAGCAGATATGCTGGAGCTTGGAACTTTTTCATGCAAGGCACATGAAGAAGTAGGTGAGGCTGCATCGTTTTGTGCAGACATACTTGTTGCGTATGGCAGGCTGGCTGAGCATTACGGAAGCAAATTCCGCGGCCGCAAGTTTATGACAGACGAGCTTGACGATACGGTAAACGTTTTAAAAGAGCTGATTGATCACTATTGTATGCAAAGCAAAAACGTTGCAATATTAGTAAAAGGCTCTAATTCTATGAAAATGAATACTGTTGCAAATGCCTTGCAAGAGTATATGAATAATTGATAAGAGGTGCAACAAAATGGTAATCGCATTGTGTATATGTTTTATTGTGACTTTCGCATTAGCAGTACTGGCAGGTCCAATATACATACCGATGTTAAAGAAATTAAAATTCGGACAAACTATCAGAGATAACGGACCGCAAACACATCTGGCAAAGCAGGGAACACCTACAATCGGTGGCATAATTTTCCTGACCGCCATAATCCCGTGCATACTGTATATTGGTTTTTCAAAAGGCTACACAGATTTGTTTGTGATGCTGGTTACAGTATTGGCCTTTGCATTAGTAGGCTTTCTGGATGATTTCTTAAAAATAAAACGCAAGAGCAAAGACGGACTTAACGCGAAGCAGAAGATGTTATTCCTGATACTCGTTTCAGCCGCATTTGCCTGCTATATGTATTTTATCGCGGATTACAATACTGTTGTCGTCATAGACCTGTTTGTAAAAAAAATCCAGTTTAATATAGGCTGGGCGTATATTCCTCTTATAATCATAGTGTTGATTTCCGTGACAAATGCTGTCAATCTGACAGATGGATTAGACGGCTTATGTGCCGGAAGCTCACTTCTTGTTTTTGCCTTTTTTGCTGCTGCTTCATACTTTAAGATTCATAATAATGACGTAACGTACTTCTCAATAATATTTGCAGGTGCTCTGCTGGGCTTTCTCATATATAACTATAAGCCTGCCAAGGTTTTCATGGGAGATACAGGATCTCTGGCCCTTGGAAGCGCTATCGGTATTTGCGCCATTGCAATCAACCGTCCGTTGATGCTTTTACTTGCAGGCCTTCTGTTTGTCATTGAAGCGCTGTCCGTGATAATCCAGGTAGGATATTTTAAGCTTACACATGGAAAGAGGATCTTCAAAATGTCGCCGATACATCATCATTTTGAACTGTCCGGCTGGAGCGAGAAGAAGGTAGTTCACGTTTTTTGGACTTTTACGTTGTTTTGCTGTGTTGTGGCATATTTTGCTATTGCGTAACATAAATATTTAATCAAGACAGTAAGAATAGGAGGTAAGACAGGTAAAATGGACGACAGCCAGGAAAAAATTAAAAAAAAATCCATACAAATTGCTGAAAAGTTTCGCCAAACCATCAGATCTGAACAGATGGATTTCTGGTTATTGTTGTCAATTATACTTCTGGTAGGCATGGGCACCATGATGGTGTTTAGCGCGTCTTCCGCTGCTGCTTACCGCCTTAGTACGTCTTCGTCTGCCTATACTATTCTTACAAAACAGATATTGTTTGCTGTGGGCGGTACGATAATTATGCTGATAATCGCAAATTGGGGAGATTATAAGCTACTATCCAGGTTTTCGATCCCGCTGTACGTAGTGAGTATCATATTGCTGATATTAGTCCTGCTGATTGGTAGTGTATATAATAACGCAAAGCGCTGGCTTAATATCGGAGTGGAATTTCAGCCGTCAGAGGTTTTTAAAATCGCTTTGATTTTTTTCCTGGCATACGTTTTTTCACGACCGGGATTAGCCTTTAAGGCACAGCGCCTTATGGGACTTGTGATTTATTTCGTACCGGCGGTATTAGGCCTTCTTTTGATTGCGGCTCAGCCTCACATGAGCTGCGTTGTAATCTGCTTATTTGTTCTGGGAGTTATGATGATTATGGGCAAAGTCCGCATGCCGACTTATATTGCCCTTATTATTTTAGCCGGGCTGTTTGTGCTAGGCCTTATACTGATTACAAAATATTTTCCAAATGTTTTTGACTCGGATAAATTCTCACTGACGTATATAGTAGACAGAATTAAGCTGTTTTTTGACAAGGAAAGCTCGGGCGAAGTAGATAATTACCAAATAGAACAGTCCTTATATGCAATCGGATCAGGCGGGTTGTTCGGAAGAGGTTTTGGCCAGGGTGTGCAGAAATACATGTATCTTCCGGAGCCGTATAACGATTTTATATTCTCAATACTTGCGGAAGAATTAGGTTTTGTGGGCGTTACAATCGTAATTTGCCTGTTTGCTCTGTTTATATTCCGGGGCTACAAGATTGCGGTAAACGCGCCGGACCGCCTGGGCTCATTGCTTGCAACCGGCATAACGTCCTTAATTGCAATTCAGGTTATAATGAATCTGGCAGTTGTGTCAAAATCAATGCCGGTAACAGGTATTTCATTGCCGCTTTTTAGCTATGGCGGAACGTCACTTGTCATCCTTATGGCGGCAATGGGTGTACTGCTTAATATATCAAAACAATCTCACTATAATAAGTTTTAACATATATAGTTTATAAGAAAAACGCAGCTCAATGCCGCGCTGTAACTGAATATAAGAAAAGGCGCAGCTCAATGCCGCGCCTTAATTTGTAAATTATTACTGTCAGCCAATAGACAAACCAAAGATACCGCTGTCAATCAAAACGTAATCATCTGACCAGTTATCTCCGCCTGTTACCCAGTGAGCCGGACCGTAGGCACCTTGAATCGGTGGAACGAGGTGAAGCGGGCCGTAAGTATTTCTTCTTGAACAAACAAGTGTAATTTCAATATCTTTATCAGCCTTAATCCATTTTTCGATATTAGCCATATAAGGATCCCAACCGATAACGACTTCTTCGGATTTATCACAGCCTGCGCCATTTACTTTTACCAAAGAACCGCAGAATTTATCAATCTTAATGAATTTAGCATTCTTATTAGCAGCTTTGATAGCACGAGCCGGTATAACGTAAGTAAGCTTGCCGGAATAGAATGGCAGGTCATAATTAATAATATTCTTGAAGCCAACTTTTGCCGGTAGGGCAGTAAGAGTACGTTTGTTGCCTTCAACGTGAACACCGAAGTCACCTACGAGGTAGAGTGATTCAATATTTGTAGAGCGCATAAAGGAAACTTTAGCAGTAATGACGTTTTTACCCTTAACGATGGCGCCTGCAGGTATGTAAAGCTTTTTAAACGTAATATCAATCCAGAAATCCTTAGGATCTTTATTCTCAAGAACAATTCCGTTAATAGAATATTCGAAATTCTCAGGGCGTTCAGCTGCCAGGAACACAGGACCGTTCGGCACTTTGTCGCAATAGAAAGCATAGTTAAGAGTAACTTCGCCGTATACGTCCTTGCAATTGAGCTTAGTAAACCAAGGCTGCAGCATCTCGCCGCCACGTGCCTCAATACCGATCTTAGCACGTATCTGACGGTCAACCTTAAGTGCTTCTCCTTCAAATTCTGCATCATCGAACTTAGCACTGCACATATCCAATACGCAGATGTTGGGTTCGCTAAGCTTATAATCAACTGTCAGCTCACCGTCAATCTTACAATCGTCATCAGAAGACGTAATCTTCTGACTGCATAAGGGCAGCTCATAATACTCATCATACGCTGCAGTAATAACGTAGAATTTATCTGCTGCGGAATACATATCGAAGTCAACTGAAATAATGCCGCCGTCAACAGTATAAGGAATCTGATATCTCACACCTGTTGCCAGATCCCATTGCTCAACTACCGGCTTATCACAGCAGATAGGCAGGGAAGCGAGCTCAGCTGTTAATTTGATGTCGCAGACAGCTTCTTTTCTGTCAGTATTTACCATGGCAACGTAAACAGAATTATTCTCAGCATCATAACGTGCCTGTGAAATAACAGCTTTGCTGGAAATAACGATATCGCAAGAGATTTCCTTGCGAACTGCTGCAACAACGTCATCCTCTTCAAAGGCAACGTTAACTGCGTTACTCATCTGTGCAAGCTCAGCAGGAACGGAGGACTCTTCTGCATCAATATAAGCAGGAACGTCTCCTGCAAATATAACCTTGCCGCCGGCTTCCATAAACTCTTTGAGAATCTTTGCGGTCGTAGGACGCATTGTAAGCATACCTGCAACAACGACAGTCTTGTATTTAGCCTGACCAACGCTCAAAACAGCCTGACCGTTTTCACAGCCGATGCTGTACATGCCGGCCATCATCTGCTCCTCGCCGTAGTCAAAGTCAATATGATTCTTAGCCAAAATATGGAAAAGCTTAAAGTAATTATGCTCAACAGGTGCGATTTCTCCGTCTTTAAGAGTAATCCAACGAGCCCAACCGATATGAATCTGAGGCCAGATACTTTCAATAGGATTCATAACGAGAACGTCACAAATAGGTGCACCCTGCATCATCATCAAGCCAAAACGGGCAAAATACGTCTCAAGATACGAATAATCCTGCCAATACGTAGACTGATGGAGAATACTGCCGGGGTAGTCACGTTTAGATTCACCTTCCATACAATACCAAGACAAATGCTGGCATCTTAGATTGATACCGTACAAAGCCTGCCAGTCACCGGTTGCCTTCTGACCCTTGAAATCAAACTGCCAGCCGGTACATCCGTAGAGCTCGGAGAGCATCCATTTCTTACCAAGCTGCCTTGAAGCAGAAGCAAGCTGCTTTACAATCCAGTAGCACGTATTATGCTCAGACAGAACGTCAACACCCGGCACTCCCTGATATTGGTAGAAACGCATCAAAGAACCCTGAGGCTCAGTCTGGTTTGTCAAAGAATCTTCATGGAGAACGTGACCTGTAAAATCAATGTTATTAGCTATACACCAATCATTAAGAGGCTTTGCAAATCTTTCCAGGAAAAGGTTGTCTGCCAAGTCAACGTAATTAAGTCTTGCTCTGGAAAAACGCTTACCGTCGATATGGTAGAAAATCTCCGGCAGAATAGGACGCAGATCATAGCCGTAGCGCTTCTCAAATTCCTCGAAAATGTCATTGGTATAAGCAGTTTTACATTGTCTTACACCATCTGTGTCAGACAGATTATCAAGTAAATGCCCTCTGTGAGGCTCGTCTGTGAAAATGCCTTTAATCGTAGTACCGAGTCTGTCACCGCATTTCTCCTTATATTTCTCATGGGTCATCTCGATAAAACGCGCTGTAGCTTCATAGCTCATCGTATCAATATAAGTATTACCGTTATAATTATTATTAGGTTTCTCATTGGACACCTTAAAGAGTAACACCTTATAACCGTCTGCCAAAGAATCAATAGCATCAAGTTCTTCTTCGGAGACTTTCTTATAATCAGTCAAGGTATAACCGTCAGGCTTACCTGTGAAAATCTCCAAAACTCTGTCGAATTCATCCTTATGATCCTTATAATGCTCTAAACTCATCTCAAAAAGCTCGATAGATTTGATTCTGTACTGCTCGTCAACTGTAACCTTACCGCCGGCGCTTCCTGAAGGCCATCTGTCCTCGTCATAGAGCCAAGCCTCCATACCGATGCGCTCACTCTCATCAGATACGGCATTAATAAGGTCAAACCACTCGTCGCCAAGGTATTCTGTGATCAAACCTGTACGAGAGTGCATAAAATAACCGCCCAGGCCCATTTCCTTCATAACGTTAGCCTGACGGATCAGCTCATCTGCCTCAAGCTCGCCGTTCCATGACCAGAAAGGCTTGCCGCGATATTCATTACCGGGATTTGAAAAGGTATCAAGTAATTGTTTCTTATTCATATCCTGTCTCCTTTGCTAAAAATAACTGTACTTATTGTATCAGCTTTAGAGAAACTTTGCCACCTATCTGCGAAAATTTTTCTGATATATTTTCATATCCACGCTCAATAAAACCGTTATCATAAATATGGCACACAGCGCCTTCGTCACAGCACAAAGACGCCACTATCAAAGCCGCGCCTGCACGCAGATCATGAGAGATAAGCTCCTTTGAGGGAACGGGAGCATCAAAACGAAGACCTTCTAACATACAGCCACCTTTGAGCATATGAATATCAGCACCCATCTTCATAAGCTCAGTGCAAAGAGCAAATCTGCCGGGGAAAACAGTATCGGTAACTACAGTAGGATTTTTTTTCGACGTAATAACACTTAGCATTGCAACGGTCGGGGGCTGCATATCGGTAGGAAAGCAAGGATATGGTTTTGCCTCGATAAATAAAGGCGGCTTTAGCTTCTTATCTAAACGACCCTGAACAAGACGGACGTAATCTTTGCCTACGTCAATATTACAGCCCATATTATATAATAAGGTAAGAAGTTTGCTCATATGCCCGGGCAAACATTTTCGCACAGTAACGTTTGAGCCTGATACTGCTCCTGCAATCAAATACGTTGCAGCCTCAATTCTGTCAGGAATTACGCAAATACGCACGTTACGTGGAGTCAAGCTGTGTCCCTTTATAACAATTGTGCCAGTACCGGCTCCCTTGATGTCAGCACCGAGGGCAGATAAATAAACGGCAAGATTAACGATCTCAGGCTCTTTTGCAGCGTTTTTTATACGTACAGAACAATTATTGGCGGCTGCTATCATCATTATATTCTCAGTAACACCTACACTGGGATAGGGAAGCAAAATGTTAGTGTCAATAACTTTTCCTTGAACCGTTATTCTGTCAAGGCCCATCACTTCAAGACCTAATAAACGCATCACGTCTACGTGCATATCAATTGGTCTTGGCCCCAGAACGCATCCGCCGGGCAGTGTAAACTCTGCCATGCCGAATCTTGCCACGCTGCTCCCTAAGAAAGCCAGAGACGCTCTGCACTTAGAAGCAAGCTGCTTCGGAACGCTGACATAGGTAGCTTTTGTCGCATCTACCATGATGCTTTTCCCGGTTTTTTCAACAGCACAGCCATATGTTTTCAAAATATCAATTGCAACGTCCAGATCTGACAGGGACGGGCAATTATCAACGTAAGATACAGATTTGTTTATAAGTGTAGCTGCTAAAATAGGTAAGACTGCATTCTTTGACCCACTGATATCAACGCATCCGCTTAGCTTGCTTGCTGTAACTTCATATCTATATTTATACATTAATAAACCGCCTGGAAAATCAATTAATATGACATTTATATAATATGTAGAAAACGTAAGCCCGGTGAAAACGTTTTGTAAATTACCAAAAAAAACACAAAAAAAACAGGGATACTACTGTTGCAATTTATATGAGTATAGGTTAGAATTGTTATGTATCAATAAAGGGTGGGGTATAATTATGCCCTGTTAGTAGTAAGTACTTATCTACAGGCCCTTTGCAGATAATAATAAATCAGGAGGAAAAGGAATAATGAGTGACTATTCCAAATTATTCAGACGTTCCCAGGCACTTATCCTGGCGATAGCTATTATGCTTACTGCTA
>JAFWZX010000010.1 GCA_017517275.1 Clostridia bacterium
CATACGAGGAGGGGCAACAACAGTATTATTAAGCGTATGTGCAAAGTAATTGCCATTTTCACCTTTAATTCTTATGCCCAGTCTGCGGCTTTGAGCGTCTGTAAGGTTGGAGCAAGAACCTACTTCGAAATATTTCTTCTGGCGCGGGCTCCATGCTTCTACGTCAACAGATTTAGATTTAAGATCTGCAAGGTCGCCTGAGCAACATTCAAGAGTGCGTACCGGAATATCCAAATTACGGAAAAGCTCTACTGTATAAGACCACATCTTGTTATACCAGTCATAGCTGTCTTCAGGTTCACAAACAACGATCATTTCCTGTTTTTCAAACTGGTGAATTCTGTAAACACCGCGTTCTTCAATACCGTGTGCTCCTTTTTCTTTACGGAAACAAGGTGAATATGAGGTCATTGTATATGGCAAATCAGCTTTTTTGAGTATCTCATCTTTGAATTTGCCGATCATAGAGTGTTCAGACGTACCGATAAGGTAAAGATCTTCTCCTTCAATCTTATACATCATGGCATCCATTTCTTCGAAACTCATTACACCTGTAACTACATCACTTCTTATCATATACGGCGGAATACAGTATACGAAGCCTTTGCTTATCATGAAATCTCTTGCGTACGCAAGTACTGCTGAATGAAGTCTTGCTATATCTCCCATTAAATAGTAAAAACCGTTACCTGCTACTTTACGTGCAGCATTAAGATCAATACCGCAAAACCGCTCCATAATATCTGAGTGATACGGGATATCATAAGACGGCACTACAGGCTCGCCGTATTTTTTTATCTCAACGTTTTCGCTATCATCTTTGCCGATAGGCACTGAGTCATGGAGAAAATTTGGTATCTTCATCATACGCTCTTTAATAGCCTGGGCATATTCAGCCTCCTGTTGTTCAATATCAAGGAGTTCTTTGTTAATCTCTGCAACTCTCGCCTTCATGGCGCCGGCTTCTTCTTTTTTCCCTTCGCGCATGAGAACACCGATCTTTTGGCTGATCTCATTTTTTTCTTTACGTGCATCGTTTCCTCTGGCGATTGCCTGTCTGTTCTTTACGTCAAGTTCAAGAACCTCATCTACCAGACCAAGCTTGTGGTCCTGAAATTTCTTTTTAATATTCTCTCTGACAAGGTCAGGATTCTCACGCAAAATCTTAATGTCAATCATTTTAAAACCTCCATAAATACTCTCTCCATATTTTTATGTGATATTTTATCTATTTGCTCTTGGGTATAGTTTAAAGAAGCCAGGCGGTCAAAGAGTTTGTACAAATCTCTTGCTCCGTCTATTCCTTCCGGCCCTACGTCTATTCCGTCAAAGTCCGTTCCCATTCCGATATTGTCAATGCCGCCAAGTGCCGCAAAATGTTCGATATGGGCTACTACCGTATCAACAGTTGCTCGATTGCCACCGTTAGTAAGGAAGGAGTTGTACATATTCATGCCGGTAACGCCGCCTTTTTGCATAAGCACACGGAACTGATCGTCTGTAAGATTTCTGGAATGTCCTGACAAAGCTTTAGCATTTGAGTGTGATGCCATAAATGGATTTACAGTTGTCTGTGCAACGTCATAAAAGCCTTTTTCTGATATATGTGAAACGTCAACAACCATGCCCAAACGGTCCATTTCTTTCACCACGTTAATGCCAAAATCTGTAAGGCCGCCACGCGAGTGTCCCGGCATGGCACAGCTGTTTGTATCGCTTATCATATATGGATTGTTCCAGGTAAGTGCAATAGCACGTACACCCATGTTATAAAGTTTTTCGACACCGGAAAGTTCTGTACCGACAGCCTCTCCGCCCTCTATCGCCAGCATTAATTTATGTGAAAAGCTGTCGTCCATCAAATCCTTTTTCGTTTTTATAATTCCATAAGAAGGATTCTCAGATGCAATCTCATTGAAAACTTTTACGTACTTATTTACCTTAATATCAATATTCTCCTGGGTTCTTTCTCTGCCAATATCTGTCCACAAAGCCATAATCTGGGTATAGCCCACATACTCGTCAGCCTGTGCCAGGTTAAAATGACGAGGAGCATTTCTAATATCATCATCGCCGTGAAGAGTGGTAAGAGTGTCGCAATGTGCATCAAATATTCTATAGTTATACATCTTTCTGTCTTCCTTTCTTATACACTAAATAATAAAGTACCGTAATCAGGATACGGATAACAATTGCACGGAATCAGTAATTCAATGTTATCAGCCTTTTCACGCAAAATAGCCATATGTTCCTTAACTTGATCGCGGAGAAACTCTGCTTTTTTATCAATGGCGATAATAACGGAAGCTTCTTTGAGTTTGCATTCCAATCGGATAATAGCATCGTGAAGTTCGTCGCTCAGTGTAGCAAGCTGGGTGGCAAGAGTCTGCTCTGCCCTGCACGGCAGCTCGATTTTGCAACTATCTTTTGCATTTATCATATTACAAAGTTCTTTTGTGTATCTCAACGCAGCCGGTAAAATGTCTTTTTGAGCCATCTCGACCATAGTAGCGGCTTCAATAGTAATAACCTTACAGTAATTTTCAAGAAGAATCTCTTTTCTGGAGTGAACCTCAGCCGCTGTGAAAATATTATGTCTTGCAAAAAGCTCTATGTTCTTCTTATCTGTATAATGAGAAAGAGCATCCGGTGTAGACGGCAAATCAAGAAGACCGCGTTTCTTCGCCTCGTCGCGCCACTCTTGTGTATATCCGTTACCGTTGAAAATAATGCGCTTGTGCTTTTTGATAGTTGTCTTGATAATATCGTTAAGCTCTGCCTTAAAATCCTCAGCATCTTTTGTGCGCTCCAGCTTGTCTGCAAATTCCATAAGAACGTCAGCCACAATAGTATTCAGAATAATGTTGGGGCCTGATATTGAAAGCGACGATCCCGGCATACGGAATTCAAATTTGTTTCCGGTAAATGCAAAAGGAGACGTACGGTTACGGTCAGTATTATCCTTGGGAAAATTAGGTAGTGTATGCACTCCAATCTCCATATAAGAAGACTTTGCGCCGTCATAAGTTTTACCTGTCTCTATTGCTGTCAATATGTCCGTAAGTTCCGTACCGAGGAACATAGATATAATCGCAGGCGGTGCCTCTGCTGCGCCGAGACGGTGATCGTTACCCGGCGTTGCTACCGATATACGCAAAAGATCCTGATTTAAATCTACTGCTTTGATCACGGCGCACAGGAATAGTAAGAACTGGGCATTTTCAAAAGGAGATGAGCCGGGTTCTAACAGATTCACGCCTGTATCTGTACAAAGTGACCAGTTGTTATGTTTGCCGCTTCCTGCCACACTACTAAAAGGCTTTTCGTGAAGCAGGCACACCAGACCTTTGCTTTGAGCAACCTTCTTCATAACGTCCATTGTAATCTGGTTATGGTCCGTTGCCTTATTTGTATCTGTGAAAATCGGTGCCAGCTCATGCTGTGCGGGTGCCGCTTCGTTATGCTCTGTTTTAGCAAGAATTCCCAGTTTCCACAGTTCTTCATTAAGTGTATCCATGTAATCTTTAACACGTGGCTTAATAGATCCAAAATAATGGTCGTCAAGCTCCTGTGCTTTTGGAGGACGGTTACCAAATAACGTTCTGCCTGTGAAAATAAGGTCTCTTCTTTGTTTGTATACTTCGTTATCAATGAGAAAATATTCCTGCTCTGCTCCGACTGTAACGTTTACTTGTTTTACGTTTGTAACACCGAACAGACGAACAATTCTGGTGGCCTGTTTGTTGATTGCTTCGATTGATTTAAGAAGCGGTGTTTTTTTATCTAAAGCTTCTCCACCAAATGAGCAAAAGACAGTGGGAATGCACAGAGTCTTTTCACGAATAAATGCATAAGACGTAGGATCCCATGCCGTGTATCCACGCGCCTCAAAGGTAGCACGAAGACCTCCCGATGGGAAGCTGGAAGCATCCGGCTCACCCTTTACAAGCTCTTTGCCTGAAAATTCCATAATAACGTGGCCATCGTCGACGGGAGATATAAAGCTGTCATGTTTCTCTGCCGTAATGCCTGTCATGGGCTGGAACCAATGTGTAAAGTGAGTAGCACCCTTCTCAATAGCCCAATCCTTCATTGCATTGGCTACAATACCGGCTATGTCACCCGGTAACGTCTTACCTTCGCTCATAGTCTTGCGCAATGCTTTGTATGTTTCTTTTGGCAGGCGTTCTCGCATAACACTATCGTTGAAAACCATGCTGGCAAATATATCTGAAATTGTACTCAAAAAATCATCTCCCGATAGATAAGTATACCTTGGAGATGGTATTACAAGTTGATATAAAAGTCAAGAAAAAGTACTGTTATTTTATTGACAAAAGCTAATATGAAGTGATACTATTTCAGGAGATGATTTAATCTATTTGAAAGTTATGGTGAATTACAAAATGACAAAAAGATATTGGAATGAAGAGGTCGAGACCATGAATCGTGAAGACATGCGAACTCTTCAATCAGAAAGACTTGTTAAACAAGTCAAGCACGTTTATGAGAACGTTCCTTATTACCGCGATTTAATGGATAAGAAAGGCATTACGCCTGACGATATCAAGGGAATCGACGATCTTTACAAGCTTCCTCTTCTTACTAAGAGTGATTTGCGCGATGCATACCCTTACGGACTGCTTGCAGTACCCGTTAAAGATTGCGTCAGAATTCAGTCTACTTCAGGTACAACAGGTAAGAGAGTTGTTGCTTTTTATACTCAAAATGATATAGATTTGTGGGAAAATTGTTGCGCAAGAGCAATTGTTGCCGTTGGTGGCGACGAGAATGACGTTTGTCAAGTTTGCTACGGTTACGGCCTTTTTACAGGCGGTCCCGGACTTAACGGAGGGTCACATAAGGTTGGATGTCTGACACTCCCTATGTCCTCCGGTAATACTGAGAGACAAATCCAGTTTATGATGGACCTTGGTTCTACTATTTTATGTTGTACTCCGTCTTACGCAGCGTATATCGCAGAGAGCCTGAAGGAAGCCGGTTATAAGCCGGAAGACAATAAACTTAGAGTTGGTATTTTCGGTGCGGAGCCATGGACTGAAGAAATGCGTCACGACATCGAGGCGGCTTTAGGTATTAAGGCATATGATATTTATGGTTTGACTGAAACGTCCGGTCCCGGAGTGGCCTTCGAGTGTGAGGAGCAATCAGGTATGCATATTAATGAGGACCATTTTATTGCAGAGATTATTGACCCTGATACGGGAGAAGTTCTGCCTGAAGGCAGTAAGGGCGAATTAGTATTTACTTCTATTACAAAGGAAGCCTTCCCTCTTCTTCGCTACCGTACACGAGATATTTGCGTGCTAACCCGCGAAAAATGCTCATGCGGCAGAACGCTGGTTAAAATGTCAAAGCCAATGGGCAGAAGTGACGACATGCTTATTATCAGAGGTGTTAACGTGTTCCCATCACAGATTGAAACCGTACTCTTAAAAGAAGGTTATGCCCCCAACTACCAGATTGTGGTTGACAGAGTAAATAATACCGACACTTTGGATATTAACGTTGAGCTTCTTCCCGAGCAATTCGGCGACACGGTTAAAGAAACGGCCGCATATGAGAAGAAGCTTGCAGAGAGCATCAAGACAATGCTCGGTATCAATCCTAAAGTCCATCTACTTGCTCCTAAATCAATTGCACGTAGCGAGGGCAAAGCAGTAAGAGTAGTTGATAAACGTAAATTGCACTAATTCTAAAGGAGGCTTGTTATGAATATTAAACAATTGTCTATTTTCGTTGAAAACAAAGAAGGTAAACTTGGTATCGTTACAGATATTCTGGCAAAGGCTCAGATCGATATGAGAGCGCTTTCGCTGGCAGATACTGCGGATTTCGGTATTATGCGTGTTATTGTTTCAGATGCCGATAAGGCACGTGATTACCTTCTTGACAACCATATTCTGGCAAGAGTTAATCACGTTATCGCAGTCGCTATTCCGGATGAACCCGGAAGTTTGTCTAAGATGATAAACACTTTGAGCAAGAGCGGTGTTAATATCGAATATTTGTACGCATTCAATAAGACGTACAAGGATCTTGTTTGTTTTGTTGTCCGTGTTGATTATAATGACAAGGCTTGTCACGTTCTTTCATCAAACGGTTTTAAGGTGCTTTGCAGTGAAGATCTTGAGCTTGTTTAAAAGGAAGAGAACATCACGGTTTTAAATTATGCATTTATAGCAATCGAAAAAGGCCACTGTAAGAGGTGTCTTCCATAAAGCAGGTTTTACCCGCTGTGCAAAAAAAATTCGTAGGGGCGTTCTGTGAACGCCCGCGGGCGAACTCAGTTCGTCCCTACGGCAAAAAGGACATAGAAAAAAAATCTCTGTCCTTTTTCATACGACTTGCATGGCAAGGTATAGTGTGTTACACCTTTTCGGCGTACTGTTGGGAAAAGGTGAGCCTCCCTTGTGTAAAGGGAGCCTTTAGTTTGTGCGCCCCGAAAGTCCGTCTGTTTTCCTGACAAGCACTGCTTTTGTGGACACAAAAAGCGAAACATATATTCATCAAGAGGATTAATTCATAAATTTATGATACAATATTCTAAATCCCACCTAACATTTCCATAAACGCACGGACTATATG
>JAFWZX010000011.1 GCA_017517275.1 Clostridia bacterium
ATTCTTGAACTCCTACATAAAAGAATTCAACGCGAAATTCGCTCTGCCTGCTGATAGTATCAAATCCGTTTTTGAAGTGCAACCATCAAATGAAAAAATCAACCTGATACTAGCAATTCTTACCGAACGGACTGTAGACAGTGGACATTGTATTCAATTTCAGAATAAATATTTTCGTATGATAGACAAGAATGGAAATCCCATTCACTATCATAAAGGTACTAAGGTTATGGTAATACAGGCTTATGACAAGCAGAAATTCTGCTGTGTAAATGATAAAGAAGTATATTCATTAGAAGAAATACCAAAGCAGCAGATAACGTCTAAAGAGTTCGATTTAGAGCACAAAGAGATAGAACGAAAACCTAAATATATTCCTCCTATGAGTCATCCTTGGAAAAGGCAATCGTTCGAAAGATTTGTTAGAAGTCAGAAACACTATGCCGAGGGCAATCCTAAGACAGCGTAAAAAAGCCCCTTGTTCCAGGGGCTAATGATTTAATTATTTTGGGACATTTTCGCTAATGGTTGACATTTTTTTAGTAAAAATAGCGGCGGTGATTCTATACCGTATAAAAAATTATAATCTCCAATAAACTGTATTAAGATGCTTGAAATAATCGCTATCAATTGAATCCAGCTGTTCTTTTGTGATTCTATATGCCCAATTACCATCTGCTTTGCCGGGAGTATTTACTCGTGTATCACAACCATAGCCAAGTAAATCCTGAATAGGCATAATCACAAGTCCGGCATTGCTTGCAAACATGCATCTTATAATGCTCTTAAGGCCATCTTTCCAATCACCCGTATGTCCACAATAATCAAGCATTCTGTAGCGAGTCTCGTCATCAAGGTCCCATAAATATCCAAGAAGTGTATTATTATCATGTGTGCCTGTATATGCAACACAATTTTCACAGTAATTATGAGGAAGATGCGAACTATTATCGTTTGATATAAATCCAAATTGAAAAACACGCATCCCCGGAAAACCGCTTTTATTCACAAGATCAAATACTTCAGGTGTGATATCACCCAAATCTTCTGCGATAATCTGAATTTTATTGCCGGCCGCTTTTTTTATTACCTTAACTAATTTAATTCCGGGTCCTTTAATCCATTTACCGGATTTTGCAGTATCTGCATCGGCCGGAATAGACCAATATGATTCAATACCTCTGAAATGGTCTATTCGGACAGCATCAAATAAATCAGACATATGTTTTATTCTGTCTGACCACCATTTATAGCCGTCTTTTTCCATTTCATCCCAATCATACAAGGGATTCCCCCACATTTGTCCGTCTTCACAAAAGTAATCAGGTGAGACTCCGGCAACGTTCAGAGGATAACCTTTATTGTTGAGTTGAAACATTTTAGTGTTGCTCCATACGTCAGAGCTATCAGTTGATACGTAAATCGGTATATCTCCTATTATCTTAATACCTTTGAGATTTGCATACTTTCTTACTTCTTGCCATTGTGTATAAAATTCATATTGAATAAACTGCCACGTAAATAACACGTCGTCATTCCATTTAGTTACGGTCCACTCCTGCCACGGCAAGTCGGAATTTGCTTCTTTTAAAGCCATGAATTGACAAAATTTATTAATGTATTTGCGTTTTTCAATATATTTGCAAATTTCTTTTCTGTCTGTAACGCGCATCGCTGCTTTACGAAGGAGCTCAAAGCGTTCAGAATGCAATCTATCAAATTCGCAAAGATACGGAGACGTTTGTCTTGCAGCACAAAGCTCATCGAGTGTGAGCAATTCCTTATTCATAAGAATATCGAGATCTACAAAATATGGATTTCCACTGAAAGCAGAATACGATTTATACGGTGAATTATGCTCATCTACAATGCAAAAAGGAAGAACTTGCCAATATGAGAAACCGCACTTTGCAAGAAAATCTATAAAATACTTAGCATTATCCCCAAAACTACCTGATTGGTAATCACCAAACAAAGAAGAAATATGCATTAAAACTCCACTTTTCCGATCCATATAAAACCTCAACTATTTGTTCAGCAAGATATACTCATCATACGTAATCTGTTTATCGGCAAATTTACCGGGTGTGAGATCAATGATTCTGTTAGCTATTGTCTGTACGAACTGATGGTCTGCAGAAGTGAAAAGAACGGACCCTTCGAATCGTATCAAAGCATCATTAAGCTCTTCAATTGATTCCAGATCAAGATGGTTTGTAGGTTCGTCAAGTAACATAACGTTAGCGCCTGACAACATACCTCGACATAGCATACATCTTACTTTTTCGCCGCCGGACAGAACGCTGACTTTCTTGTTTACTTCGTCACCGGAGAATAACATTCTGCCTAATATACCTCTGATATCAGATTCATATATCAATGTTGAATGTCGTCTTATCCACTCTACCAACGTATCGGGGCAGCCATCAAAAAACTCAGAATTATCGGCCGGAATATATGCTCTCGACGTAGTAACCCCCCATTTAAAGCTACCACTATCAGCCGTATCTTGTTCCATGAGTATATTCATAAGTGTAGTAATTGCAATCGGGTCGTTGCCAACAAAGGCAACCTTGTCTCCGGGATGTAACGTAAAGCTAACATTATCAAGTATTTTACGGCCGTCATAAGATTTTGTAAGATTTTCAACAGTAAGAAGTTCATTTCCGATTGCTCTGTCAGGCTTAAAAGCAACGTATGGAAACTTTCTGGAAGAAACAGGCATTTCCTCAATGTTAATATTTTCCAGTATTTTTTTGCGGCTTGTTGCCTGCTTGGATTTAGAGGCATTCGCACTGAATCTAGAAATGAATTCTTGCATCTCTTTAATTTTCTGTTCAGCCTTTTTATTCTGTTCTTTTATTTGTCTTTGACGAAGCAGAGTATATGAATACCAAAAATCATAATTACCGCTTAGCATTGTTATTTTCCCAAAATCTACGTCGACTGTATACGTACAGATTTTATTAAGAAAATATCTGTCGTGAGAAACAACTAAAACAATAGAATCTAGATTAATTATATACTCTTCAAGCCAACTAATCGTATCTAAATCCAAGTTGTTTGTAGGTTCATCCATAAGTAAAATATCAGGATTGCCAAAAAGCGCCTGTGCGAGAAGCACCTTAACCTTCATACTGCCCGGAATATCCTTCATCAACATTTGATGATATTCACCTGTTATACCAAGATCATTGAGCAAGATTTCAGCATTGCTCTCTGCGCTCCAGCCGTCTAACTCCATAAAACGATCTTCTAACTCGCACAGATGAATACCCTCTTCGTCAGTCATATTTTCTTTTGCATATAATATTTCTTTCTCATCCATGATATCGCAGAGTTCTTGATTGCCCATCAAAACACATTTGATAACAGTATAATCATCATATGCATAATGATCCTGCTTTAAAACCGACATTCTGTCTGTATCTGATTTGACAACACGGCCGGAAGTAGCCTCTACATCACCTGACAAAATCTTCAAGAAAGTAGATTTACCGGCACCGTTAGCACCGATGATTCCATAGCAGTTACCTGACGTAAACTTCAAATCAGCATGTTTAAACAGAGTTCTGCCTCCAAATTGCAGCTCCAGATCAATTGTTTCTAACATTTTCTCCTCCTGAATGCATATATATATTATCTTAATTGAACCACAGTAACACCGGCGTCACCTTCGCCGTATTCACCGATTCTAAATGACTTTATTGATTTATTACCTGACAGATATGAATGAACTCCCTTTCTTAAAGCTCCTGTTCCTTTCCCGTGAATAATAGTAAAGCGATCCTGGTGAGCCAAATGTGCATCGCTCAAATGTCTTTCAATCATAGCAATCGCTTCTTCAACTGTAGCACCTCTGACGTCAAGTTCAGATTTAATACTCATCGCTCTCATATTTGTGTTACTTTTGCTTTGAGTAGCCTTTTGTACCTCCCCCGATTCTTCCCGGATAATGCGCAAATCAGCAAGCGGTAAATATACCTTCATTATTCCTGCTTGCACGTAGCACTCACCATTTTTATTAGGGGCTTTGAGTATCGTTCCATTAGCTCCTATGCTTATTATACGTACATTCTGCCCCTCTTTAAGGGTCGTCGGAATAGGTTGCTGCGCGTATTTATCATCTCCTATTCGGACAGAACCACTGATAGAATCTGTTTCCTGCAGGAACTGTGCCTTAGCGCTTTGAGCGTCCTTAAGCGTGTTTTGATTATTCTGAGCTCTTCGAATCTCCGAAAGCATTTTATCCGCACTGACCTTGGCCTTATTAATAATGCGCTGAGCATCCTCGCGGGCTTTCATTAATATTTCATCTTTTTTGCTGTCCAGCCTATCCATTTCTTTTCGGATTGTTTCTGTCATTTGTTCAGATTCAATCTTTAGCCTTGCAGCTTCGCTGCGCGCATTTTCAATCTCAAGACGATTCCTTTCAATATCCTGAAGCATGTCTTCAAATCTCAAATCCTCACCTGTTAGGAACTCCTTAGCTCTGCTGATTATCTGCGGATCCAACCCTAATTTCTGTGAAATAGCAAAGGCATTACTTTTACCTGGGACTCCTATGAGTAATCTATACGTAGGAGCAAGCTTCTCAACGTCAAATTCACAGCAGCTGTTGATAAAGCCGGGAGTTGTTGACGCATATATTTTAAGTTCGCTGTAGTGTGTTGTGGCAATTACTGTTGCTCCCATATGATGAGCGCACTCTAATATAGAAATAGCAAGGCAAGAGCCTTCCGTCGGATCTGTTCCTGCGCCTAATTCATCGAATAAAATTAAACTCCTATAATCACACGCCCCGAGAATCTCTACAATATTTTTCATATGAGAAGAAAAAGTACTCAGACTCTGCGCAATACTCTGTTCATCTCCTATATCGGCAAAAATACCGGTATAAATTGACAATTCCGATTTATCATCAGCAGGTATAAGTAAACCGGCTTGCATCATGCAAGTCAGTAAGCCTACCGTTTTAAGAGTAACTGTCTTTCCTCCGGTATTTGGTCCTGTTATAACCATACAATTTCCACTATCTAAGTAGAAAGTAGTGGGAACAACTTTATTTTTGTCAATAAGAGGATGCCTTGCATTTAATAAATTAATCTTGCCTTCTTCGTTTATGATCGGCTTAGACCCTTTAATTTCTAAAGAATATCTTGCTTTTGCAAACAAAAAATCAAGATAGGACAAAGTCTCACAGTCACAAATTAAAATTGCTTCACGTTCAGCAGTCATTGATGAAAGTTCAGATAAAATCCTTTCGATTTCAGCAGCTTCATCACCGCGTAATTGACGAATCTTGTTGTTTGCCTCTACAACAAAAGCAGGTTCTATGAAAACAGTCTGTCCGGAAGAAGACGTATCGTGTACCAGACCGTCAAATGATGATTTGTGTTCTGCCTTAACAGGTATGCAATATCTGTCTGCTCTGATAGTTATAATATTATCCTGAATTGCTTTTACATATCGTTCAGACCTGATCATTTCGTTTAATTTGTCTTTGATGGCATTCTGAGTGTGAAGGATTTGCTTCCTTATGCTATAAAGAAGCGGACTTGCATCGTCGGCAATCTCATCTTCCGATAAGATACATCTCGTAATCTCTCCCATCAGATACCGATCTTCAACAAGTCTATAAATATATGCAGAAACACTGTTTTCGATATCCTGTGCCGCACTGTTACAATAATCTATTGTTCTTCCGGCTGCTTTCAAAACAGCAGCTATATTCAACAATTCTTTTGTTGAAAGAATACTTCCGCTGGCGGCTCTCTTAACTGAATATCTGATATCCTTAATACCTGCAAGAGGCGGCATTCCTTTTCTCGATAAAATAACGCAAGCATCGTCATTTTCACAAAGGAGCCTGTCTATCTCATCTTTATCGAAGACAGGTACGCACGACCGGGCATAATTCCTTGCGATCTCACACGTGGTCAATTCTGTTATTTTTTCTATAATTTTATCAAATTCTAATATTTTTAATGTTTTTTCTAACAACATGCTATTAAATCTCCTCCCATGCATTCACAACAGCAGTCTGCACAAAGGAGAGATTGACAACAAGAACACGCATGGTCTGCTTCTCTGTACCCACGTGCATCAGATTGTGTCTGATATGCTCTGGCATTCATATTAAGTGAATTAAAAGCATGCCTGTACGCCTGATTCCCCGGCTCCATATTAACGGCTGTCTGAAAATATTGACGAGCCTGATCATACCAGCCTTTACGTTTCGCTATTTCACCCATAAGATAATACCAATATGCTGTCCTTTTATTTCCGGACATTTTTTCTAAAGCCATTTGTGCCTCATCAAGTCTGCCGGCTCTGATTAAACTGACAATAGATGAGAATTCTGCTTGAGTTGACGCGTCGGTATATGTATCCGAACCTCCGTTTTTGCCGGAAGCACGGTTCTTGGTTATTGTATCATATGCAAGATTAACTTCTTTCAGCTTTTCCGCAGCTAATTCAGATAGCGGATTATTACCGTATTGATCCGGATGGTACTTTTTTACCAATTCACGATAAGCTTTTTTGATTTCCTCATCAGTGCTGTTTTCTGACACTCCGAGAACCTCATATGGGTCTTTCACTTCTCTGTCCTCCTATTATCTTGTCGGAAACGTTACGCATACCAAGATATACCAAATTATCAATAATTGCAAATAAATCTGTTTTAATACCTTTTTTATCCTTAACTGTTCTTTTTATATTTTCCCATGCGCCGGCAGTATTTGCAAGGCACATATTCATGGTGAAAACTATATTTTCACTAGGCTCCTGTTTAGTAAAGTCATAATAATCACTACATTCTAACAAAACGTTGTATTGCTTTTTCTTTTTATCCTCAACTACATCTGAAACAGCATCTACGATATATATCCATTTACCCAGATTATATCCAAAAGTATTCAGATTATCAGACATGACCGGATCACCGTCAAAGAAAACATTATCCTTCCATGAAAAAATTTCTGCAAGCATTTTCGCAGTGGGCTCACACGCTTCATCCAAAGAACAACACTTGTTTTTTTCAAGAGTTAATTGGTCTTTCATGTATATTTCAATAAAATCGCACAATATAGGTGAAAAACGTCTTGCTTTCTTATATGAACGTTTTATAGCAATCGCTCCGCTCTTTGATAAAACACTTTTATTATCATAGTATGAGTCCATAAGCTTATGATATGCAAGAAGAACGTTTACACATGCTGCATACGTAATCGCCTGCGAACCTGACGCACACGGTCTTTTTCGAATGGGATGAGCAATGCATTTTGACTGATTGATATCAAGAAAATCCGATTGACCGGAGCAAGCAGTCAATATTATCGCAAGTGAAGCAGTTTCATTTATCAAGGCAAATCTCGGAAGCTGACCGAAAGTCTTCCCGATTGATTTACAAACACCGCAATAGAAGGCCCTGTAAACATCAAATTCACGTATTTTTAATTCCGGTTTTAATGGTGTCACGTAACCGAATATTTTAATCAAACTCCTTTACAGAGACAGAATCTTACTTGTTTCTATCATTTTTTCGTCGATTTCTTTTACCATTTCAAGAGCTTCATCAATATCATAATCAACGTATTCGTCGTGTTTAACAGCTATAACTCTGTTGGCGGCACCATTTAGAAGCAGTTCTGTCGCTTTAACCGCCATAAGAGAAGCTGCAACACGATCTCTTACCGTAGGACTTCCGCCTCTTTGAAGATGACCTAATATTGTAGCAGTGGTTGTAATACCGGTAATATCGTGAATTTGCTTCGCTATTTCCATAGTTCCGCCAATACCCTCTGCAATAATAACTACGTAGTGATGTTTTCCTCTGTTACGGCAACCGATAATAGGCTTTATAATATCACGATCAATATTAAACTCTTTCTCCGGAAGAATGCAAGCTTCTGCGCCGTCTGCAATAGCACAGTTAAGTGCAATATATCCGGCTTCTCTGCCCATAACCTCAACAACGCTACATCTTTCATGAGAATATGCCGTATCCTTGATACGGTCAATCGCATCTTTTACAGTATTAAGCGCAGTGTCAAAACCGATAGTATACTCTGTGCTTGATACGTCATTATCAATAGTAGCCGGAATGCAAATTACGTTTATGCCTTCTTTGGACAACGCACGGGCGCCCTTAAACGATCCGTCGCCGCCTATAACCACTACAGCATCAAGTTTAAAGACTTTAGCCATTCTCGCAGCTCGTTTAACTCCTTCATCTGTAGCAAATTCCTTACTCCTTGTTGTTTGAAGAATAGTGCCTCCTCTGCTGATTATATCTGAAACAGAACGCAGATTCATTTCAAACATATCACCTGCAAGCAAGCCTTCATAACCTTTTTTTATGCCATATACTTCAAACCCTCTATAAATACCTGAACGAACAACCGCTCTTATTGCAGCGTTCATACCGGGTGCATCCCCACCCGATGTTAAAACACCAATTCTTTTTACTGACATAACAACATCTCCATAATTATTTTTTTCTTACCCACAAACCATATCTGTAATTATCATAAATATCCTCTGCTTCACAAACAAATTCATAATTACTTTGTAAAATATCATGTTTATATTCTGCAGCAATATGCTTCTTGGTAGTCCTTGTAACAACAAAATCAACCGTTTTATTCTTAAGCAAGCTGTTTTGCTCTTCATACATTTCCGGCAGAGCTTCTTTTGGAATGTTTACTCTGCAAAAATACTTATTTATCGGCCTAATATCTGCAGCAAGATAAAAGCCCTGATCAATAAAACCATAATTCAAAAGCGTAGGATTATCTATACCTTCTGCAGAAGAAATCTCATCGATCTTATTTGAAAATTTAACTTGAGCAAATTCTTCATCAGCCTTTCCAAGATATGGATAACAATTACTGAAAACAACAGTTCCGACCATAACGACAATCATAATAGCAACTGAAACAATAATTCTGTTTTTGTAGAAAAATTTACTAACCGCTTTAATGTTCAATATGAAATCAACAATGGAAATAACACCAAAAACTGCAAAAGGTGCAATTACAAGCAAGTAATAATCGTACCAGACGCCACCAAAATAAATCAGAATATACGCAATTATAAAGCATGCAAGGACACACAATCTTGAAGAAAGCTTTTTAATAAATTTTCTATTACAGAAGAATCCAATTATTCCACATAACATAACGATAATGAGAATTGGATTTTCCGAAAAATTCCTTACTAATGATTCATAAAGCTTAATAATTCTTTGTAGTAAAGTCAGATCCTTCGCATATAAGAATACGTTACAATATATGTATGTATACAAAAAGTCATACAAATTTCCCTTTATAAGATGATAAATAAATACAGGTAACGTTAAGGCTATAAAACCAATCAAAAAAAATCCTACGCTTCTAAAAAATCTCTTAAAATCTTTTTTGATCAACATTGGTATATAAGTAACTAATACCCAACCAACCCAGAAGCCGAGAAGGGTAAACTTGTACCATAGAGCAAAAGCAACAAAAGCGCCGTTTAAAAAAAGTGTTTTATTACTTGCTACATCATCTCTTAACATATAATAAAGTGATACAACAAGAAGTACGTAAACAAATTCTTCATTATTATTACCTCTTAAAAAACACCTTGTTACCGATGTAAGAGATGATGTAATAACTGCAACGAGGACAGACGGAAGCGGTTTTAAATATAAGTTTGCAATCTTATACAAAAATAAGATATAAACAAACATAAAAATAACTTCAAAAATGAAGATGCCTATCATCGATTCAGTAGAAAACAGAGCTGCCAGTTCATGAATAAGATATGTATACGTTCCCTTATGATCAAAAAGATCTGTGTAAACGTCTTTGCCTTCTAACATTTCTCTGCCAATTGTAAAAAATATATTTTGGTCTACCCTGTTATGCAGAGGAAACAAAAAAGAACACATAGAGCAAAACGAAGTAATAAAAAAAGCGATTGCACCAAAAAGCCCACATCTTAATAAAGTGGTCTTGTCATTTAATAATTTATTTTTTTTCTGAAATAAACTCAAGGTTGTACATCTCCTTCATTATTTCATCGGAGCCATCAATCATACCTGTGAAAAGAAGCTCGCCGGACATATCATCGTAAAGGTTAATTTTATTTTTTCCTTCAAAATACCGAATAAATGATACAGCCCTATTTAAGGCACAACTTTTACATTAACATTAATCGCATTGTCATTTACAATATTCTTTTTACTGACATTATCACCGGTTACATATTGGTCGATGGTCATAAGTTCTTCCGGAATAAGCTTGGGGCTGTCATCTTCTCTGATACTTAATCTGCCCCTTACACCGATTAAACCGTCAATAACGAGTAAGCTGTTATACTTTTCAAGAGTCTTAGGAAATACAATCATTTCAACTGTTCCATACATATCTTCAAGTGTAACAAATGCCATCATAGAATTATTCTTTGTGATTTTTTTCTTAATTGCAGATATAATACCTGCGATATTTACAGACATATTATCCTTAAGTCCGATATGTGACTCTTCCTGAAAATCAACGGAAGGATCATCGTCAGTCTGAATTAAATCTGATGTTTTTAAAGTCGATATTTTATTAATACGAGCTGCGTACTTTTCCAGCGGATGTCCCGAAAAATAAATTCCAATAACATCTTTTTCCATTTTAAGCAACTGCTGCGGCTCAAACTCAGCTATATTAGGGTAATCGAAAGATTTGTGATTTGCCAGTTCATCCTCTTCGCCAAACATATCAAAAATATTCAACTGTCCTTCTACTTTATGCTTACTGTCTGATACGGCAGTATCAAATAAGAATTCATAGCAAGACAGCAAAGATGCTCTTGTAATACCGAACGTATCAAAACATCCGGCCATAATAAAGTGCTCCGTATGACGTTTATTTACTTCGGTAGTCGCAAGTCTGTTACAAAAATCTTCAAATGATTTAAACAACCCATTTGCCTGACGTTCATTCGTAATTGTATCAACTACGTGCAATCCTATATTTTTTATACCGCCAAGTCCGAAATAAATATTACCTTTATTAACAGTAAACCTACCAAATCCCTTGTTAATATCTGGAGGTAGAACTTTAATGTCCATCTGATTGCATTCTGTAATATATTGGGCAATCTTACCGGGGTTATCTATATTGCTGTTCATAAGAGCACACATATATTCAACAGGATAGTACGTTTTTAGCCAGGCAGTCTCATAACCTACAACTGCATAGCAGGCTGCATGCGCTTTATTAAAGGCATAACTTGCAAAATCCGTCATCTGGTCAAATATCTTATTGGATATTTCTTCACTGACACCGTTTTTCAAACTGCCTTCGACGAAATTAACACGTTCTTTAGCCATAACGTCATGCTTTTTCTTTGCCATCGCGCGCCTTACAAGATCGGACTGTCCCATAGTATATCCGGCAAGATCACGAACAATTTGCATTACCTGTTCCTGATATACCATACAGCCGTATGTAACGTCCAAGATAGGTTTTAGTTTAGGATGAAGATACTGAACGTTCCCGGGATTCTTCTTATTCTCAATATAAGTAGGAATCTGATCCATCGGACCCGGTCTGTATAGTGCAATGCCGGCAATAATATCCTCCAGTGATGATGGTACCAAATCCATCATAAAGCGGGTCATACCTGGACTTTCTAATTGGAATATACCTGATGTCTTACCTTCTGCAATAATCTTGAACACAGCAGGATCATTCATTACCATATTATCAAAATCTACCGTAATGTCATGTTGTTTTTTTATAAGTTCAATTGCATCTTGAATGACTGTTAAAGTCTTTAAGCCGAGAAAATCTACTTTTAATAATCCGAGCTTCTCAAGTGTTGTCATAGGAAACTGAGTTACACTGCTGTCGCCTGTTTTATGGACAGGAACGTAATCTGTTACAGGATTCTTTGTTAACACAACACCGGCAGCATGTGTTGATACGTTTCTCGGCATACCCTCAAGCTGCATTGCTGTATCTAATAGGTCACGAACAACGTTGTCCTTTTCGTATTTTTCCTGAAGATCCGGATTACTGTCAATAGCACCTTTAATTGTGGAGGCTTTACCGGGCAACATAGGTATCATTTTGGCAATAACGTCAACGTCTGCGTACGGAATATCTAATACCCTGCCTACGTCCCTTATGGCTCCGCGAGCTGCCATAGTACCGAAAGTAACTATCTGTGCCACCATATCTGCACCATATTTACTGATTACGTATTCGATAACTTCTTTTCTTCTCTCATCACTGAAGTCAACATCAAAATCCGGCATACTGATTCTTTCAGGATTAAGGAAACGTTCAAAAGCAAGATTGTATTTTAAAGAATCAATATTAGTAATTTTAAGGCAGTATGCAACAAGACTGCCTGCACCGGAACCTCTTCCGGGGCCTACCGTAATACCGTGATCTTTTGCATACTTGATAAAATCCCATACAATAAGGTAGTATTCTGCATACCCCATCTTAATAATAACGTCTAATTCGTATTCGATTCTTTGCATCGCAACAGATGGAATACCGTCAGGGTAACGGATTTCAGCTCCCTCCATGCAAAGCTTTCTTAAATACTCAGGCGGAGTCAGTCCGCCGGGAATATCAAATTGCGGTAAAACGCTTCGTCCGAATTCAAGCTCCACGTTACACATATCAGCGATTTTAACCGTGTTTTCTATCGCTTCCGGATAGTCTTCAAACAGAGCAGACATTTCCTCCGGAGATTTAAGATATACCTCATCTGTCTCAAATCTCATTCTGTCCTGATCTGCATACTTTTTACCGGTCTGTATGCACATCAAAATATCTTGAGCCCTTGCATCTTCTTTTCTTATAAAATGTACGTCGTTAGTTGCAATCAAAGGGATACCTGTTTCTTTGTGTATAGAAATAAGACCTTTGTTTACAACCATTTGCTCTTCAATATTATTGCTTTGAAGCTCAAGATAATAATTACCTTCACCAAAAATGTCCAGGAATTCCAAAGCAATTTTCTTAGCGCCTTCCAAATCACCGGATAATATTTTTTGCGGAACGTCACCGCCTAAACAAGCAGATGCGCAGATAATTCCTTCTGAAAATTCTCTAAGAAGTTGCATATCAACTCTCGGCTTATAATAATAACCTTCCGTAAAAGCTTTTGAGACAATTTTCACCAGGTTGTGATATCCGATATTGTTTTTTGCAAGCAACAACAAATGCCCGTAATTATGATCAATTCCGGGTGATTTGTCAAACCGTGTACGAGGACTTGTATATACTTCACAGCCTAAAATCGGCTTAATACCGCATTTTTTGCACTCTTCATAGAAGTCTATTACACCATACATCACTCCATGGTCAGTAATCGCAAGACTATGCATGCCTAGACTTGATGCTGCCTTGGCGATTTCTTTAATCCGACAAGCACCATCAAGCAGGCTGTATTCAGTATGAACGTGCAAATGTACAAAATCCATTATTCTTTATCTCTTACTATATCGAGTATAGCAGCCGTAACTTTATTTTTAATATTAATTGTATTGTTATAAGCTGCGCTTCTTGTTTCGCCGGTTCCGCCGAAATAAATCTTAACCTTAGGTTCAGTACCGGAAGGACGTACCATAAAATAACCGTTTTCAAAAGTAGCGCTGATCATGTCGCATTTTGAAATTTCTCCACCGTCTTGAAGCATATCTGTATATGAAGAAGGAGTAACATCAATAATATCTGCTTTTTTATTTCTCAGACAATCCATCAATTCTTTAGTTTTGATAAGACCGGATTCGCCTTTTAATACTAATGATACCTGAATCTCATGCTGGAAGCCGTATTTTTCATAAATACTGTCAAGCGCATCAATGAGAGTAAGTCCTTTTGATTTATAATAACTTGCAGCTTCTGCCAAATAGACACATGCTCCGATAGCATCCTTATCCTTTGCGTAATTACCAAACAGATAACCGCAGCTCTCTTCAAAACCAAAAATAAACTTCTTATTCTCTTTATCTTCAAGAATTCCTGCAAGATCACCGATGTATCTAAAGCCGACAGGCACGTCTTTATACGTAATGCAGTTTGCTTCGCACATTGCCTTTGCAACACGGGTAGATACAATGGATGAAATAACGAGAGCATTATCTATTGGCTTCTTTGCCGCTATTCTGGAATTAATTGCTCTGTCTAATAAAATAATACCGATCTGATTACCGGTCAACATAATATATTTGCCGTTTTTATCTTTTGCTACAACACCAGCTCTGTCACTGTCAGGATCTGTTGCAATAGCCAAATCCGCATCTTTTTCTTTTGCAAGGACAACAGCCAGCTCCATAGCTTCTGCATTCTCAGGATTAGGAACTTTTACTGTAGAGAAATTACCGTCAGGAACCATCTGGCTGTCAACCGTATAGACATTGCCCACACCGCATGCTTTAAGACATTCCGGTACCCATTTTGCACCGCAACCATGAAGCGGTGTATATACAACAGACAAATTCTTTGAATTATCCAGAAACTCTTTCTTATTGATTATTGTAGATAACAATGCATTTGAAAAAGCTTTTTTTACTTGTCCGTCAAGAATTTTAATCTTATTACCCTGCTTTAAATAATCAAAGCTAAACGTTGCAAGTTTAGAATAGTCTTCAAAGCTGTTCATAATATCTGAAATAGCTTTACTTGCATCCGGTCCTAACTGCGCACCGTCACTGCCATATACTTTATATCCATTATATTGCTTCGGATTATGACTGGCAGTAATCATAACACCTGCCACACACTTGAATTTTGTAATTGAATATGACAATACGGGCACCGGGCATATTTCCGGATGCATAAGAGTTTTAATATCGTAACCGGCAAAAATAGATGCGGCTTCCATTGCAAATTCTTTTGAAAAATTTCTACTGTCATATCCGATAACAATACCGGCCTGGCGTGCCTGACTACCGAGATTGGAGATATAAGTTGCTACTGCATGGCTTACTTTTCTGACTACGTATAAGTTAATTCTGTTTGTTCCTGCACCTATAACGCCTCTTATACCGGCAGTACCGAAGTCGAGTTCTCTATAAAATCTATCTCGAATCGCTTCCGGGTCATTCTCTATCGCTACAAGTTCATCCCTTGTTTTTTTATCAAAATAGTAACTTGTCTTCCATTGTTTGTATGTAGTCATTATATCCATGCAAATCTCTCCTTTTTTATGTTTAACTTAATTTTTGATTATACGATATTCCGTTTTTAAAATCAAACGCATATTAAGTGCATCCGTGTAAGAACCATCTGGATGACTGTAATAATTTTTACGAATATTAAGCGGTTCGAAACCGATTTTTTTATATAAACCAAGTGCTGAAACGTTATTAACGTCAACCTCAAGCATTATTTCCTCAGCATTTTTTAATTGGTTGATCATCTCGTTTATCAACATTGTTGCAAATCCCCTTCCTCTGTAGGCAGGAACAACAGCAACACGTAATATTTCTGCAACTTCAAATAATTCTCTATAGCATATATACCCAACAGGTTGTTTTTCATCATATAAAACCAACATGTGTGAAAAACTATTATTCAATTCAATTTCAAGCATTTCAGCCGTCCATCCATCGTCAAAACAAAGTTTCTCTACAGTTTCTACGTGATAGCAACCAGATTTATCATTTACGTTTATTATTATCATATTTCTGAATTATACTTTTTCATATAATTAACGCCGAGGTCCGCCCCTTTGAAAAGGTTTTTGTCAGCAGATCCATTGCAGTACTTACAGTATGCAATCTCTGCAACAGCAAGCGGCGACGGAAATACATCGTCCTTGTATCTCACGTCGTAATCTTTTAATAAATTATTAATTATTGACTTGTTTGCATCATTCGCGCCGTCACCGCAAAAAATAATAGAATTGTTTTCAGGATCAATCGATTTCTCTTCTATTAAATAATTGCATAACTCTTCAATATTAAGGGCACTGTGATTAAAAATAATCGAATTACCTTTAAAACATGCAGCATAAACACGAGTATTTCTTGCGTCAATAATAGGTACTGTGACCGTATCCTCATCACCCGTATAAGGATATGATAAAGCATCTAATGTATTTATTCCGACCACCGGAATATCTGATGCGTATGCAAAAGTCTTTGCAGTAACAACGCCAATTCTGAGTCCTGTATATGAGCCGGGACCGTTTGTAACTGCAATAAGGTCAACGTTGTCAATTGTTGCTCCAACTGAGGATAAAGAACTATCTATAAGCGGCATAAGCTTTACAGAATGAGTTTTATTATCACAAACAGAATAGTTCGCAAGCAAATCCCGGTCAGAGACAAGACCGCAAGCTGTCGTTTTACACGATGTATCAATTGTCATAATCAGGAATTTATCTTTAAACAATTTATAAGTCAACTCCGTCGATATTAATTATTCGCCTTGTCGGGCTGATATCATCACATCTCAAAATATTCACCCTGATTATTCTGGATGAATAAATAGCGTGTATGTCAGGAATGTTATTACTCCACTCTATAACACTTATCGCATCCTGATCTAAATATTCGTCAAAGCCAATGTTTTCCAGGTCGTCAAACGTCTCTAAACGATATAAATCAAAATGCAAAAGCAGAATGCTTCCTGATCTATACTCATTGACAATTGTAAAAGTTGGGCTGGTGATAACATCACCAATGCCCAACGCTTTTGCAATGCCTTTTGTAAAATGCGTCTTCCCTGCGCCAAGATTACCATCAAGGCATATGATATCACCGCACTTTACGGATAAACCAAGCATCCTGCCGTATTCTTCTGTCTGTAATTCAGAATCAGAAACAAATTGCATATGCAATTATCTCTTGCTGAACTGAGGAGCACGTCTGGCTTTTTTGAGACCATATTTCTTTCTTTCTTTCATTCTCTGGTCTCTTGTGAGGTAGCCTGCCTGCTTTAATGCAGGACGAAGTGTCTCATCATATTCAATCAACGCACGAGCAATACCATGTCTGATAGCGCCTGCCTGACCTGTAAAACCGCCTCCTGATACATTGCAGATAACGTCAAACTTAGCTTCTGTATTTGTAGCAGCAAAAGGTTGATTAACAATAATCTTTAATGTGTCTAATCCAAAATACTCGTCAATAGATCTGTCGTTAATTGTGATAACGCCAGTACCTGCCATAATTCTAACTCTTGCAACTGACTTCTTTCTACGTCCTGTGCCGATATACTGTTCTGCCATAATCTGTACCTCCGGTCAATCAAAACTCATATACTTCCGGTTTTTGAGCCTGGTTAACATGCTCGCTACCTGCGTATACTTTAAGTTTTTTAAACATCGCATCGCCTAAAGCATTCTTAGGAAGCATGCCTCTAACTGCTGCTTCAACAGGATATGTGGGATGCTTTACAAGCATATTCTTGTAATTTACTTCTTTAAGTCCACCCGGATAACCTGTGTGATGACGATATAATTTCTTATTGTATTTATTGCCTGTAAGTGCAACTTCTGCAGCATTAATAACAATTACGAAATCACCTGTATCAAGGTTAGGTGTATATGTGGGCTTTCTCTTGCCCATAAGAATCATAGCTACTTCTGTAGAAAGTCTGCCGAGAGTCTTACCTTTAGCATCGATTATATACCATTTTTTGTTTGAAGGATTGATTGCTTCACTGTTTGGTACATATGTTTTCATATAAAAACCTCCGTAATTAATTCTTGTCGTTTTTCCGCGACCGTCGTATTGTAACGCATTGAATATATTATGTCAACATCAAATTGCCGTATTTTAAGAATATATCGCATATACGCTTTGTTTCTCTCGTTTTATCTCTTTTTCTCTCAATTTCTCGTATTTCATTTCACTTTTTAACATTAAAAATTCCGGATTAATTCTTTTAGCCGGAGAACTATCAGTTATTAGATTTCATTTACGCATAGTAAATTATATGTTATAATTTCCAAAACATATATAGTATTGGAGGCTTTTAGCAATGTATAGAATAGGCATTGACATTGGTGGTACGAATTTGGCTTACGGACTTGTAAGCGAAGACGGCACTTTAATAAAAAAAGTATCATATCCTGTTGATTCAGATATGGATGACATATCAATTACAAAATGTATGGCGGAAACAACAGTTAAATTTATATCAGATTGTAACATTTCACAAGAAGAAGTTATTTCAATCGGACTTGGTGTTCCCGGTGTATGTAATGATGCGAAAGGTGTTATTGTATATACTGTAAATATGCCATTTCGAAAGACAAACGTTGCTAAAATATTTTCAGAGTACACATCTATTCCGATTCACATGGCAAATGATGCAAATTGTGCAGCATTAGGTGAAGCGCTGTGCGGTGGTGCCAAAGGATACAAAACGTCTGTTACAATTACGTTAGGTACAGGTGTAGGCGGAGGTATCATAATCGACGGAAAGATTTACGTAGGAGCAAACGGAGCTGCCGGCGAATTAGGTCATATGGTAATCCGAGCAAAAGGTGAAAAGTGTTCTTGCGGCAGACGCGGCTGTATCGAAGCATATGCTTCTGCTACCGCAATAATTCGCGATACAAGAAAAATGGCTGAAAGGCATCCTGAATCTATCATTAATCAATTAGTTAACGGAGATTTATCAAAAGTTAACGGAAAAACAGCTTTTGATGCTATGCGTGCCGGCGACAAATGGGGTAAAAAAATTGTTGATAATTATATTAAATATCTCGGCGAAGGCATTATAAATTTCATTAACATTTTCCAGCCGGATATCATCCTTATCGGAGGCGGCATTTCAAAAGAAGGAGATACGTTATTAATTCCGCTTCGCCGCTACGTTTTCAAGTATGCATACGGTAGCAAGTTCCTAAAGCGCAGTAAGATAGCCTGCGCTACATTAGGCAACGATGCCGGAATTGTCGGAGCTGCAATGCTGTAAGAGCAAATAATTAATAAAAAGCCGGGAGATTATTGATCTTCCGGCTTTTTTAATTTAGAATTCACATTTCCTTTACACGGTTATTTTTTATAACGTAACAGAATGCAGTAATAATCATAAACGACAGAATCGTAAACAATCCGGGGCAACAATCGCCGGTGTCCGTATCATCTATGACAGGCATTGCAACTTCAATTGTATTATCAACATAGAAGAAATCTTCTTCCGTCGCATCTTCTGCAAAGGCCCATCCGGTATCAGTATAATATTGCTTTTGGAAAGCAACTCTAATTATATTTTTACCTCCCGGAAGTAAAGATGCATCAATTTGATTAACGCTATCGCACACGTCTCCGTAAATATCTGTATCAAGAATTTGCCAATAAACAGCGCACCATTTCATATCACCGATATTAGGATAATTCAATGCATATTCTTCTACCTGTGTATTGAACGTTATATAACTATCCCGCTCATAACAAATATCAGTATTAATACCTGCAACGATATTATTCTCTTCATTGCCGGCCCAATAAGCAGTAATAAAATCAGCTGATACGGGTTCTTCGTTTTCATTGTACAATACAATATTGCCGCCGCTCATAAGCAATTCATTCCAAACACCAACGTAGGTATTATCATCGCAAGATGTAATTTTTACCGTACCATTATAGTCTATGCCATCTTTTACATAACAAAGCTTCTCATCATCGATTGTAAGGAAAGAAAAAGCAACGTCATCAAGAACAACTTTACCGTCATTTATTATCAGCGCTTCACTATATGACCGTATGCTGATCGTTCCCCTACCCAGTAATAAGGAGGAAGCTTCTTGAGTAATAATTCCCCGGCCTGTTGTGGCTTTAATATGTGAAACAAAATCTTCAAAAATCAAATCGCCTTTAAAAGATTTTATTGCATTGCCTTGTACATCAATATTGATAACAGAAGACTTAATATCAACCCCATATTCAGAAGATACAGTAACAAAATCAGCATCGTAAGCATTTATAATACCTTCAAGACTATCTTTGATAATGAGATTGCTGTTATTTATGGATATTTTACCGTTATTGTTATAAATAGCCGATTCATATCCCGTAACGTTCATACTGCAATCAGCAAAAGACATTGTCCCTTCTTCCCCGACACAGATACCGTAATGAGTCGAATTAATATTAACAATTGACTGATCTGCTCCTGCACCCGTTATTGAAACGTTACCATTATTTGTAAAGATTGCATATTCAGAAAAAGTAGTAATAGACAGCTCCGCCTGTTGACCTACAATAATCTCAACGTTACCTTCTGAATGTATAGCATCTGCCCAGCAAAGCATAAAGCAGCTACCTTCAACAATTATCTTAGAATCAGAAGGCAGTGAGATAGCCGTATCATGGAAAGAATAAGACTTAAATCCATTTCGTAACGTAAGTGTTTTTAACGTCGAATCCCAAGACCACAAATCATTTTCACCCGAAAGATCAATCTCTTGATCACGAAAATCAGGAAGATTAGTATCGGTAGATACATCCATAATATTAAACGTGCAAGTAGCGGGAGTCAAAGCGCTATTGCAACAAAAAATGTAATATTCTCCCGGTTCAAGTAACTCGATCAAAGGAGAATCCCATGCAACATCGTAATATGAAGAAACAAGCTCGTATGTACCTGCCTGCGGGTCCGAAAGCAAAAAAACAAAAATAATACATTCAAGATCAATTATATCTGATAACGAACCGACCGGAATCATATTCGCAGCTAGCGTAATGCTCTCTTGTACAGTATAACGATATACGTTGCCGGCAAATGTGCCAATGTCCTGTATTTCATAAGTATTAAGATTACTAAGGTCTTCATTAATAACGTCACTATACGGTAACGTAGTAAGATCATCAACTTTTGAATTTTCCTCTTCAGTACTTACAGCAAAAATTTGCAACGGCAAAGAAACAAATATTAGAATCATAATAAAAAACAATATCAAAATTCGTTTCATACAAACTTTGCTCCTCCTCTTTATGTATTTTTTATTTATTATACCACAATATTTTCTACTGTTAATAGGATAAATCAAAATATTTATAAATATTCGACAGACCACAAATACAGTCCGTGAGCCGGAGCGGTGGGACCGGCTTTTCTACGATCGCAGGAATCTAAAATATTTTTGATCGAATTTGAATTTGACCTTCCCTTAATAACATCTGCCACAGTACCGGCAATAATTCGAACCATATTATATAAAAAGCCGTCTCCTGTAACTTCAACGCAAAATACTTCAGATGAAAAAAAATCAGACTTGCTAATACTTATATTAAAAATCGTTCTGATAGTAGTCTTTGACATACCGCCTACTGCTCTGAAGGCCGAAAAATCATGTTTGCCGCACAACTCTTTCAGATCATTGTTAAGTGCACAAAGTTCTTCATCGGTAACAGAAATGTTTGAACCTATAAACCATGCCCTGTTGTTAAAAAAAGGCACCGGCTGCTTTGATGAATATAAATAGTATCTATAAGTTTTTTTCGAAACGCTGTAAGTTGCATGAAAACTCTCCGTAACAAGCTCTGCCTTTTTGCAAATAATGTCCTCCGGCAAAAAAGAATTCAGTGCTATCGGATATTTATCTATAGGAACAGACGAGGCGTCATAAAAATTCAAAACATATTCAACGGCATGAACGCCGCTGTCTGTACGGCTGCAACCGAAAATCTCCGGTGTATTGCCCGTCATGGCTTTAATGGAATCGCTAATCACACCCTGAACGGTACTGCAATGCTTCTGATACAGCCAACCGCAATAGCCGGTTCCGTCAAATTGTACAGTCAGCTTAATATTACGCAAATCACTCATTATTTCCTTTTCTTTCTCGGTTTCCTTGACGAATACCCATAGCTTACGCCTGCAGCTGCTTTACCGTGCTTCTTTTCATATTTTTTAGTCGATACTGATACAAATACCCATGATAGCAACAATCCGATTACTGAAAAAATATAGTTAATCGTATTGATAAGAAGAACACTTAGATTAACTTCATCAGTAGTATTGCCATCAATATTGGACTCTTGAATATAGCTGACAAAACCAACTTCCTTGATGTTATATGCATACATTTCAAACGTATTAACAAAAATATTGCCCTCTGCCTTTTGAATAGAAGGTTCAAGCAACATAAAATCAACAAAAGTAACAATAACAGTGGCAAGAAAAGCAGATAGCAACATCATGAAGATGTGACCTTTCTTCTTATCTTCTCCTTCAATAAAATAAACGTACAGTGCGTAAGCACCCATGCCGCATAAGAAAAAAGAAATCGCAGAGCGAACAAAGAAATAATGTATTAATATTGAAAGAGCAGCACCAACCAAGGCTCCTATAAAAGAAAAAACAAAAGCACGTAAATACGTATGTTCAGATTTTGTATTTTTTTTATTCCGCTCTTGATTCAGTTTCGTTGGATCAACCATAACAAGCCTCCGGTAAGTTATATAATATTATTAATTATGGAACTCTTTAAATATACTGTCAATTCTTTCCATAACATCTTCTTGTGTTGCGCCTGTTGCAAGAATAATTTCGCTTATAATAGCATTTCGAGAATTGGAATAAAGCTTCTTTTCACCGGTGGACAAGCTTCTGCTCTTGTCTCTCATACGTAAATATTTATAAACCTCTGCAACTTGAAGTATGTCGCCACTTCTTAATTTATCTAAATTCTCCTTATGACGCCTGTTCCAATTAAGTTCCAGCGATTCAAGGGGCTTTTTGAACTGTTCATATAGTTTCTCAGTATCTTCCGGCTTCATAACAGGCCGTACTCCAATGCTTTCGGCTGTATCAACCGGTATGTCAAGTTTAAGTTTTGTAAAAGGTAGAGCAAGAGTATAATACTTCTTTACTTCTCCTAAAACCTCAATGTCAACAATGTCTTGTATAACACCGGCTCCGTGAAAAGGGTGTACTATTTTATCTCCTACAGAAAACATTTTTATATCTCCCACTATTTAAAATTACAGCAAAAATGCTGTACTTATTTTCCTGTTTATTATATACTTAACAGGTCAAAAATTCAAGTTTAAAAATCCTCGGAGGTACATTATGGATATTAAAAATCTTATTGAGAGTTTCGAAAAACTATATGGAACGTCAAGTGAAAAAATCAGATTTTTCACAGCCCCCGGCAGAGTAAATCTTATTGGAGAGCACATTGACTACTGTGGAGGTTACGTATTTCCGGCTGCTCTTACGTTATCTACAACTGTTGCGGTAAGACTTAACGGAACAGATAAAATTAACATGGCAGCAACTGATTTGGAAGGTATTTTCACGTGTGATTTAAACGATATCGAAGCTGCACGTAATCTTAAATGGGGTAATTATCAGGCAGGTATGGTAAAAGAACTTAAGGCATTAGGGTACGATTTTTCGGGAATGGATATGCTTTTTACAGGAACACTTCCGTTCGGTTCAGGTCTATCCTCTTCTGCTTCCATTGAAATGGCTACAGGAATTGCCCTTTGTACCATGGCAAATAATGCCTCTGATATTTCAACAAGTAACGTTCAGATTGCAATTGCCGGAAAAGCTTGTGAAAATAATTTTTGCGGTGTTAATTGCGGTATCATGGACCAATTTGCATCTGCAATGGGCAAAAAGAATCATGCTATGCTTCTCAACTGCGCTGAAATTTCTCACGAATACGTTCCGCTCGACCTGGGGCAGTACGTGCTCGTTCTTGCAAATACATGTAAAAAACATTCTCTCGGTGCCTCAAAATACAACGAAAGACGTGCCGAAGTTGCAAAAGGTCTTGAGCTGATGAACATGCTTTGCGGAGATTCCCGTGATAATCTGTGTGATTATACCACAAACGAATTAGAAGCAGTAAAAGACGGTTTCGAAGATAAAATTATATATAACCGTGTTTACCACGTAATTACTGAAAATCAACGTGTTAAAGATGCGGTAGAAGTTCTCAAAGCAGGCGATCTTGTTACATTCGGTAAGATCCTTTGCGCTGCAAACGACTCCATCCGTTATAATTACGAGGTTACGGGAGACGAGCTCGATGCCATGTTTGATGCTGCGGCAACTCAATTCGAAGGCGGTAACGTCCTGGGTTCTAGAATGACAGGTGCAGGATTCGGCGGTTGCACAGTTAATATCGTAAAGGAAAGCTACGTTGATGAGTTTATTAAAACAACGGGTACGCTTTATACTGCTAAGACAGGTATTACTCCTGAGTTTTACGTTTGCAGTATCGGCGACGGAGCAAGAGAAATTACAGGCTGAAAATCATCATATATAACGGTTATATAAAAACTATATTCTTATACAAATGCGGTGTACGATGGTAGTATGAAAAAGATAAAATTCACAACAACTCAAATTATATTATTGAGTTTTATTCTGCTAATATTGCTTGGCAGTATTCTTTTAGCATTGCCTATTAGTTCAGCAAACGGTAACGCAGTATCGTTTATTGATGCTCTGTTTACAGCAACATCATCATCCTGCGTTACCGGACTCATGACGTTACCGACCTTTTCAACGTGGAGTATATTTGGGCAGGTTGTTATACTTATATTGATTCAGGTTGGGGGTCTGGGGGTTGTTACTGTCATGTCCGGATTAATGCTTTTGATGCATAAAAAGTTAGGCATCAGCGACAGATTACTTATTCAGGATTCATTTAATCTAAGTACAATGTCGGGCCTTGTCAAATTTGTAAAAAAAGTATTATTCGGTACCTTAGTTGTCGAGGGCATCGGAGCACTTTTATATATGACCGTATTCATACCTAAGTTCGGCGGTAAAGGTATCTGGATATCTATCTTCAATTCTGTTTCCGCATTTTGCAATGCCGGGATTGACATTATCGGTGATAACAGTCTTTGCAACTATATGTCAAATCCTTTAATTAACATAGTCACGTCTATGTTAATTATCATTGGAGGTATCGGCTATATTGTGTGGTGGGATTTACTCCGCGTATTTAAGCTTTATTCTTTTAAAAACAAAAAATTTCTCAAACATTTGACGTTGCACTCAAAAATAACTTTGACCGTAACAGCCGGACTGATTCTTTCCGGCGCAATCTTGATATTTATTTTTGAATACAATAATCCTTTAACGATAGGAGAAATGTCTTTATTAGATAAAATTCAAGCGTCCTTATTTCAATCTATTACTACAAGGACAGCCGGTTTTGCTTCCGTTCCGCAGGAAAATCTTACGAATGCCTCTGCCCTAACATCCATTATTTTAATGCTTATCGGCGGTTCACCAGTAGGAACAGCAGGCGGTATTAAAACAGTTACAGTTGCTACTTTATTTTGTTCAGCATTTTCAACGATTAGGAATAAAAATAATGCCACTCTATTTGGCAGACGCATTTCAGATGACTCTATAAAAAAAGCAGTCGCTGTAACAGTTTTCTTTTTTACAATTTGCGTTGCATCAACCATTCTGTTACTGGCAACATGTAACACCTCTGTTATCAATGCTGTATATGAAACGGTTAGCGCCACAGCAACAGTCGGACTTTCAAGAAATTTTACAGGAACACTAAACATTTTCGGAAAAATCATCATCATATTAACAATGTATTTAGGCAGAGTCGGTCCCATATCACTCGCCATAGCGCTTAGCAGCAAGAAAGTGAGTCAAAACGTTATTTCCGAACCAACGGAAGATATCAGTATAGGATAAAGGAGATAATTATGAAAACAAATAAAACATACGCAGTATTTGGCCTTGGAAGATACGGTACAGCCGTAGCAAAAGAATTTGCAGAAAACGGCATAGAAGTCCTAGCGGTTGATATTGATCAAAAAATCGTAAACGAAGCCGCAGCTTTTTTACCTGTTTGCAAATGTGCAGATGTAACCGATTCCGAAGTCATTTCACGTCTCGGCATTGGCAGTATCGATACAGTTATCATTTGCATGGCAAACAATCTCGAAGCAAGTGTCATGGCAATCACGCTTTGTAAAGAAGCGGGAGTCAAAACTGTTATTGCAAAATGTTCAAACGATATGCATCAAAAGATATTACTTCGCATCGGTGCAGATATGGTAGTTTTTCCCGAAAATGAATCCGGCATACGTTTGGCTAAGAATATGATCAGTTCAGGATTCATTGATATGATTTCTCTATCTAAGGATGTCTCAATTATTGAAATCGACGTTAAGAAGGAATGGTGCGGTAAAAACCTCATTGAATTAAATCTTCGTAAAAAGCATGGTTTCAATATAGTTGCAATAAAAAAAGGTGACGATGTCAACGTAAATATCAACCCAGAGCAACCTTTGGAAGCAGATTCTACGTTGATTGTTATCGCTAAAATAGCAAAAATAGGAAGATTAAAATAATTGCTATCAAAATGACAACATTTGAATATTATTGATATATATTATTTCAACACCGTCAAGAGCCTTGCTGTTTTTGCCGAAAGCTGCTTCAACTGTATCTTTGTTTCCGTAAGGAACCACTATATTTTTAAAATTCAAACGAACCGATTCGTTGATTCTTTTCTCTATGCCCGATACCGCCCGAACTTCTCCGGTCAAACCGATCTCGCCAAAGAATATGTAATCATGAGGAATTACTTTATTCGTATACGAAGAAATAATCGCAGCAGCAAGTCCAAGATCCGCTGCCGGTTCATATATTTTAATGCCGCCAATGACGTTCACAAAAGCATCTGCATCATACATTTTAAACCCTGCACGTTTCTCTAAAACAGCTAATAATAAAGATACGCGGTTATAATCAAATCCGGTAGACATTCTGCGAGGATTTGTAAGATTTGAATTGGATATTAAAGCCTGAATCTCAACCAGCATCGGTCTTGAACCTTCCATTGTACATACTACTGCCGTTCCGGGAGTATCAAGAGGTCTTCCTGTCAGCATGGCCTGTGACGGATTTTCAACCTGTACCAATCCAATGTCACGCATTTCAAACACGCCAATTTCTCTTGTAGATCCAAAACGATTTTTTACACATCTTAAGATGCGGAAGCTCATATGGCGTTCTCCTTCAAAATACAAGACAGTATCAACCATATGTTCCAACACACGAGGACCTGCAATACCTCCGTCTTTTGTAACGTGACCTACAATAAATACAGTAATCTTATGTTGTTTTGAAAGTTTCATCAAAGTAGCCGTAATCTCTCTTATTTGAGTCACGCTTCCCGGAACAGAATCAATTTCACTGTCATACAGAGTCTGAACAGAGTCTATAATAACGTAGGATGGATTCACTTCTTCTATTTGTGATAAAACATCTGAAATCGACGTTTCAGAATAAATGAACAGATTATCTCCTGTAATATTAAGCCTCTGAGCTCGCATTTTAATCTGAGATTCAGATTCCTCGCCGGAAACGTATAAAACTTTTTTTTGTTTCGAAACACTCCCCGAGAGCATCAACATCAACGTAGATTTACCGATTCCCGGATCTCCGGCGATCAGTACTAACGATCCGGGAACTATTCCTCCACCTAAAACGCGGTCAAATTCGTTATATCCTGTTTTAACTCTTGAATGAGAAATAGACTCAATATCCTCGATTTTTTTAGCTTTTTTCATATTAAACGGCGATCTATCCGTAAAAACTTCCTTTGTTTTTTCATTTGTAATTTTCTTTTCTACAAACGTATTCCATTCCTGGCACGCAGGACACTTTCCCATATATCCACCGGATTCATAACCGCACTCCTTGCAGAAAAAAACAGTCTTAACCTTTGCCATATATTACCCCTTTTTCTGTCTCGTTCCAACGCTCCTGACAACAATGTTGCCATCTTTAACCGATACTGCAATACGGTTTGTTTTATCCATAAGAACACAATCTGCAATCTTATCTTCAATCTCCGTTTGTATTATTCTCTTAAGCGGTCTTGCTCCATATACAGGATCAAAGCCTTTTTCAGCAACGTACTTCCCTACGTCTTTACTTATCTTTATCTCAAGGCCGCTGTCTTTTGATCGTTTTACAAGATTAAACAGCATCATATCTGCAATTTGACCGATTTCCGCCTTGTTCAGAGAAGTGAAAATAAGAATATTGTCTACCCTGTTGATAAATTCCGGCCTAAAAGCTTTCTTCAATTCTTCCTTTATCGCCTTTTCCATATGCTCATGTTTTTGAGCGTCAGTAGAAGGTCCTGAAAAACCTAAATATTTAGGTGTTGTAATGCTGTTTGCTCCAATATTTGACGTCATAATGATGATTGTATTTTTAAAATCAACCGTTCTGCCTTTCGTATCAGTCAGCATGCCGTCTTCCAGTATTTGAAGAAGAATATTAAAAATATCAGGATGAGCCTTCTCAACTTCGTCAAAAAGTATAACGGAATATGGCTTACTTCTTACAACGTCAGTAAGCTGTGTCGTATCGCTGAAGCCAACGTATCCGGGAGGTGAACCGATAAGTCTTGATACGCTGTGTTTTTCCATATATTCAGACATATCAAATCGAATCAATGCTTTTTCATCACCGAACAGCGCTTCAGCAAGAGCTTTACTTACTTCTGTCTTGCCCACCCCTGTAGGGCCTAAGAACATAAATGAGCCAACAGGCTTTTTCGGTTCTTTAATGCCTGTACGTCCTCTTTTTATCGCTTTTGCAACGGCATTGATTGCTTCATTTTGTCCTACCACACGTTTGTGTATCGTTTTTTCAAGGTTAATTAACTTCTTTTGCTCGTCTTCTGTAAGTCGCGATACCGGAATGCCGGTTTTAACAGATACACAAGCCGCAATATTATCACACGTAATATTTCTGCACAGCTTTCTTTGTTGCACGTTATTCGGTACAACAGAAATCAGCTTACTTTCTTTTTCACATTCTTTATTCAATTGTGCGGCAAGCTCAAATTCGCCTTTTACCATGGCGTCATCACGGCGGGCTTTTAAATCTGATATCTTACGTATCAAGTTGTCTTTTTTATCAAGAGCCTTTGTATCATCGCCTGTAACCTGCAATAAAGCCGCCGCCTCGTCGATAAGGTCAATTGCTTTATCAGGAAGAAAACGGTCAGAAACATACCTTTTAGACAGATATACGGCGTATTCCAGCACGTCATCGCTATACATCACGTTGTGATGCTGTTCGTAGAGATGTTTTATGCCCTTCAGAATTGTAACAGTCTGCTCCTGTGAGGGCTCCTGAACAGAAACAATTTCAAACCGTCTCTCAAGAGCACTATCCTTTTCCATATATTTTCTATACTCTTTCGTTGTAGTAGAGCCGATGAGTTTAATCTCGCCTCGAGCAAGTGCAGGCTTTAAAATACTGGCTGCATCAAGACTGCCCTCAGACGATCCTGCACCTATTATCGTGTGAATTTCATCGATAAAAAGAATAATGTCCGGATTAGAAGAGGCTTCATGAATAACGTGTTTCAGACGTTCTTCAAACTCCCCTCTATATTTCGCGCCAGCCAACATTGCAGATAAATCAAGCCTGATTATCCGTTTATTTTTCATAATATCAGGAACCTTACCGGCTGCAATATTCTGTGCAAGACCCTCAACAATAGCCGTTTTGCCAACCCCCGGCTCACCGACCAGACAAGGATTGTTCTTTGTACGTCTGCAGAGAATCTGCATAATACGTGTTATCTCCTGTTCTCGGCATAAAACAGGTATCTCTTTGCCATCTTTAGCAAGCGCTTTTGCAATTGCGGTCATATCTTTACCAAAGGCCACTATGGCCGGCGGTGCAGTTTGCGCCGCAGCTGTCTCTGCCTGATTCTGTTGTTGGGCCTGTGCATTTACCTGAACAGTGTGGGCATGCATTTCCAAAGCCAGCTCTTCTAAGCGATTATCACCTTTTTGAGACAATCTTCGTAGAAAATCATCGCCCTGTAGATATTTAATAATATCAAGAAACATGCTTTGCATATCAACGCCAAGCTCCATCAGGATTCTGATTGCTACACAATCAACCTCTTTGAACATTGCATATAAAATGTCTTCAGTTCCGACCTTTTCATGTTTGAATATCTTGGCGCTGTCGACAGCCCTTTGTACAACACGCTTTGCTGAAATAGAAAAGTCAAGATTATAATTAATATCAGTTTCTGTAGGCAATTGATAATCATCTATATTATCAATCTTCGTCATATGAAGAACCTCAATACGATACGTCATAAAATCGATATTCTGAGACATAATTATGTTGTAAGCAATACAATCCCGACAAAACAGCATAGCCAACATAATATGCTCTGTTCCAACGTCATCGCTTCCCATAAGCATTGCTTGTGTTACGCTGTTTTCAATAACCTTTTCAGCTTCTTTAGACAGTGGTAAATCATAGTTATTATATATATTTTGTAAGTAAGAACCCATCTTATCCTCCGTGAAAATTTATGCAAATATCATTAGTTCCAGAGCCTGTGAATCTCTGAGAATACCGTTTTTGACAGCTTCATCCAATTCACAGCATCTGTTTATTTTATTTGTTAATTCTTCAAATGAAAAACCTTTAGATTGGCGCAACAACTTCTGTACAACAAAAGACATATTAGGAGCCATACCAAGGTTTGCCAATATTTCCTGGCTTGTCATTTTATTTTGAGAATATAGCTTAACGTCATACAGCATTATCCAATTTCTTGGAATCATAACAAACATCATTGAAATATTTTGTTTATCTTCAGAAAGAGAGTTCATAAGAGCTAACGCAGTCTCAATCTTACGATCTGCCAGCGCATCGTTTAAATCAAAAATTTTCGCATTAACGGTAAGCGTGCATATCTTCTTAACGGTCTCAACATTAATATCCCCGCCCGGTCCTACATATAAACATAACTTCTCTAATTCACTAAGTACGTTTTGCATATCATCTACCGTATTTGCAAGTAAGAAAACGGCTGCCTGCATCTGAATAGATACACCTTGAGCTTTAACGTAACTATTGATTATCTTAAGCTTCTCCGGTTGTTCCATTTTCTCACAAACAACGACCTCTCCTAAGCGCTCGACAATTTTACTTAGCTTCTTACGTTTATCAAAGTCATTTTCTTTGAAAATCAAAAGAAAACTCTCATCTTCGCTAAGCTGAGTTAAATACTGTGCTATGCTGTCCTCCCTGTCTTGAGAAATTGCTTTTGACGAAAACAAGCCGGTATTAGTAAAAATAATACGCTTTTCGTCACCAAAAAGCGAAGGTTGCGCCATATCAGCCAGAACTTCTAACATATCATCAGAGGCAGAATATTGATATACGTTCATATTGTTGCATTTGAATTTTTTGGCAATACGTCTTGCATTAAGGTCTTTTAAATAATCATTCGACCCATGAAAAACATATAACCTTTTTAGACCTGTCTCAGACATGTATAGCTCCTTCTTGAAATTTCATTACGTTATTATACCACAAATGCTGATATTATGCATTAATGGAAAACCGCGACGGAATGGATCTTGCCGCACCTTCTTTTGTTACGGATATCGCAGCTGCAACCGAAGCTGATCTTAGAGATTCTTCAATAGATTGTCCCCTCATTATTCCGGCAAAGAAATATCCTGTATACGTATCTCCCGCGCCCGTAGTATCCACTGCAGGTCCGAAGTAAGCAGCAGGCACAGTTATCTCTTCATCTCCGATATATGCGACCGCTCCCTTCGTTCCTAATGTCTTTATTATATTCGCTCTTGGGAAAACATCCTTAAGAGCCTCTTTGCCTTCTGCAAAAGTGTCTGCCTCTCCCTGATTTAGAATAACCCAGTCAAGCAACGAAAGAACTCTACTGTTTAGAAGATTCTCCGTTATCGGCGAAGGATTAAGTATAATAATCATACCCTTTTCATGAGCTTTTTCGATTATATAATCTATATTTGATATCTCATTTTGGAGAAGCAAATAATCGCCTTGTGAAAACTCCGCAAGGACAGAATCAATTTCCTGCTCACATATAGTTGTATTGGAACCACCGAAAATAATAATACTGTTTTCTCCACTTGGTGTCACCTGAATAATCGCATGTCCGGTAGCCGCAGCCGGATCTGTCAATACGTACGAAACGTTTACGTCATTATCCTGTAAAAAATCTTTTAACGTCAGACCATCTGAACCTATCTTGCCTCCGTGATAAACATTAGCGCCGGCTTTAGCAAGTGCAACAGACTGGTTAAGTCCCTTACCTCCTACGTGAACCGTATAATCTGACGAAGCTATAGTCTGGCCTGCCATTACAAAATCACTTACTTGATATACATGATCAATATTAAGGGAACCGAAATTAAGAATTTTAACATCATTTTTACCTGAATTCTGTAAAAATAATGACAATTCTCTACCCAAGGCATCAGCAGAGCAATTTAACTCTATATAAAAGTTATTACCCTCACTGCACATTTCAAATTCTGTAGCATAATCCATGTTTTTATCTACAGTCATTTTTCCCGGCCCCGATAATTTATAAATATCGCCTTCACCCTCAAAAGCAAAGTGAACGGCCGTAAGATCATAGCTTTTATTTACATACGGCTTCATTTTTCGAAATTCGGTATAAAGTTTATACGATAAAGCAACAGGATTATTTTCATAATTTTCAGGTATTTTATCCGGCATAAACCCTGAATCAATACTGTACCCAATCTCAAATCCGCTATATATTACAGGAACCGGCATCTTCTCAACAAAAGTACACGCCGCAGTACCGTCACAGACAATATTATACTCTCGCTGCTTATTTTCAGTAGATCCTGCCATTGAAATAACCGTATATACCTTCTGAGCAATAAGCTCTGTTCCGCTTTGATTACATATATCATCAGCTTCACTTGTAAGTAATTGGGCAATCGTATTGAGAGGTCCTATCGTTACAATAATTACACTATTATTATCTGCATCAGCCAGCAGTCTTCTGTACAATCTTACTGCATCCTCAGGCTGTTTGTTACCAACCGGTTCATACTGTGTTGCAAAACGCTCCGATATCGTTTTGTTATACGCCATCGTGTCCTCATCACATAAAAAGCCCGGCTTTGAATACATTCCGATAGGAATATCACTGTTACTGCAAAAGTTGTTTATAACGTCTATCGCACCTGTGCCATACGGATTTGACGTGCAATTGATTATTCCTAAAACCGGAATATCATATTTTTTTGCTAATTTGTGTAATACAACAAGTGCACCTACGTCATCGCAATCAGGTCCTATATCCGTATCAACAATTATACTTCTTTTGATTTTTTTTAACGGTTCAAATTTTAATGTATTCATAACGTACTACCTCGCTAAAGCCTTTTTTAAAGTATACAAAATTCTGCCTTTTGGTGCAACAGTTCAGCTATCATTTCTGATATTTACGAGACTGTTTTTTTTTACATAATATGACAGCGATACCAATAAAAACGTATATTATTACGACAACACTTGCCTTGTTTATGCTAATTCCGGTCACACCAAGAGGAGGAGGTGCTTTTGACGCAACAAAAGCAATCTTACTTAAACATACAGTAAAAAAAGCACACAATGCTCCACTAATTTTTCCTATAAAGTTAAGTAACGGTATCTTATTTACAAAACCGCATACGTATCCTGTAATACACACTATGCCGGATATGAAGCCGGCCACGGAATTAATCACAATCCCTATCAACGATATTTTTCCGAACAAGTACATTAATAGCGGAATAAGCCCTATATTGACGGCAACACCCGTTTTGATGCCTGATAATTTCTTGCTATTTATGGGAATCAACGGTTCTATATATGATATAGACAGTACCGCTGCATAACTAAGCAAAAAGCCAACTGAATATATTACATAAGGATTATGTAATAACTGTATAATCGCAGCAAAATATATACCGTTAATCGTAAGAGACGGTCTGTCGAACACTTTACTGCACTGCTTATATGTAAACATTAAAACAGCTCTTACAACGCTGTGGGAAAAATCAGTTAAAAACATAAAAAACACGGCAGCAAGTATCTTTAATATACATCTTACCTTATAACCCATATATCGATTACGAGATACTGCTGTTACAGGTTTCATTATAATTGAAACGTGCATTCCCGAAACAGCCAGCACGTGCAAAATCCCGGCATCGCTAAAGCTGTCTTTAACAGTCTGATCCATTATTATATCAGATCCTGTCATTACTGCATAAGCTATTCCTGCGTATTCTGCCCCCATAACGTCTACGAGATTACATTTGATATTATACCGAAGCGTTGCAAAGAAACGTGTGACGTTAATGCTCCGTCTACTGTCATCAAAGTGTATTTCATCCCACCTGCAATACCCACTGTATGCTACCTCTTTTGACATAAGATACCGTCCATAATCATTGTCTTCGACGTTTTGAATCATACACTCCAGGTATACGTCAGTGGCACATTCCGCTTTTTTCTTTATCTTATCGTCACACTCGCCAAATATTGTCAGTAATGCTTTTTTTCCGTCGGAGGTAACCAGTACATAGTCATCCGACTTATTCCATGTCGCCTTGTATATGTATCCCTTGTTCGAGGGTGCTTTATATGAATCAAAATCAATTAAAGCACACCGTACAAAGGCAAACACAACAGACAATATACAAACAATCAAATATCCATTTTTTTTAAGAATCACTTTTTACTTTTCGGTTTTGAAACGATTGAAGCGATTAAGCCGAAAACGACTGCCATTACCACACCTGTCGCCACGTCAGGCAGTCCGCCTGTAAATATTCCTCTAAACCCGTATTCATCAATGCTGTTAAAGACACCTTTACATAATGAATAACCGAATCCTGTCAGAGGAATTCTGGCTCCGTAATCAGCAAATTCAACTAAATAATCGTATAAGCCGACTGCTGTAAGAAATACGCCACATACTACAAAGAGAACAAGAATCCTTGCAGACGTCATTTTTGTTTTATCTATTAATACCTGAGCTATAACACATATTAAACCGCCAACCACAAAAGCGCACAGATATTGTACAAAATAATCCATATAAGACACATCCTTTCTTATATTTCAATTGATATCCCGTGAGATATTGCAAGAAGGTCTTCCCCTTGCTTTACCATCACGGGGCTTATTAAAGCACCCGTTGCCACAAATAATACACGTCTGAGATTGAGATTTTTCAATAGCTTGTATATATAACTTGTGAAAACTGCCGCGGCACAACCGCAACCGCTTCCGCCTGATTTTGTATCTTGACTTGCCGAGTCAAAAATCATCTTTCCGCAATCATTATGCCGCGTGGAAATATCATTACCGTGCATACTCATAATTTCTAGAAGTATTTTACTGCCCGTATAGCCAAGGTCTCCCGTCAAAATCAGATCATAGTAATCAGGAGTTCTCGATAAATCTCTTAAATGACTTAATATAGTAGAAGCACAAGCCGGCGCCATTACTGCTCCCATATTGTTAACGTCATTAATTTTATAGTTTTCGATTTTACCGATTGTCACAGATTCTATATACGGCTTTAATTCCTCAACTGCACCGCTTTTGTTGCATGATAAATATACTGCGCCTGAAGCAGTCACCGTCCATTGTGACGTAGGTGTACGTTGACCTCCTAATTCCAACGGAAATCTATACTGCTTTTCCGCAGAACAGAAATTACTTGATGTAATTGCAATAGTATCTGTCATTGCATTGCTATCCATGCACAAACTTGCGCAAAGCATTGACTCTGCCATCGTAGAACAGGCCCCGTACAATCCTAAGAAAGGAACGTTACTGTTCTTAAGCCCAATAGCACTGGCCATGCATTGATTAAGCAAATCTCCCGAAAACACACAATCGATTTGTTTTGTATCCAGCGAGATTTTTCCCATAAGCTTATTGAAAGTTGCCTCGATATAATGAGCCTCTCCTTTTTCCCACGTATCTTCCCCGTAATCTTCACGTTCTACCTGGTCAAAATATTCTCCTAAAGGACCTTCCTTTTCCCGTGGACCTACAATACACGCAGTCTCATTTATATATATTCTCCCGGATAATTTATATGATTGTTTTCCGAATTTTACTGCCATAGAAATCACCTCATATTTTCACCAGATAATATATTAATCCCACAAGAACGCTAGAGGCTGTTCCATATACCAACACAGGTCCTGCAACTTGAAACATTTGTGCACCTACGCCTAATATCAAACCCTCGCTCCTATACTCCATTGCAGGAGACACAACAGAGTTTGCAAAACCTGTTATAGGAACGATACTTCCTGCGCCTGCAACAGTACCGATACAGTCATAAACATTAAGTGCTGTCAGTAGTGAACCTAAAAAGACCATAAAAAGCACGGTCAGCGCACCAATACTCTTCTCATCTAATATTCCTATAACTCTGACTACAGGCTTTGATGCCAATAAATCACTGTATCCTTGTGCAATGGTGCATATCAATCCTCCGAAAATAAACGCCATTATACAATTTTTAACAATGTTTGATTTACCGCTGTTGCTGTCACTTATTTTTTGGTATTGCTTTACCGTTAATTTATCAAGATTATCACTCATATAAGCCTCCGTATAGAATATACGATTATTCTTTACGTTTGTGACGGTTTATATTCAGATATCTGAGTCAAAGCCTTTTTTTATTTTTTCAAGTATTTTTTTCTCTTTTCTGCAGACCTGTACCTGTGTCATCCCCATTACCTTTGCAACCTCAAGTTGAGTCATTTCTCTGTAATATCTGAGAACAATTAGTTGCTTTTCTTTTTCTTCCAGCTTGTTCAAAGCACCTCTTACTGACAAAACGTCAAGTAAATTCTCTTCTTCGACATTTTGCACCCTTAAGTTTTCATGCTCATCTATTGAATCACACGTAAGCTTTACTTCAAGTGCCGTTATAACTTCGTCATTATCAAGACACAAAGCGCTTGCAATCTCACATATACCGGGTTCTTTACCTGTTTTGTTTTTATGATCATCAATATAGTTTCGGATCTTTGCGTTATTACTCTTAACAGTTCTTGATATTTTAATAATCCCGTCATCTCTCAGAAAACGACGTATCTCACCGGCAATCATAGGCACCGCATACGTTGAGAAACAAACGTCATATGATACGTCAAAATTTCTAATTGCTTTTATTAAGCCGATAGATCCAAGCTGATATAAATCGTCCATATCCGTACCTTTGCCTACGTAGCGTTTTACAACACTCCATACCAGTCCGGTATTATTCTCAACAATAGTGGCAAGAGCATGATCATCACCTTGCTGTGCAAGACATATAAGTCTGCGCATAGCATCACTATCAATATGCTCCATAAAAACCTCCTGTTATTGAAGATTTTTAATCAGCTTTAACATTGTGATTTTTGTACCCTCGTCAGGCCTTGATACTACATCCATTTTATCTGTAAAAGATTCCATAATTGTAAAGCCCAGACCTGAACGTTCTGTATCAGGTGACGTAGTATACATAGCTTGTCTTGCAAGCTCGACGTTCTCTATACCGCGACCGTAATCTTCTATTGTTATTTCAATACCGCAGTCAAATAAAACGCAGTGAATATGTATTTTATTTTCACCGTTTTGATACTTCTTTCCACTGTATGCATGGACAACACAATTAGTTACAGCCTCACTTACAGCAGTCTTTATATCGGCTATCTCATCTACGGTAGGATCAAGCTGGGAAGCAAATACTCCTACAACACTTCTGGCAAAACCTTCATTATTTGATTTTGCAAGAAAATCCATTGAAAATTCATTTATTCTTCTCATAGCAAATCATCCTTCCTTTATACTGCATCATTAATATCGTCGCATATCTTGGCAAATTGAAACACACCGGAAATCTCAAGTATTTTTTTAACAGTCTTGTTTGAGCACATTATGTAAATACTCCCCCCTACGGCTTTTACTTTCTTATACCTGCCAACTATCATGCCAATGCCGGAGCTGTCCATAAACGTCAGCTTGTTAAAATCAAACACAACGTTGTGAACGTACGGCTTCATTATTTCACTATCTATACGATAGCGAATCTCATCTGTGTAATGGTGATCAAGTTCACCGGCAATTCTTACAATCAGAGTGTTGCCGGTATGAGCTAACCCGAATTTCATAGTACATCCTCCTTAGTCTTATCTTAAGTACTTCAGGTTAATAATACTATTATTGCCCGGGCAATATTCGATTTTGGGAAATAATTTGAAAATTTATTTTTTCAGAGCTGTTTCGTAAGCTTGTTTAAGCTTTGACAAACGATGTGATACACCGGACTTAGATAGCGGAGGATTAAATAACTGTCCTAAGTCACTTAAGCTGACTTCTGGATTTTCAAGTCTGATGCGCGCCATATCTTTCAACTCTTTTGGAAGTAACATAAATTGCGGCATCCGTGAAAAGGCCTTTAGCATTTGAATTTGCTTTTGCGCACAATTAAGCGTCTTATTAAGATTTGCCATGTCGCAGTTAAAGCCTCTGTTTGCCATATTGTTGGCACTTCGCATTATTCTGCCGTTTTCATACTCTAACATGGCTTTAACAGCTCCGAGTCTTGCAAGCAAATCAGATATTGCCGCAGCATCTTTCATATAAACTAAATATTTTCCTGCACGTGTAGATGTTTTACCTTCGTGACCGATTTCAGACAGTGATCTGAGACATACGTCCATTGCATCTTCATCATCAAATACAATCTCAAAATGAGCCGCTTTATCAGGTGCTGACACAAACCCGTTTTTTATAAAACAAGCGCGAATAAAGCCTATTGAAAACTCCGGGCTGAACACAGCTTCTTTATGATGTCCTTCTGAAAAGGAAATTCCGTATGCATACGTACCTGCCGTCATCTTCCGGACAAAAAATCTAACAAATGACTCCGGATCATTATATTTATATACGTTAGATATCCTCTCTATATATGTCTTATTTTCACTGATTACAGTGTTACCGTGGAGAATTGCATAAGCAAGCTTCTCTCCTGACACAGCTTCATCAGAAGTCAATCTACTGTCTATTATCTGTAGCTTTACGTCGCCTGCGTATGACATAGTGATAATCTCCTCTTACAGTGAACAATTCTTGTATACGGCAAGTTTATGCATTGCTCTTGTACATGCAGTGTACATTAATTTATCCTCAACGTTCACCGTTATAATACAATCGTATTCAAGTCCTTTTGCTAAATAAACAGGGAAAGCCTTAATTGATATCTTACCGGAAACGGACAATGGAATCATCAGTTTTCTTTCTAAATCACGGGCTTCATTTAAAGTATTGCAAAGGATTGTTACACTTGTATATCCGTCGTTTATCATTTCTTCTATAGTTGAAATAACACTGTTTCTGAACTTTTCACCGTGAATATCATTATGTTCAATAACGCTTTGACCGTGTCTTACAGATTTAATATTAGCCTTTGTACTAAGATATTTCATAGAATAATCTGATATTTCAATAGTAGATCTGTAGTTTGTATCAAGTGAGTAAACTCTCAGCGGGCGTTTTAAAACGATTGTTTTTATATCCTCTGCAAAATCTCCCGTACCGGTGAAAACAAGCTGGTTGCGATCTCCAACAAATAGGTAATTCGATCCGTGGTAAAGCGTTTTCAAAACGTCAATAAACACAGGAATCAGATCTTGCGCCTCGTCTGCAATAATGTAGAAAACATCCTTTGACAATTCATCTGTGTTGCACAGATTTAACGTCATAAGTGCCAATGCACATGCGTCTTCCCATGAGTCATATTTTGTTATCATGTCCTCTGACAGTGAGTATCCGTATTCAGATATAAAAGCACTATCTGTATACATCATTTTATAAAGAGCCAGAATCGAAAGAGATTTCATCATGAATTGAAGCTCATAATATATTTGCTGCCCTATATCGCCAGAACGGATACGATGCTTCTCACATATATGCTCTGCAATTTTCATCGTTCTGTCCATGAGTGGTACGTCTGAATAAGTTGCATAAAAAAGATCTCTTAAAGTCGCCTCTTCGATAACAATCTCTTTGTCAGCAACTTCAATCTGAAGTTCTTCGGGCGTGAAAATATTCTTTGAAAGATACTTAATATAGTCTGATACAGTATTTCTGAAGGCCATTGTAGATTTGTACTCTATAGCTTTTTGTGATAGTTCAATCGCCTGTTCCCTTGATAAATAATTATAATCCGGGTACCTCTTAAGAATCTCATTTACAATTTCTTCCGGTAAAATATTTTCAACGTTTTCCTCTCCCAAGTCAGGTAATACCATAGCGATATAATCAGAGAAAACACCGTTAGGTGATACGATCATTATCTTCTTATCTTCCATTTTATTTCTGAAATGGTACATAATATATGCAATCTTGTGAAGAGCAATTGATGATTTACCGCTTCCTGCACAGCCGGATAAAATGGATACACCGTCAATATAATCACGCATGATTTTGTATTGTTGAGTTTGAATAGTATTAATTATCGTCTTCATATGACTGTCTGCGTGAGCTGCAAGCGCGCTATTTAAGAACTCATCATCAGATGGCATATCAACGTCACAATATTTTATAAGCTTGCCTTTGCTGAACGTATATCTTCTCTTACCGAAGAGTGTGCCACGTATTTCACCGGAAGGCGCAGTATACGATGCTTCACCCGGATTTGATTCATAGTAAAGAGAGGCAATCGGAGTACGCCAATCGAATATCAAAATTCTTCCGGACAGAGGATCTCTTAACGTAGTAATGCCAAGATAATAATTATCTGCATCTTCTGCTTCAGGCAGTTCATCTTCATCCTCGTCTTCATCAAGCTCAACAAAATCAAACCTGGCAAAATACGGATCATTGCTTAATTTGCCAAGCTTTGTGATTTTATTCAACGAATAGACGTAAGCGTTTGTATCTACGTGTTCCACTTTGAGAAGATTTTGTATTTCATCTTCTTTTAACTCGTAATTGTATTCACCTAAATACTTGCGTTCCTCTAATATGAGTTCTCTTTTTGCTTGGAGCGACTCAAGTTCTTCGTTTATATTTGCTTTTATTGCATTTTGTGTATTTGCCAGGTAATCCTGTTCAAAACCACTGTATCTGTCCTTAATCAAGATATAACAATCCTACCTCTACTAACATCTAACTTAAACTTCGAACCTACTCCAAGCTTACCTTGCAGATAAAGGTCTGCCAGTTTATCTTCAATTTCCTTCTCGACAAGCCTTGCAAGAGGTCTTGCGCCGTATTTATCATCATATCCGTGTTCTGCAAGATATTCATAGACATCCGGGTTAATATCAAGTGATACACCCTTTTCATTACACTGAGATACGACTCTGTCCACAATAATCTTTGAAATCTCAATAAGATTATCTTTTGAAAGCTTATTAAAGCAAATCGTCTCATCTACTCTATTCAAAAATTCAGGTCTGAATATATTCTTAAGCGCATCTGTTGCCATTTGCTGCATTGAATTCTTCTCATCGGCATTAAAGCCAAGCGCGACACTCTTAATGGACGTACCGGCATTAGACGTCATAATAATAATTGTATTTTCAAAGTTGACTGTTCTGCCTTGGCTATCCGTCAATCTGCCGTCATCGAGTATCTGCAGAAGCATATTGTATACGTCTGCATGTGCCTTTTCTATCTCATCAAGGAGAATTACAGAATACGGTCTGCGTCTGATCTTCTCCGTCAACTGTCCTGCCTCGTCGAAACCGACGTATCCGGGCGGCGAACCTATAAGTTTTGATACGGTATGCTTTTCCATATATTCAGACATATCAAGTCTTACTAAAGCTTCAATCGTACCAAAAAGTTCTATCGTAAGCTGTTTTACTAATTCTGTCTTACCTACTCCCGTAGGACCGACAAAAATAAAAGACGATGGTTTAAACTTATTTCTGAAGCCGGAGCGATTTCTTCTGATAGCTCTGGCCAAAGAAGCAATAGCTTCATCCTGACCTATAACCTTCTTCTTAAGTCTGTCTTCTAATGAAAGTAAGCGTTTTGCTTCATCTGCAGATATGGTCTGCACCGGTATTCCGGTCCACGTTTCAATTACTTTTGCAATATCGTCAAAAATAATATCCATGTATTCATGTTCCGACAGTTCGTTTAAACGATTCTGCAATACGGCAAGTTTGCTTTTGAGCTCTGCAATTTCTCTGAAGCCGTCATTTCTTTCTTCATCACTTTTGAATTCTTTCGCTTCCGTATCACTGATTTGCTGGTTCACTTCTGCGATTTGCATATTCACCTGAGCAATTTGAGGAAGAACGGGATTGCGAAGATTTGCTCTTGAGGCAGCCTCATCAATAACGTCAATCACTTTGTCCGGCAAGAAACGATCAGCTATATATCGTTCAGACATTCGCACAGCATCTTCAATTAACCTGTCACTAATGTGAACCTTATGGTATACTTCGTAGTGAACGCGTATTCCTTTTAATATTTCTATCGTTTCCTCTATAGACGGTTCGTTTACGTATATCGGTTGGAAACGTCTTTCCAAGGCACTGTCCTTTTCAATGAATTTCCTATACTCTTTTAAAGTTGTCGCGCCGATTACTTGTATTTCGCCACGAGATAAAGCAGGTTTTAAAATATTTGCAGCATTAAGCGAACCTTCTGCCTCTCCTGCCCCCATAATATTATGAACCTCATCGATAACAAGTACAATGTTACCGGCTCGCTTTACGTCATCTATAACACCCTTCATTCTTGATTCAAACTGTCCTCTGAATTGAGTGCCGGCAACCATTGCTGTCAAATCAAGTAAATGAATTTTAAGATTAAGCAGCTTCTCCGGTGCCTCTCCGCGTACAATTGCCAAAGCAAGGCCTTCTGCGATAGCTGTCTTACCGACACCGGCTTCGCCTATCAATACAGGGTTATTCTTCGTTCTTCTGTTCAGAATCTGAATCATTCGTTGTATCTCACGTGATCTGCCGACAACGTTATCGATCTTACCTTCCTGAGCTTTCTTTGTAAGGTCAGTGCTGTAGGTTGATAAGAATTTATACTCAGGTTTCTTTTCGCCCGGATTTTTCTTGTCATTTTTACCGTTTCCCTTTTGATTGTCCGGCTTGCTCGGCGGCTGTGATGAATGAGGGAACATCGAACTTAAATTGTTAAACATATTAAAAAGATTCGGTGTGTTTGTACCCGACGGAGCGTCATTGCCGTCGTCCGGGTCCGAGAGTATTTCTTCCCCCTCGGCAGGTGCCATAAGTGAATTCATACCATCGCTCATAGCTTCTAACTCCTCATCAGAAATTCCCATCTGTTCAAGAATCTTTGTAACTTGAGGTAGCCCCATCTTCTTTGCGCAAACGAGGCAAAATCCTTTATTTATTTGATTTCCGTCTTTATCTATTTGTGTCATGAAAACAGTGGCAAGTCTTTTCTTGCATACACTGCATAATTCTCCATTAGCCATTGTTAAGTAATCCTTTCAAATATTGTCCTGTATAGGATCTCGTATCCATTGCTATTTGCTCAGGTGTACCGCAAGCAACAACATTTCCTCCTTCATTGCCGCCCTCGTAACCCATATCTATAATATAATCCGAATTTTTAATAATATCAAGATTATGTTCTATAACAATAACAGTATTGCCGCCATTGATTAATTGTTGCAATATTTCAATGAGTTGCTTTACGTCATGAGTGTGAAGGCCGGTGGTAGGCTCATCTAATATATATAACGTCCGTGACGTACTCATCTTAGATAATTCATCTGCGAGTTTCACACGCTGGGCCTCACCTCCTGAAAGTGAAGTAGAGGATTGTCCTAATTTTATATAACCGAGACCAACCTTAGACAGCATCTCCACTTTCCTTTTGATTTGCGGAATATCCTCAAAAAATACCAACGCGTCATCTACCGTCATATCGAGAACGTCTGCTATATTCTTCCCTTTATATCTTATTTCTAACGTCTCTCTGTTATAACGTTTTCCTTTACATACTTCGCACGGTACAAAAACATCCGGCAGAAAGTTCATTTCAATTTTCTTTATTCCGTCTCCGTCACATGCATCACAACGTCCGCCTTTTACGTTAAAACTGAATCTGGATGCTTTGTATCCTCTGGCACGAGCCTCTGGAACTAAAGCAAATAATTCTCTTATCGGAGTAAAAAGGCCTACATACGTTGCAGGATTAGAGCGCGGGGTTCTACCTATAGGTGACTGGTCTATCATAATCAGCTTATCAATATTATCGAGTCCTGCAATATCGTCATACACGTCACCTTTACCGTAGCTTCCGTTTATAATTGCTTTCGAGAGAACTTCATTTACTAAAGAGCTCTTTCCTGAGCCGGATACGCCGGTAACACAAATAAACGTTCCCAAAGGGAATCTTACGTTGACGTTCTTAAGATTGTTTGCCCGCGCCCCCATAACTTCAATATATTTACCGCTTCCGACTCTTCTTTCCCCAGGTACTTTTATTGACATTTCACCGGATAAATATTTTCCGGTAATAGATTCTTTGCATTTCATCATTTCTTCAGGTGTACCGGCGAAAATTACCTCACCGCCGTGAACTCCGGCTTTCGGTCCTATGTCAACAACAAAATCTGCTGCTCTGATAGTCTCTTCATCATGTTCTACAACAATTAATGAATTACCCAAATCTTTCAAATCAGTAAGAGTTTTAAGCAGTTTAGCATTATCTCTTTGATGAAGTCCGATACTCGGCTCATCCAGTATATAAATAACACCTGCAAGGCCGGCACCAATTTGTGTTGCCAATCTTATTCGTTGAGACTCACCTCCGGATAGCGTGCCGCTTGAACGTGACAAAGTAAGATAACCCAGACCGACGTTTTTAAGGAAATCAAGTCTTCCTTTTAATTCCTTTATTATGCTTGCTGCGATTGCGCTCTTTTCCGGACTCAACTCAATATTTGATATGAAATCATAGGCTTCGTTTACAGGCATACTTGTAAATTCATAAATATTCTTATCGCCTACAGTAAAGGCCAGTGCATTTGCATTTAACCTCTTTCCTTCACACTGACGGCACGTATCTTCATGCATATAATATTCAATGGGATAAACCTCAAATTTACCTTGCATTTTACGTTCGTATCTTGACTCTAATACCTTCATTAAGCCGGGAAACGGTTCTTCGTGGTCAGTAAAACCACCGGAATATTTAATAACTCTGGTACCGCTACCATTTATTATCATATTCTTCACTTCATCTGAATATGTTTTAAATTCCATTATCGGATCAAAGCCATATTCTTTACTTATGGCATCGACAATAGCGCGTCTTTCCGGCATACTGTTATTAAGAAGCATTGCCTGACCTAAATCGCTAAACGATCTGTGTTCGATCTTGCTCTCGAAATACTTCTCATCAAATTGCATTACTCTTCCGATTCCGCCGCATTTGTCACAAGCGCCAAGAGGACTGTTAAAAGAAAACATCTTGGGACTAACCTCCGGAAGGCTAATACCGCAGGTGCTGCATGAAAAGTTCTTGCTAAATAACATTTCATAAGATTCGGGAGCTTGATTATCCTCATCTTCGCTCTTGGGCATAACGTGCACTAACGCAAGACCGGAGGCTAACGTAAGTACAGTCTCTAATGATTCTGCAATCCGGCTTTCAATACCTTCTTTGATTATCAATCTGTCTACAATCACCTCAATGTTATGAATCTTATACTTTTCTAAAACAATCTCTTCATCTAATTCATACATCTGGCCGTCAACACGTACTCTTGAGTAGCCGTTCTTCCTTAAAACCTCAAGTAGCTTTGTATATTCACCCTTCCTGCCACGGACAACAGGTGCCATCAGCTGTACTTTTGTGCCTATAGGCAGATTCATAATAGCATCTGTCATCTGGTCTACGGTTTGAGCATTTATTTCCTTGCCGCAAACCGGACAATGAGGTGTCCCCACTCGCGCATACAGCAATCTTAAATAGTCGTAAATCTCCGTAACAGTGCCGACTGTAGAGCGAGGATTCTTCGAAGTAGTCTTTTGATCAATTGAAATAGCAGGAGACAAACCCTCTATACGCTCAACATCCGGTTTTTCCATTTGACCAATAAACATCCTGGCATAGGAAGACAGCGATTCCATGTACCGTCTTTGACCTTCTGCATAGATTGTCTCAAAAGCAAGAGACGATTTGCCCGAACCGCTAAGACCGGTGAAAACAACAAGCTTGTTTTTCGGTATTTTCACATTTATATTCTTTAAATTATTCTCTTTTGCACCTTCAATTATAATATATTCGTCTTTCATTCTATAAGCTCCTTTTTAAGCTTTTTAATAACGTCACGTATGACCGCGGCTTCTTCATAACGAAGTTCAGATGCGGCCTTTGCCATCTTCTGAGTCATTTTGTCGATCAATGCGTATATATCCATATCAAGCTCCTCATCAGTAAGAACAAGCCCGCTTTTGAGAGCAACGTCTACGTCTGTGGATGAAGTCACTTCATCATCTTCTCTGGTCAAAGTTTCTATTACGCGACGAACGTCCTTTTGAATGCTTTTCGGGGTAATATTATTAGCACGATTGTATTCCATTTGCATGCTCCGTCGTCGATTTGTCTCTTCTATGGCATTTGACATTGCTTCCGTCATATCATCTGCATACATTATTACACGGCCGTCTACGTTTCTGGCAGCTCGTCCGATGGTCTGTATCAAGGCTGTCTCGCTACGCAAGAAACCCGCCTTATCTGCATCTAATATTGCAATCAAAGCAACTTCCGGTATATCAAGTCCTTCTCTTAGCAGGTTGATACCAACCAGCACGTCGAACTCGCCGGTTCTTAGATCCTTAATAATCTTCATTCGCTCTAAAGCCTTAATATCAGAGTGCAAATAAGTAACCTTTATATCTATGTTCGTAAAGTAATCCGTAAGATCCTCTGCCATCTTCTTTGTCAATGTGGTCACAAGAACTCTTTGGCCTTTTTGTACACAGTGCCTTATCTCCTCTACGAGATTATCTATTTGCCCCGTAACCGGTCTTACTTCAATAACAGGATCCACAAGCCCGGTAGGCCTTATTATCTGCTCTACAACTTGCGAAGCAAGACCCATTTCATAAGGAGCCGGCGTGGCACTTACGTATATTACCTGGTTGATTTTCTCGTTAAATTCATCAAATTTAAGCGGTCTGTTATCAAAAGCCGACGGTAATCTGAATCCATATTCCACCAGCGATTCCTTACGTGCTCTATCGCCGTTATACATGGCTCTTACCTGCGGCACGGTAGTGTGAGATTCATCAATAAACATGATGAAATCCTTCGGAAAATAATCAAGCAACGTATACGGTGCGCTCCCCGGCTTTCTCCCGCTTATATGCCTTGAATAATTCTCAATACCGCTGCAGAATTTCGTTTCTTTGAGCATTTCCATATCATAGCGCGTTCTTTGCTCTAATCTGTAAGCTTCAAGCATCTTATTATTATCCTTAAGTTGCGCCACTCGTTCATCTAATTCTTCTAATATTGAGGATATAGCTCTTTGCATCTTGGCATCTGTTGTTGAATAATGAGAAGCCGGAAAAATAGCCAGGTGTGACAATGTTCCCACTACCTTATAATCACTTGCTCTTAGCTGTGATATCTTCTCAAGCTCATCTCCGAAGAAGCTAATTTTCATGATGGTATCTTTATAACCGGCAGGCTTTACCAAGAGCGTATCACCGGCAATTTTAAAAGCATTATTAGCACTAAAATCCGACTTGTCATTTGTATAATTCATCTGAACAAGTCGCATTGCAACACTTTGGACTGAAACGTTCATGCCCGGACGCAGAGAAAGCATCAGGTCAACATAGTCCTCAGGATCTCCAAGACCATATATGCATGAGACACTGGCAACAATAATTACGTCTCGCCTTTCAAATAAAGCAGCAGTAGCGCTGTGCCTCAGTCGGTCTATCTCATCGTTAATACTGGAATCCTTCTCAATATACGTATCCGAGATAGGAATGTACGCTTCAGGTTGATAATAATCATAATATGAAACAAAGTATTCTACACAATTGTCAGGAAAAAACTCTTTGAATTCAGAATACAGCTGACCGGCCAGAGTCTTATTGTGTGCCAAGACTAAGGTCGGTCTGTTGAGATTTGCAATTATATTAGCCATTGTGAAGGTCTTGCCGGATCCTGTAACTCCAAGCAATACTTGCTCTCTGAGTCCGTCTTCAATCCCTTCTGTAAGCTTAGAAATAGCCTCAGGCTGATCGCCTGTCGGAACGTAATCAGAACGTAATATAAACTTATCCATCCAAAACCTCCCTTTCAGATAACATCGGTGAAGGGATATTATATCATAAAAAGATAAGTATAGGAATACGAACAATTAAATAAACTTCATCACGCTGTTAGCATCCATGCCGGTCTCTTTTTGATATTCCGTAAAATCACTATAATCTTTTCCCGCAAAACGATTAATAAGATTTCCGTGAATTTTCTCACAGCCCAAATATACATTATGGTCGATTTTCATTTGAGCTTCTGCTTCCGGTGAGATAATAGAATATATCGCAGCTCCGACGGGACAAGCTCCAAAAATATTATTTTTTATTTTAAGGCTGCCTTGCGGTGTCTCTTCCGGGATTCTCCACAAAAAAATATGATGACCCATAGGTTGAGGCCATATCTCGGAATATCTCGGAAGTTCTTCACCAAGCATTGCAAAACCACAGCCTGCATTAAGACATATATTATTTACAAAATAAGAGCTGATTGGCATTTTATCTCTATATTCAAAAGCAGCCATTCCGTAAGTATCGAAGATATTATTACGGCAGATAAAATTCCTTGTAGGAATTGTTTTGTCACCCGGTCCTTGATGTGTTACACAAGAGTCGTAAATATTCTTAAAATAGCAATTTTCTATAAGAATATCTTCACCATACGTCCAAAATTCCACCCCGTTACCAAAACGGATTTTCAACTCCTTGCTCCATACACAGCCGCCTATGTTCATAAATTCACAGTTGCGGACTGTAACGTTTCTTCCTCTGCCGGCAATTGCGTGTACACCGCTGTTTCTGAAATGCAATCCATCGATTATAATATTGTCATTATGGTTTGCAATTATTCTTTCGTTATAGGCCACACATTCAATATGGTTATAGTACAAAGCCGGATTCTTTTGAGAATATAATAAAATATCTCTATTTTCGTCATTTAATGCCTTATAATCATTATACGCATTATCCCAAAAGTCACCTTGGGATGATAAGTCACCCTTTTCCCAGCAAAGAGAAGCAGTGCATTCGTCTTCATTGAAAACAAAATTTCCCACATCTCCTTTAACGTACGCAAGGCATTTCCATATATTATTACCCATATCCTGCCAGTCGTCAGGCTTGCTTACATCAAAGGATGCGCAAAAAACAGGTTTATCACCTTCACCATATGACGTAAAAGTTATTGGTAAATCATACGTACCGGGTACAGTCTTAAGCTGCTCTCTATAAAAAGTGCCTCGTTTAAACTTAATTGTATCTCCCGGCTGTAAAGTAATTGTTTTATAATCTTTAATTGGTTTATCAGGTGAAAAACCGTCATTTGCATTACTTCCGTTTATATTATCTACATAGTATACGTACATTTTACTACTCCTTATCATTGCGCTTGAGGTAATCTGTATGCAAATCTGAATAATTTTTCAGGACTGTATTCCAACGGTTCACAAGACGGCTGGTTTGATTTTATTCTCTTCGTTGAACCTGCATCATATCTATAAAACAATCCATTGTCACCTTCGCAAGCGTATATGAAAACGTGATCAGGATAATCAAGCCATGCGCCTTGTAAGTTGGGATAATGTTCCGCTGAGTCTCCTACAAAAATAATATCTGCAGGCTTTAATTGACTCTTGTCCGTTATTTTTATAAATCCGTTTTCTTTAAGAAAATTCTCAAGATTTTTACTTCCGTATAGGCCAAGACCGGATGTCGTTGGTTGGCCGTCTACAAAGCCAAGGTCATGAAGTACCCAACCGACAAATCTGTCGCATGATACTAATTTCTCTGTCTTACCTCTGTCAAGAGCAGGATTCTTGCTGGCATTCCCATACGTATAACCGTTTGATGCAGCATAATCTGCAACTAATTTTGCATAGTACAGCAGTTCCGACTGACCGAGAGTATCAAATGGATGATAAACAAGATTACCGTTGGAATCATATATAACGTATCCGTACTGACGCATATTCTGAAGATAATCTTTTGCATCTTCAAGTGTGTCAATCTCTTCCCAGTATCCATGATCCACTTCCTCATTTTTAGGAGATCGTATACTATACGTTACTCCATCTTGTGAAGTAGGCTCTTTCTTTGTTGAAGGAGCCTTATTTTCACAAGAACAAGTAATAATCAGTATAATAAAAAGAATAAATAAATAGCTCTTTTTCATTTATTTCACCATTATCTGTTAATAATCTCTTCTGGTGCTCTATATGCAAATCTAAAGCCCTTGTTAGGGTGTTCCAAAATCTCTATAGAGGGCTGGACTGACTGAATCCTCTTGTCAGAGCCTGCGTCATATCTGTAGAATTTGTCTTCGCCTGCAGGACCGGCACATAAAAACGTGTGGTCAGGATATGATTTCCAATCATCAGGAAGCGCAGATAGTTTCTCAGATGTTCCGACAAACATTACGTCTCCGCCTCTTACTTCATTAACGTCGTCTATTCTGGTAAAATTCATAGAAATCAAATAACTTTCCAGATTAACAGGGCCATATAAAGTAAAGCCGTGTTTTCTTAAGTGGTTATAGGAAAAACCGGTATCAAACAGCGCCCATGCAACAAATCTGTCGCAGGATACTATTTTCTCTGTAGCGCCTCTGTCAATTGCAGGATTTATCTGAGCATGTCCGTATTTATATCCCTTCCTATTGATGTAATCAGCAACTTTCTTTGCATTATGCAAAATTTTAGAGGCCATCAACGTGCCAAACGGAAGATAAACAGGAGTATCTTCAAGATTGTACACTACGTGACCAAGCTGAGCTGATTTATCGCAATACGCCTTTGCATCTTCAAGAGACAGGAAGTATTTTGAAGGATTGATGTCTTCGTTGTACGCTGTACGTACAGTATAAGTTGTTTTAAGGTTATTTTCCATTATAAATCGTCCCCCTTTATTTAGTGGATACATAATATCATAAACAACAAAAAAAACGCAATGTTTGTAATTTAAACATAATAATTTATTTTACTATTTTTGAAATTTATAGAAACAACTTACAAAAAAAAAGGGCTGTAAAAACAGCCCCTTTCTTAAATAATATTTGTTTGGTTATTAATACATGCCGCCCATGCCGCCTGCCGGAGCTGCCGGTTCCGGTTCAGGAATATCTGCTACTACTGCTTCTGTAGTAAGAAGTGTAGATGCAACGGAAGCAGCATTTTGAAGTGCACTGCGAGATACTTTAGCAGGGTCAACAATACCGTTTGCAATCATATCAACCAGCTTCTCGGAAAGAACGTCATAACCAATACCGGGCTTTGCACCTTTAACCTTATCAACAACTACAGCACCTTCAAGTCCTGCGTTAATAGCAATTTGCTTAACGGGCTCTTCTAAAGCTTTAAGAACGATCTGAACACCTGTCTTTTCATCACCTGAAGTTGTTTTAAGAAGTTTTGCAACCTTAGCAATAGCATTAATATATACTGTACCGCCGCCTGGAACAATACCTTCCTCAACTGCAGCTTTTGTCGCAGCCAAAGCATCTTCAATACGAAGCTTTTTCTCTTTCATTTCAGTCTCTGTTGCTGCGCCGACTTGAATAACCGCTACTCCTCCTGAGAGTTTTGCAAGACGTTCTTGAAGCTTCTCACGATCAAATTCGGAAGTAGTTTCTTCAATCTGCATCTTAATAGACTGTACTCTCTTTGAAATCTCGCTGCTGTCTCCGGCACCGTCAACAATAATTGTATTTTCCTTGCCAACTTTAACCTGTCTTGCACGACCGAGCATGTCAATTGTAGCTTCCTTAAGGTCGTATCCAAGTTCTTCAGTGATTACTTCGCCTCCTGTGAGAATTGCGATATCACGAAGCATATCTTTTCTTCTGTCACCAAAACCGGGAGCCTTTACGGCAACGCATGTAAATGTTCCTCTGAGTTTGTTTACTACTAATGTAGCAAGAGCTTCTCCGTCAACGTCCTCTGCAATAATAAGAAGCTTCTTACCTTGCTGAACAATTTGCTCAAGAACAGGAAGGACTTCCTGAATATTAGAAATCTTTTTATCTGTTATAAGGATATACGGATCATCTAAAATAGCTTCCATCTTGTCTGTGTCAGTTGCCATATAAGCAGAAACGTAACCTCTGTCAAACTGCATGCCTTCAACAACCTCAAGATATGTGCCCATTGTCTTTGATTCTTCGACAGTAATAACACCGTCACTTGTTACTTTTTCCATTGCCTCAGCAACAAGAGCACCTACATTATCATCATTAGCAGATACAGCAGCAACACGTGCAATATCGTCTCTTCCTCTGATATTCTGGCTATCTTCCTTGATGCTGTCTACTGTAGCACTAACAGCAAGAGCAATACCCTTCTTAAGAATCATCGGGTTGGCACCTGCAGCAATATTCTTAAGACCTTCTCTTACAATCGCCTGTGTAAGCAATGTAGCTGTTGTTGTACCGTCACCTGCAACGTCATTTGTCTTAGTTGCAACTTCCTTTACAAGCTGAGCGCCCATGTTCTCAAATCTGTCCTCAAATTCGATCTCTTTTGCAATTGTTACACCGTCGTTTGTAATAAGAGGAGCGCCGAACTTCTTGTCGAGAACAACGTTGCGGCCCTTAGGTCCTAACGTAATCTTAACTGTATCTGCAAGCTTATCAACGCCGCTTACAAGTGACTTTCTTGAATCTTCACTGAATTTAATCTCTTTAGTCATAAAATAATAATCTCCTTAATTCGTATTATTCAACAATAGCGAGAATATCGCCCTGTTTGAGAATAGTATATTCAACACCGTCAAATTTAACTTCTGTTCCGGCATATTTGCTCATAAGAACCTTATCGCCTACTTTAACTTCCATAGGTACTACCTTACCGTCAACAACAGCGCCGGGACCGATTGCGACAACTTCTGCAAGTTGCGGTTTCTCTTTTGCGGCACCTGTCAAAATAATCCCACTTTTGGTAGTTTCTTCCATCTCAACCATTTTGATAACAACTCTGTCTCCCAGTGGTTTAATATTCATAAATGAATCCTCCTTGATATATAAAAATTGTTTTTTATCCTAATATTGTTAGCACTCAACCTGCGCGAGTGCTAACAATTCATATATTAGCACTTTTGCTTTTTTAAGCAACAACGCAAATTTCTGAAAAATCAGAGATTATATCCAAAAAACTCTCATTTACTCTCATTTGCTTCTCTTTCCCTAAATTTACTCAATTTTGGTGATTTCATACCTTGTCTGCTGATAAGCTCGTCGAAAACCTCATCCCATTCTACGCCCTGATTTACCATCAAAACCATCAGATGATACAGAAAATCTGAAATCTCACAAGTAAGCTCATGTCCATTATTATTCTTCGCTGCGATGATAATCTCAGCAGACTCCTCGCCGACTTTTTTACAAATTTTGTCAACCCCCTTTTCAAAAAGGTAATTCGTATACGAATCAGGTTTTGGATTTATTTTCCTGTCAACAAGTACGTTGTAATCATGCTTAAGAATAATTTCTTTATGTGCTGCGTCAATAACATTATCTTCCTCTTCGAAAGAAGCACCTACGCGATAGAAACACGTATTTTCACCGGTATGGCAAGCCGGACCCGCCGGATGAACTATAGCCAGAAGCGTATCTGCGTCACAATCGTATTTTATACTGACAACTTTCATCAGGTTTCCGCTGGTTTCGCCCTTCTTCCACAGCTTTTGTCTGCTTCTGCTATAAAAAACACAATATCCTTCTTTGAGTGTTATGCCAAGAGACTCTTTATTCATATATGCCATCATCAGAACTTCCTTCGTAGTATTATCCTGTACAATGCATGGCACAAGTCCTTTATCATCAAACTTCACTTCATTAATAAAATCCATATAATTCCTCCCCGCTTATAAACAACCCTTTGTTGACATTACACCCTTTACAGTAGGATCAACCATAGCAGCTTCTTTTAATGCCCGGGCAAAAGCTTTGAACATACTCTCTATTATATGATGTGAATTCTTACCGTAATGCACGTTTATGTGGAGATTCATGCCGCACTGGAAGCTAACTGCTCTGAAAAAGTCTTCGGTTATCTCCGTATCATATTCTCCTATCTGTTCGTTTGCAATATCTGCATTAAATACAAGAAACGGACGGCCACTTAAGTCTATAGTTACAGTAGTCAGTACCTCATCCATGGGAATAGTAACACTTGCGTATCTTCTAATGCCTTTTTTATCTCCAAGAGCCTCTTTGATCATACTACCAAGGACAATGCCTATATCCTCAACAGTATGGTGACAATCAACGTCTAAATCACCGTGGCATACTAAATCAAGATTAAATCCGCCATGCTTTTCCAAAAGAACGAGCATATGATTCAAAAAGCCTATACCTGTGTTTATATTTCCAGGAACTTCCTTATCCGTCATATATCCGTCCAAGTCTAAGCAACCTTGAATCTTTGTTTCATTTGTGTTACGTATAACGTCACTTTTTCTCATAATCCGAACTCCTTATTCAGTGCTTCAACAATTCTAATATTTTGCTCTTTATCGCCTATTGTGATTCTAAGATATTCGCTGATTCGCGGCTTGTTAAAATATCTAACAATAACACCTTGCCTACGCAGAGCATCATATATATCTTTTGCGTGATAATCCGGATGCGTTGTGAAAATAAAATTAGCAGACGACGGCAATGTAATAAATCCCATCTTTGCAAGATTTTCACAAAGAATCTCACGATCCTCGATTATCTTGTCTGTAATTATATCGTAATATTCCCAATTATCAATAGCAGCCGCACCGGCTGCTTGCGCTATGCGGTCCATTGTATATGAATTAAATGAATTTTTGATAACGTTAAGACCTTCTATCAAGCTCTTGTTACCGTATGCATAGCCAATTCTCAAGCCCGCAAGAGATCTTGATTTTGATAACGTGGTGATTATAAGCAGATTATCATACTCGCAAACCAAATCGGCACAAGACGTACCTCCGAAGTCAATATAGGCCTCATCAATGATAACAACGTCTTTCTTATGATTATCTAATATCTTTTTGATAGATTCAATATCAAGATATATTCCGGTAGGCGCATTAGGATTTGTTACAATAACGCCTCCTTTTGCGTTCACAAAGCTATCTACGTCAATGGTAAAATCTTCCTTAAGCGGATGAATTACGTAAGGTATCTGAAAAAGATCGCAGTAGACTGTATAGAAGCTATACGTAATATCATTCATATTAAGAGGCCGTTCCTGTCCGTAGAAAGCCCTCAAAGCAAAAGCCAGGACCTCGTCCGACCCGTTTCCTATGAAAAAATTCGAATCGTCTAGCTTTGCATTAGGATGCTTTATATTGTAAAAACGAACCAAAGACTCTATCATGCACGTCGCATTACAATCAGGATATAGACGAAGACTCGAATTCACGGCACCTTTAATGGCATCAAAGACTGCAGGAGCCGGCGGATACGGATTCTCGTTAGTATTAAGCTTTACGAGATTATCAATGTTCTTAGGCTGTTCTCCGGGTACGTACGGAGTAATTGAATTAGTCAAAGCAGACCAAAGCTCGTTCATAATCTCACCTCAACAGATTTTGCATGCGCTTCTAATCCTTCGCATTTTGCAAACTCCACTACTGAAGCTGCATCCTTAAAGAAATCTTCCTTAGTATATGAAATTATACTTGTTCTTTTTAAAAAGTCCCACACACCCAAAGGTGATGAAAAGCGTGCCGTACTGAGCGTAGGAAGTACGTGATTTGTACCGCAATAATAGTCTCCCATAGGCTCCGGAGACCAATTTCCGCAAAAAACAGCACCGGCATTACGAATATGCGGTATCATTGATTTAGGATCTTCAATACATAATTCAAGGTGCTCCGGTGCAATAATATTTGCAATATCAGCACCTTGCATAAGATCTCTTACTACAATCATCATACCGTTATTTTCAATCGAAGCACGTGCAACAGCAGGCTCGCTTAATGAAGAAAGCTGTGTTTGTAAAGCCTCTGCAACGTTAGAAACAAACGAAACATCATCTGTTATAAGTACACTTGCTGCATTCGGATCATGTTCTGCCTGTGAAAGCATATCGGCTGCAACAAAATCAGGATTTGCATTTTTATCGGCTATAATAAGAATCTCACTTGGACCTGCAATCATATCAATACCACATTTACCGAAAACCATTGATTTTGCCTTAGCAACGTATGCGTTTCCGGGACCGGTGATTTTGTCAACCTTTGTTATTGTTTTTGTGCCGTATGCCATAGCAGCAATCGCTTGGGCGCCACCGACTTTATATATCTTATTTACTCCTGCAAGCTTCGCAGCTACCAGTATATAGTCACTGACTTTGCCGTTTTTATCAGGAGGAGTACACATTATTATCTCTTTAACCCCGGCTACTTTGGCAGGGATTACATTCATAAGTACAGACGACGGAAGCGGTTTTCTTCCCGCAGGTACGTATACGCCCACCCTTTCTATCGGTGTGACCCTGATACCGAATTCAGAACCGTTTTCGCCTGTAATAAACCATGATTTTTCCTTTTCTTTGCGGTGAAATCTTTTGATATTATTCTTGGCATCATTAACAATCTTTACATATTCAGGTGAAACACGTGAAAAGGCCTCTTTAATCTCCGCAGGTGTCACTTTGAGCTTAAACTTACTGCATTCAACGTTATCAAACATCCTTGCATACTCAACGAGAGCTTTATCGCCTTTATAAATTACGTTGTCTATTATTTGTGATACAACCTGCGTGATTTGTGTGTTTGTTGTATTATTACGATTTTCCAGACGTTCAATTACGGATGAGTAATCATCCGTAGCAGTTAAATTAATTATATTCATGATAAGATATTTTTAATCCTTTCTCTCTTTGTCTTCATGCTAACCTTATTAACAATTATTCTTGCACTAAGGTCTGCAACAGTCTCTAAAACGTCAAGACCGTTTTCTTTAAGAGTCCTGCCGCTCTCTACAATATCTACAATAACATCAGACAATCCAACAAGCGGAGCCAATTCAACAGAACCGTTTAATTTGATAATTTCCACAGATTCCTTCTTAACGTTTTCGTAGTAATCCTTTGCTATTGCAGGATACTTTGTCGCAACTCGTTTATTCGGCATGGAATCCAACTTATCTGCAAGTTCAGGACGTCCGCAAACACACATTCTGCACTTACCAAAATCAAGCGTTCTAATCTGATATAGATTACGCTTCTCTTCAAGAATCGTATCCCTGCCTACAATACCGATATCTGCCGCACCGTATTCTACGTACGTAGGTACATCGGAAGGCTTTACAAGGAAAAATCTCATTTTATTTTTTTCATCTGTAATAATCAATTTGCGCGTATCAGTTTTAAGTTCTTCGACACATATACCTGCTTTTTCAAAAAGGCCGATGGCATATTCGGCAAGTCTGCCCTTAGACAGTGCGACGTTAAGGTAATCATTGTCATCTTTTTCCACAGTATTTTCCAATCTTAAAACAGCTTGAAGAAGTAAATTAATTCCGAGACAGAAGCCGACACTGTCTGCCTTGGCACCAAAACCGGATAAAAGCTTGTCATAGCGACCGCCGCTGAGCACAGGAAAGCCCATTCCCTTAATAAATCCCTTGAAAATCACACCGGTATAATATTTAAGGCTGCTTGTGATACCAAGATCAATCGTTATATATTCCTTAAGACCTTCTTTATCTAAAGCAGACATTATACTTCTTATATTATCGAGAGCCGCAAGCGCTTTTTTATTTCTGCAAAGATTCTGCGCCTGATCAAGAATATCTTCCGTGCCAAATAAAGTAGGTATACGATTTAAAATATCTTTAAGTTCCTGAGAGAGATTCTTATTTTCAACAACAACCTCAAGCTCAGCAAAATTCTTCTCTTCAATAAGAAGTCTGATTTGTTCCTGAGTTATCTCATCAAGTCCGGCTTCTTCAATAATACTTCTAAAGAAATCAACGTGTCCCAGATCTATTTGAAATTCTTCTATACCACATTCTTTTACGGATTTTATAGCTTGAACTATTACTTCCACGTCTGCACATACATCTCCGGAGCCGATATACTCTACGCCCGCCTGTGAAAATTCTTTTGTTCTTCCGCCACCTGCTTCATTGCTGCGAAAAACGTTTCCGATATAAAACAGTTTAAGCGGAAGATCAGAATCCCGTAATTTCGTTGCAAAAAATCTTGCTGTAGGTATTGTAAGATCAGGACGGAGGCAAAGCATTCTGCCGTGTGAATCCTGGAATTTATACATCATTTCTTCTGAAAGAGCATTATCTCCTGCAGTAAAAACATCAAGATATTCAATAGAAGGAGTCTCTATCTCATGATAATTCGCGTTACGGAAGCGATTTCTAAGATTCCATTCAATATTCTTCTTCAGAAAAACCTCATCTAAGAGCAAATCATGTACTCCGTCGGGGGTATGTAGTCTGTACTGTTTATTATCCATAATGACATATCTCCTTTTTACTCTTTTTCTAATTTGGCATAAGCTATAACAAGTCGCTTCATGCCTGATTGATCAAACATTATTTCGGCAGTCTTATTGGGGCCATCACCAAGAACTTTTGATACGGTACCTCTTCCGAATTTCTTATGAATAACACGCATCCCGACCTCAACGTCTGTAAGACCATCGTTTTTAGATTGAGCCTGCATAGATTGCCTTATATCTCCGGCAGACATTTTCGGAATGGTGTAACTCTGACTTTGCTGTTTTGCGTGTGAAAAAACATTACTATTGTTAAAGAAAGGCTCTTCATCGTCAAAATTATAACTTCGCTTCTTTTCAAAATTGCTTTTAATGCCTGTCATGCTAAGCTTATCTTCAGGTATTTCTTTTAAAAACTCAGACGGTCTGTTTGACTGGGTTCTGCCGTACAACATTCTTGAGGAAGTATACGTCAAATATAACTTCTTCATCGCACGAGTTATGGCAACATAGCACAAACGACGTTCTTCGTCAAGTCCTTCGCCGGATTCAAAAGACTTAAGAGACGGAAAAATCGATTCCTCCATGCCCATTATAAATACAACCGGAAATTCCAAACCTTTAGCACTATGTATTGTCATCAATGTTACTACATTCCTGTCCTCAGGTGCAATATCCTTATCCGTTTCAGAATTTAACGCTACGAATTCCAGAAACTCTGCGAAGCTGGGTTTTGCAATCCCGTAGCTAATCTGTTCCTGTTCGAATTCGTTTGCCACAGAGAGGAATTCCATTAAGTTCTCTATTTTGGACTCAGCTTCCGGTGTTTCTTCTGCTCTGTATTCATTTATAAGCCCTGATGCGTTTAGCACGTTTTCCACAAAATCCTTTATGCCCATAGTGTCCTGACTGAGCATAATTTCCATCAAGGATTGGGCAAAGTTCATTAACTTTTCAGAGACTTTTCTTAACTCAGGATAAGCACTGCTACACGTTAAAACATTAAAGAAAGACATTCCTGTTTTATCTGCAATTTCTTCAATCTTTGATACAGTTGTGTTTCCTATGCCTCTTTTGGGAACGTTTATGATACGCTTTACTGCAACATCATCGTCAGGATTATTACACACTCTCAAATAAGCCAACAAATCTTTTATTTCTTTTCTTTCATAGTAACGGAATCCGCCAAAAATTCTGTACGGTATTCCTAATCTTACCAATGCACTTTCGGGAGTGTTGGACAGAGCGTTCATTCTGTATAAGATAGCAAAATCACTATACTTGTATTCACCTCGCAATACGCTCTTTTGTATCTCGGTTGCGATAAAATTTGCTTCTGAATTCTGATTATCGGCACAATGGCAAATAATCTTCTCACCGGCCTCTTGTGCCGTCCACAGTGCTTTTCCTTTTCTCGACGTATTGTGCTTAATCACTCCGTTTGCTGCATCAAGAATATTTTGTGTAGATCTGTAATTTTGTTCAAGTTTAATCACCTTACAGTTTGCATATTCTTTTTCAAAGTCAAGAATATTCCTGATATCTGCACCTCTGAAGCTATATATACTTTGGTCATCATCACCTACAACACAAATATTTTTATATTTTTTTGCTAACATTGACACGAAATAATATTGCGCCTTATTCGTATCCTGATATTCATCCACCATTATATATCTGAATCTTTCCTGATAATGCTCCAGGACATCAGGATTCTTTTTAAAAAGCTCAATTACGTTGATTATCATGTCATCAAAATCCATTGCATTATTTGCTTTTAGAGAATTTTGATACATTTCGTATGCCTTACCGTACATTTCAGCATCGTAACTGCCTTTCGTCACTGCCGCATATGCATGAGGCGACATCATTTCGTCTTTTGCCTTTGATATTACAGCCTTAATAGACTTTGCCGGTATACGTTTATCGTCTATATTAAGCTTTCGCTGACACTCTCTAATTACCTGTAACGATTCATTCTCATCATAAATAGTAAAATTACTGTTGTATCCTATCCGATCTGCATTCTGTCTTAATATTTTTCCGGCTGCAGAGTGAAAAGTACACAGCCACATTCCATCAATGTGTCCGTTTAATAAGTGCTCCGTTCTATCATGCATTTCTCTTGCTGCTTTATTAGTAAAAGTAATGGCAAGAATCTTATATGGCAACACACCACACTCTCCTACAAGATGCGCTATCCTATAGGTCAATACTCTTGTCTTACCGCTTCCGGCACCTGCCAAAATAAGCAACGGACCGTCTACGTGAGTAGCAGCTTCGTATTGTTGGGGATTTAATTCGTTTTGTAAAATCATTATTTATGATACCTTCCTTTGAAAACCTCATACATAACTAATCCGGCTGCAACAGATGCATTAAGAGAAGAGACTTTACCTACCATAGGAATTGTTATTATATAGTCACATTTCTTTCTTACAAGCTCGCCTATACCGTATCCTTCGCTTCCGATAACAAGTCCTATCGGTCCTGAATAATCCGCTTTGAAAAATTCCGTTTCACCTCCGGCATCAGTCCCGGCAATCCACAGTCCCTCTTTTTTCAAATCATCGATAACGGTTGGCAGATTAGCCACTCTTGCAATAAGCATGTGTGAGAGTGCTCCGGCAGATGCTTTAGCAACAGCACCGGTTAATTGTACACTTCGTCTTTTTGGAATAATAATACCGTGCACACCGCATGCTTCCGCCGTTCTGATCATCGCTCCAAGATTATGAGGATCTTGTATCTCATCTAAAATAAGAATAAAAGGATTTTCATTTTTTTCACGAGCTTTATTAAGAATATCTTCTACGAGTGCATATTCTCCTGCAGAAACATACATAACTACGCCCTGGTGGTTTTTATGCCCGCAGATATCGTCTAACTTCTTTCTATCTACAGTCTGGTATACAATCTGTTTATCTCTTGCAAGAGATAAAATAACTTTTATAGATCCGCTGTTATCGCCTTGTGCAATTAACAATTTATTTATACTCATTTCAGAGCGCAGAGCTTCAATAACAGGATTGCGCCCGTATAATATCTCGGAATTTTCTGAATTACTATCAAAATTATACTTACTCATTTTGTCCCCCTTGTCCAATCTCAATTGCCCTTGACAATAATATCTCAAGGCGCTGTTCGTCTCCTTTAAGATACGTATGTCCGATCAATGCCTCAAAGCCGGTTGCACATCTGTAATCGTGAACACTGGCATTCTTGGGAACAGTATGCGAATGTGCGTTTCTGCCTCGTCTTACAACGTCCAGCTCTTGTTCTGTAAGTTCAGACTCAAGTTCTGATAAAATATGCGCTTGCGCCGCACAGCAAACGAATCTTACACTTTTTTTATGGAGGTGATTAACGTCTAATCTGCCACTGGTCTGTATCAGATGATTTCTGACGTACACTTCATAGACACTATCGCCGACATATGCCAGCACCAGCGGTTTGATTTGAGCTAATTCCTTTTGTGAATACGTTTTATTCAATATTATGCCGTCCGTTTCTTTTTAATTTTTATCGTTGTAGACATTATTAACAAGGATATTGCAGTCAATACTAAAGCAGATGCTGTAATAATTACGTTCTTAACTTTCATTTTAAGACTTGTGTCCTGAATAAAGGTCATACCGTCAACTATATCCTCTGTTTTTATAACGTCAAAATATGGATCATTCCAAAAATTATTAGTATTTGCCTCCAAGACTTCATTAACAATATAAGTCTCTTTTATTCTTTTGTTCGCAGCTACAATTGCGTTATACACATCTCCTGAGTCGCATCTCCAGCTGGTTGGATCATTAAATCCTGCCCTGTCTGACCTGAACGTCCACCAATGCGTCAGCTGAACACCATTTTCAATAATACTATCAAGATAATCAACATTAATGTCTACGTAATTATCAAGTGAAGTATCCATTGTTCCGGCTGATTCACCATTATACAAAGGTTTTGATAACAAATGCGACTCATTCATTAACAGTGAAAATCCATATTGTGACAATTCTCCTGACTCATCAATATAAATTGATTCATTGGATAAAGATGTCATACCTATGCCATACGTATGAGTGCTCATCACGTCGAGAGATTTGTTTAAAACCCACAAAGCTTTAAGTCTTTGTTCCGCGGTATCAACGTTCCAATCGCATGCGCTGTCACCTCTCATAACGCCTTCTAACAAATGCCATTGAGCAGGTCTTAAAATAGCATCCCCGCCTGATATAATATGTGTATTATCAAATTCTCTGATCTTTGCTGCACAATCCCTGTAAAATTCGCTAAGTTGAAGAAGCGAATAACTAACGTCTGTTATCTGACACCCAATGTCGGCTTTCAGATTCGCCTCGTTTTGTATCTCCCACATTAGCACTGTATCTCGGTCCTTATATTTATTAATAAACTTTTCAAGATACTTATACATATTCTGACGAGATTCACTATTTGCATCCGCAACAAGATCTACAGTGCTTTCATTTTCATTAACCCATCCTGATTGTGAAATATACTGTTTTGGAGTGAATACATCCGAAATTAAATTCATACACACGACAACCCTTATATTATACATGTCGCATAAATCAAACATCTCATCCATAGCTTTCAAATACAAATTCATTTCATCGCTATCATACATGATGCCTGCTAATGCGCCTGACGAACAGAAGACACGAATTGTTTTAAAACCGTCTCTACTGAGCTGCTCCAACGCCGCTTTGGCCGCAGAATATCTTTGGGATTCATCATTGTATTCTGAATTTGGAACATAATCGGCCATTATCTGGGTAAATAAATCGTATTTATTAAAGCTTATCTCATAATACGGTTCACCATTCATATAAAGAGCGTTGTTTAACGAAACCAATAAATTATCTTTCTTATACTTTCCTGTGGTGATAACTAACATTTTATGTGCTTTATCGTACCAAACTTTTGCATTTATTGTTTCATTTATGAAATTTACTGAAACAAAGAAAGTATCTCCGTAGGTCTCATGAGAATTATTTACATTTATTTTCTTAATCTCATCTGTCAGCTTGTTGAGAATTGACACCTCATTAGAAGACACCGCACCGCTAATCTTAACAGTATCATTCTCCATAGAATAAACGGCACCTAATTTATCATAAGAAACGTTAAAGCCGAGGCATTTATATAGTGCAACTCCATCAACAAATACGTTTTTATTTTTTATAACAGGTGCATTCTGGAAATATAATCTCTTATTATTTGCATACACTGTAATATCCGAGCTGTCTTCCTCCTGCGGAAGTGAAATAGTAGGAATCTCCCCTGTCTGCTGTGAAGAATACTTTTGAGCATACTTCTTACCTTTTACATAAACTTCAACATTATCTATTCTTACGTATGATAAAACATCCGGATTAATATTCTCAGCCGGCGTATTATCTGTAACAGCAATTCTCATGCCCGTCACAGTATACAAGGTTGATGCGAACTTATTATCTATAAAAACAGAATCTTCTTCTCCGTCATTGCCATCTACAACAATATCGTATTTATTACTTCCTTTTGTAAAATATGCTGTTATGATATACCTTATATCAGTTGACAAAGTCATAATCGTTTTTCCGGTATAACTTTTTAAAACGGCCTTGTTATTTCCGTCTTCATCCAGATCAGTTGTAATAACCGCAAATGTTCCTCCGTTGCCTTCCGTGTTTGTCGCGGCATCTTGCGTTGATATCATAATTTTTAACGTATTGTTGAAATTTTCATCAATTTTTACAGAAAATCTTACTGCTATGCTCTCTTTATTAACGTTCCAGGCCCACCATCTCATATCTGTCTTGTTTATGGCAAGTGACTTAGACCCGTCCAGCGATAAATCAGAAGAAACAACTTTTAACACAGATGATGAGTCCACATAATCTGCTACATTATCAATTGAGGAAACAAAACTGTCATTTACTTTGTATTTTTCAAAATCACAGGAAAAATATTTACTCATATCGGATACGCTGTTTTGTGCATTTACAGGAAAAAGAGGCAGAACAAGCATAACGCACAGAAAAAACGTTATAGTTACAGCAAACAGATATTTTTTTCTTTCATAGCTTGTTCTACTCATCTTATATCATCCTTATTTTGATTCTTTAATTAATTTGGCAACTGTAGCCGGAACGTTTTCAAGCTTAACCTTGAGATTTACAGACTTATCTCTCTTAGAAATCTCTACGATTCCTTCTGCCAAGTTACGCGGACTTACAACAACTCTGATCGGCACGCCAAGAAGGTCACTATCAGAGAACATGACACCAGGTCTTACGTCTCGGTCATCGTAAATAACCTCAATACCTGAATTCATAAAGTTTCTGTAAAGCTCGTCTGCTATTTTTTTACATTGTTCGTCATCTGCTCTGATGCAGCAAAGATGTACCTGCCACGGAGCAATTGCCATAGGCCATATCGGGCCGTACTCATCATGGTGCTTCTCACAGATAGATGCGGCCATTCTGCCTACACCTATACCGTAACATCCCATAATCGGATACTGAAGGTTACCGTCTTTGTCTGTATACTGCATATTCATTGATTTGGTATACTTAGTGCCAAGCTGGAAAATATTACCGACTTCAATACCTCTTGATACAGTAATGGTTTTCTTTCCGCACTGGGGACAAACACCGCCTTCAAGAATCTTACCTACGTCTACGTAATCAACTTTTCCGTAGTCACGTTCAATATTAAAGCCAACGTAATGATAGCCTTCTTTGTTAGCACCCGTACAGATATTCTTCGTTCCTTTAAGAGAAGAATCAAATACAATAGTTGCCTTTGCGGCTAAATTCATAGGACCGATAAATCCTGCACAAACGTTATCGTCTTCTGTAAGAACAGCCGGATGAATGGCTTCTCCGATGTAGTTTGTAAGCTTTGTTTCGTTCACTTCTATATCGCCTCTTAAGAATACGATAACAAGCTCATCCGTCATATTTTTGCGGTATACAACTGCTTTACATGAATGAATTGCATCCGTATTGAGGAATGCTGCAACATCCTCTATCGTTTTTTGATCAGGGGTTGCAACCATTTCTAATCCATTCATTTCTTCCCCGTCAAAAATACTGTTATCTACGATATTGTCAGCAGCTTCCATATTTGCTCTGTAATCACATTCCGAACATATAGCAATAGAGTCTTCGCCGATAGGTGTCAACATCATATACTCATGTGAAATATTTCCTCCCATCATTCCGGAGTCTGATTTAACGGTTACAACGTCAGGAATACCGCAACGTGCGAAAATTTTGTTATAAGCATCATAACAAATTTTATAATATCTTTCTAAGTCTTCCTGTGAAGTGTGGAATGAATACGCATCCTTCATCGTAAACTCTCTAACACGAATCAATCCCGCCCTCGGTCTTGCCTCGTCTCTGAACTTTGTTTGGATCTGATAAATCATAAAAGGATACTTAACGTAACTGTTAGCATATTCGCGAACTAAGGCAACAGCAGCTTCCTCGTGAGTCATACCAAGAACCATGTCACTGTTGTTTCTGTCCTTAAAACGAACCAACTCGGAACCAACGCTTTGAAAACGTCCTGATTCTTCCCATAAAGACGCCGGTAATACAACAGGGAAAAGAACCTCTTGTCCACCAATATTGTCCATTTCTTCCCGGATAATCTGCTCTATCTTACGGCAAATTCTGCGGAGCGGTACATTTTGAGAATAAATACCGCTGGAAACATATTTCATATATCCGCCACGAAGCATCAATGCATGACTGTCTACCACACAATCAGCAGGCTTTTCTTTAAATCTTTCGCCA
>JAFWZX010000012.1 GCA_017517275.1 Clostridia bacterium
CACAATTACAGAAATTGCGACGAGTTTCAGAAAAATAGTTACACTTTTTACAGCGAATAAAGTGTGTAGGCTTCAAATGTTCTTTGAAAACAAAAAAAGCAGACCCGGATCACCTTAAAGGCAGTCCAAGTCTGCTTCGCCTATTATTCTTCCATTACCCTCAACATCATTCTCGCACCCAGCTTAAAGCCGTTCTGGAAGATCAGTTCCAACAGTTTCCTGTATTCTTTGCAGGAGGATGTGTCATACTCGGTTGGTTCGATATTTCCGTACCAAAATTCTTCAAGGATTCTCATACCGCATCCTTCCCATAGATCATCTCACGTAGAACAATTTCCTCGGATCGGTTGCGGATGCTATTCATAGCTCCAACCCACGCTATTATACAAGGCACTTTTTTATTTATCTGTTTAGTGATATACTTAGCTTCGCTATACAAATCCCCTATGAAAAGAGGAATTCACGATGACGGATAGAATTATTTTCTTAGATGGTGCAATGGGAACGATGCTGCAAGCCGCAGGTTTGAAGGCCGGTGCCAGGCCTGAGCTTCTTTGTCTTGAAAAGCCTGACCTGATACAAGAAATCCATACAAAATATATAAACGCCGGCAGTAATATTATCTATACCAACACATTCGGTGCTAATCGCCATAAATTGTCAGAAGTTGGCACCTCCCCCCTTGAAATCATCCCGGCCGCCGTCAATATCGCGAAGAAAGCTGCCGGCAACAAGGCTAAGGTTGCTCTTGATGTTGGCCCCATAGGAGAATTATTAGAACCTTTGGGTTCATTGTCTTTTGATAATGCTTACGATATTTTCAAAGAAATGGTCATAATCGGTGAAAAGTCCGGTGCAGACCTTGTCGTTTTTGAAACAATGACAGATCTGTCAGAAGTGCGCGCCGCAGTCCTGGCCGCAAAAGAAAATACAAAGCTTCCTATTTTTGTCACAATGTCTTTTGAAAAAAACGGCAGAACCTTTGCCGGCACAACGGCAGCCGCTATGGCGATTACCTTAACCGGTCTTGGTGTAGATGCATTAGGAATCAATTGCTCTTTAGGGCCGGATGAGATATTTCCCATTGCAGAGGAGTTAGTAAAATGGACGTCTTTGCCTATCATAATCAAAGCAAATGCCGGCCTACCCGACCCTGCAACCAATAAATACAGTATAAATGCTGAAGCCTTTGCTTCTATAACAGAAAAATATTTAGCTCTCGGGGTGACAATTTTTGGCGGATGTTGCGGTACGACACCGGATTATATTAAGGCTCTTAAAGCTAAATTACATAATAAAACTCCTTTGAAAACGTGTAAAAACCCGATTTTTCACGGTATTTGTTCAGCCGGACGTGTAGAAAATCTCAGCAAAGGCATACACGTTATCGGAGAACGTATTAACCCTACCGGAAAGAAGCGTTTTCAACAGGCAATTAAAGAAAATGATATGAATTACGTTATGCAAAGGGCAATAGAGCAAGCCGAAGCCGGTGCAGATATTCTTGACGTGAACGTAGGTGTTCCGGGCATTGACGAGCCTGCTATGATGAAAACCGTTATCAAGGCTCTTCAAAGCGTTGTCAACCTGCCTCTTCAAATTGACTCAACAAACCCAATAGCTATTGAAGCAGGTTTGCGTGCTTATACAGGCAAAGCTATTGTTAATTCTATTAACGCCAAGAAAGAGACTATGGAGCAAATACTTCCGTTAGTAAAAAAATACGGAGCTTCCGTAGTAGGCCTGACAATGGACGAGACAGGGCTTCCCACCTCATATGAGAAACGAATTGAGATGGCTCAGTTGATTCTTGATACAGCTTTATCTTACGGAATACCAAAAGAAGACGTATATATCGATTGCCTGACTCTTACCGTTTCAGCCCAGCAAGACCAAGCTCCGCAGACTCTTAAAGCGATGGAGTTCGTTCGAAATCAAATGGGCCTTCACTGTGTGTTAGGTGTGTCAAACATTTCCTTTGGTCTGCCTCAAAGAGAGCGCGTTACAGAGAGTTTCCTCACTCAAGCCCTGTATGCCGGATTGGATTTACCTATTATTAATCCTAATTCCCAGAGAATAATGGACTGTATATCATGTTTTAAGGTGCTGTCGGGTGAAGATAACAATTGCAGTAAATATATAGAACGCTTTTCACAGGAAGTGCCGACGGATACACAGCCGTCTCCGGAACAAATGACAATAGAGCGCGCTGTCATCAAAGGTCTTAAAGATGAGACGGCTCGACTGGCAGAAGAATTATTATTACAACACAGCGAGCTTACGATCATCAATGAGCTTTTGATACCTGCACTTGACAAGGTGGGCGAGCAGTATGAAAAGGGTATTATTTTCCTTCCGCAGCTTATTAATTCAGCCAATGCGGCCAGTGCAGCTTTCGACGTTATCAAAGCAAAACTCGCACAAGACAGCACAAATAAGGTCAGCAAAGGTAAGATCGTAATCGCAACGGTACACGGAGATATACACGACATCGGTAAAAATATTGTTAAAGTCGTTTTGGAAAACTATGGATATCAAGTTATTGACTTGGGCAAAGACGTGCCCCCCGAAACAATTGTAGAAACGGTACTTAAAGAAGATATAGAGTTAGTAGGGCTCTCTGCTTTGATGACAACTACTGTTCCTGCTATGTCAAAAACTATAAGTATGCTTCGCAATGCAAAATGTAACTGCAAGATTATGGTAGGAGGTGCAGTCCTTACACCTGAATTTGCGAAAGAGATCGGAGCAGACTTCTATGCAAAAGACGCAAAGCAATCAGCAGATATTGCAAAATCAGTATTAGGATAATACGGAGGATTAAGAAAATGATAAAGCATGTTATTTTATGGACGTTAAAAGAAGAATACTCCATAGAGGAGAAAGAAAAGATCAAATCAGCTATTAAGGATAATCTTGAGGGATTAGCCGGCAAGATTCCGGGTCTTATTGACATTAAGGTCAATATCAATAATTTACCGTCATCTAATGCAGATTTCATGTTAGATTCTTCCTTTACAGATGAAGCATCACTCAAAGCTTACGCAACACATCCTGAGCATGTTTTTATCGCAGATACGTATGTGCGCCCATATACAGAGACAAGAAGCTGCCTTGATTACTCAGTAGATTAATCAATCTGCACAATTTATAGTTACTACGTGCTTTTCTATCATATAAACAGGATGATAGCTGAGTTTTGATTTACGTAAATTTAAATCCCCTGCATCGTCTTCTCTGTTAATATGGGGAATTCCTTTATCTAAAGCAAAATTCTTAGCCATTTCGCTTACCAAGACTTGGTGCGCTCCGGCAAAAGAGCTGTCACATTTTTCAAAATGTTCATATAACGTATCTCCGATGGTTTCGCCAAGACATACGCCGATTATTTTACCCTCTACCATAAGTGCTCCGCCATCGAAATCATACAGCGTATAATTATCAAAAAACTCCGGTATTTTCTTATACTCTGCCACAGCGGTATCGGCAGTCTTAGGATTCTTTGCCACGTATTCAAGGCAAAAATCATACGCTTGTTTTATCCTTTCGTCTGTAATTTTCACGAATGTGTAGTCGGGATATATGGATTTGAATTTATTAACGTGATTTCTTTCACCATGGTATTTTTTTCCTTTAAAAAATGCAAGATCCTCGGAGTTATATACGTAATCATAAGCATCCTCGTCTGCATAATATGATACACGGCTTCCGTATTTTTCACATATATAAGGAATCTCCGGCGAGGTAACCGTAACAAGCATAAGCTTGTTTTCTCCGGAAGATACTGTCATATCCATAAGCATGTCTATTCCCTTGAGAAAATCCTCGGGTCTGCCGGAAAGCGGCATGGGTGATGCGTATATTACACCTATTTCTTCATTGTTGGAATATCGGATAAATAAAATGTCCTCTGAAATACAATAGTAAACGCCGTAAAATTCTCGCCAACCGAATAAACAGCCTACCGTATTATCGCAACATCCGTTTACGTAGCTGTTTACATATTTACGAACTGTGTCAATACTGTCCAAAGTCAAAACCTGAAAATCTTCTGCCCTCATTTATTTCTCACTCCGTCTGTAGAACGTGACCACACGTCTCTCTTAATCGCCCCGAAAATATTTCGTCGAATATCTCTGTTATCTGCCTCGAGCATTTTTATTATATCCTTGATATGTGAGCGTTTGCTGGTTTTATCCATAGGACAAAGGTTTGTAACTACCGGTATGACTTGCTCTTGTTCTTTAACAAAAGCCTTAATCTCCCCTTCCGTAACAAAGATAAAAGGTCTTATAACGGCTACCCCGCTACGGCTAAGCCACGTATTCGGTGAAAAGCAGTAAAATCTGCCTTCATATGACAAGCTGAGCATGGCTGTCTCGATAACGTCATCCTTGTGGTGAGCCAGAGCCACCACGTTGCAACCAAGTCTCGCAGCATGATCATTAAGCGCTCCTCTTCGTAGATTTGCGCATAAGGCACAAGGATTTGACTCTTTTCTTATATCAAAGACAAGCTCTGCAATAGAAGATTCCACAAACGTGAAATGTACACCCAGCATGTCGCAATAAGCCTGAAGACTGCTGCGCGTTTCTTCCTTATTTGCAAAACCAAGATTGATATGAACTGCCTCTAAATCAAATTTTTTAGGATAAAAACGACGCAAATAACTAAGAACAGCCAGCAACGCCGCACTATCTTTACCGCCGGAAAGTCCTACACACACTTTATCGCCTTCCTGAATCATATCATAATCCTGAACGGCTTTACGTGTAAGACTAAGAAGTTTTTTTAATTTTTCTGTATGAATTATCATATATTTTACTCTTCAAAATTTATTTTATTTTGAATAACATACAAAGGCCTTCCCTTTACCTCTTCATATATTCTTCCGATATAGCTGCCTATAATTCCCAGTATCATCAATATTATTCCGTTGAAAAACAGCGATATTGCAACAATAGACGTCCAGCCAAGAACCGTACTTAACACACCGCAAAGCTTGAGAATTATCAGTACAACCATATAAATAAAGCTAACGATAGATATCCCTACACCTAAATACGTAGCGAGCTTTAGCGGTTTTAGCGAGAAGGACATGATAGCGTCACCTGCAAATTTAAGCATCTTTTTCAATGGATATTTCGTTGTTCCGGCAAAGCGCTTTTCACGAATAAATTCAACCGGAGCACTCTTAAAGCCAAGCCAACTGATAATGCCGCGCACGTATCTGTTCTTTTCAGAAATGTTATTCTTAAGTGCGTCGCAAACCTTACGGTCAATAAGTCTGAAATCTCCTGTATCTACCGGAATCTCCGTGTCCGTCAACTTGTTGAGCGTACGATAGAAAACTTTAGCGGTAAATTTCTTAAAAAACGAATCGCCTTCTCTCTTAAGACGCTTGCCGTATACAACGTCAAAACCCTCCTGCCACTTTGCAATCATCTGAGGAATGACCTCCGGCGGATCCTGCAGGTCCGCATCTATTACAACGACAGCATCGCCCCCGGCGTTATCCATACCTGCGGTAATCGCTACCTGATGGCCAAAATTTCTGGCGAAATCAATAAGTTTGACGTTTTTGTCCTTATAACAAATAGCAGCAGCCATGTCACGCGTCTTGTCACGACTACCGTCATTTACGAAAATAAGTTCATACTTATGACCGGTCTCATCCATAACACCTTTAAGGCGTTTGTATGTTTCCATAATAACTTCTTCCTCATTGTACATCGGAACAACGATTGATATAAAACTCATAATAAATCTCCTTTTTTAGAAGTCCCATGAACCGAACCAGCGAAGTTTTCCGTCTATAAACGATTCTTTAACAGTCATACCTGTAAGCGCCGGATAAAACAATACAAACAGAAGTAACACTATCGCAAGATATCCAATAACCACGTATTTTGATATTACCTTATCCTCCAAAAGAACCTTAATCACGTAAACAATCATGAAAATAAGAAAAGGTATCGCTGTGAAATAATGGTAGATAAAGCATACTCTCGTTACGAGAATCCACGGGAAAAGCTGCATTGCATACCCGATGAATACAAGTATCATGGCTTTCTCACGACGCTTATACGCAAAGTATAAACAAGGAATTATGCAAATAAGTCCTACCCACCAGATTGCAGGGTTGCCCATTGACATAATCGTAGAGTCCATCCCCGGTTCAAGGCCGGCGCCGGAACCTGAGTAATACCAAATCGGTCTGTAGTCTACAAGCCACGTATACCACGGTGAGCCGAAGCTGTGTGTTGCATCAAGACCTGAATGGTAATTATACATCGCCTTCTGGTTATCAATCATAATTTCCATCAATGACATATCACCTTTAGAAGGCATATACGGAATATATGACAGTAAATAAATAAGTCCGGGTATTAAGATGAAAAATATAACGCAGACACCGCACGTAGGCAGGAAATTTTTCAGTAAATATGATTTAAGCGTTCCCTTGCCCCCAACCTTACCTGTAATATATTCTCGAATTTCCAAAGCTTTTGTCATAAAGAATAAGATTGCAAGTCCTCCGCCGGCATACAGACAAGTCCATTTAGAAGCAGCGCCCAGACCGAACATAATTCCGCTTAAGAACAGAGGAATAAATGATTTCCACAGAGGATATCCCAGAGACTTTTTACTGAAGTAATCGTACATAAAGTAATACATAGCGATTACGAAGAAGCATGAATATGAATCTATCGTTGCAAGTCTTGTCTGGGACAGTCTCATAAAATCAAACATAATAAGGAATGCCGCAATGAAAGCAAATCGGCGATCTTTAAAAAGTTTTAATCCAAATAAATAAATCAAAGGAACCATCATTACGCCAAAGAGCGTTCCCATAAATCTCCAGCCAAACGGATTCATGCCAAATATTCTTATACCGATGGATATGAACGTCTTACCAAGAGGAGGGTGTGTCCACTCATAGATCGTTTCGCCGTGAATATGTTCATATGCAGTACGAGGAAAATATATCTCGTCAAAATAAGTGCCGTTCTCAAAAGTTCTGAACATTTGAAGTTCTTCCTGCTCGTCAAACAGCTTTGCAGGATTTTTCTTAGCATTGGTATCCTTATTGTAGCTTTCTTCTACTATTTTTACCGAGACCTTCTCATATTCACCTTTATCATTTTTAGTGAAAAAGCCCATTTCATTAAGAGCAGTCCCCGTTCCGGAGGCTTCAATCACAACCCTTTTTGTAGTAAAAGTCTTGTCTATAAACTTCCACTCATAGAAAGTTACTTCGCTGATTCTTCCGGCAGAAGCCAGGCTGGTCTTTTTCTGTCCGTCTGCTTCCGTAGTAACCTTATCGTATTTAATTGTAAAGGTACCTGAGGACGGAATGCCTCCGTAATACGCAATTCGTGAGATTGTCGTTTCCTCGGGAAATTCAACTACAACGTATTCTCCCGATTCAGCCGGACGCCAATCAGAATTTGCAGCTGACATATCTCCCAGATTAGCAAAAGACATTACCGCTGTAATAAATGTCATAACAAGCAAAATAATTGCATCTCGCTTGCCTAATCCGGGCTTAGTTTCCCCCAGGCGATTTTTCTTTTTCTTATAATCCTCGTCATCAGATTTCATTGCCAAAAGAACAATATATACAACAAGGCCAATAAGAAGAACTGTGAAAATGATCTGCATCAGCAGCTTTTCATTACTCTTTGCTTCATCCTCTGAAGCTTCTGCATCAAAGCAATCTGCACCTGACGGAGCTTTTGACACTTTTGAAATATTGATGTTGTCAATTCTTACCAAGCCGGGAGATTCTGCGCTAAAGCCACCTAAACAGATGCAGAATTCAACTTCTTTTGCTGACCCTGTGTGCATATACGCAGTTACTGTCTGCCAACCTTCGGTAGTGCCATACATAGAGGCAGAGTGTGCGGAATGGCCTTTTGTAGATATATTAACACCGGCTCCTTTTATATCATCATTCAAGCCCTCTGATACCTTCTCAAGCCACACGTCAACAGTAATCTTATAGTAAGAATTCTTCTTTACCTTTATAGTCTGCACCAGGCGGGCATCATTTTTAGAACTACTGTTAATCACGGCATACTTACTGCCATTTTCAGAGACAATCTCAATGGTAGTAACAGGATTATCAACTGTTTTCTGATAGTCATAAATCTCCCATCCTTCTATGTTACTACCTTCTCCGGACTCAAAATCACCGTTTTTAAGTGACACAGCACCGTTTCCGCAACCGGATAAAGAAAGCAACATTGCAAGGCAGAGACTGGCAAGTATTGTAAAAATCAGTATTTTTTTCGGTTTTTTACTCATTTTCCGCACCTTCTTCGTATTCAGGAAGTTCCTTCCAAATCTTGAATTTTTTGTTTTCAATATCAATAACGTTAAACACTGTTAATACAGTAATAATTGTAAGTGTTAAACAAGTCAGAACGTTAAACAACGCCATAATAAATCTCTCCGTATTCATATGGTTCCAATAAAAATATGCCATAGCATCATAATTCGACGAGCCAATCTCCGCACCTACAGATAGCCCTGTCATAACCTCAAGGACCGTAAAGAAATTCGATATTGTTGTCACCGCAAATAACCCTAACATAATCTTATTGTTAGAGAGAATAACAGCAAACAGCATGAAAATTATAACTGGGAAGAAGTATCTTTCGTGCATTCTTGGGCCGAAAGTAACGACACCGTATATCAATGTTGCCGCAATCATAAAGGGAATATACGGTTTTCTCGTGTTCGCTTTCTGGTATAAAACCCACGCAAGTACAGCAAATGCCACAATCGCAAGCATGCCAAGGTGATTTAAAGTCACACCTATTTTGCCTATATTGAACACAACTTCATTATCAGGTGCCCAATTTTTATTAATCAGGAAGAAAAAGTTAAAGGCATTTACAGTAGCATATTCATATCCGTCAACCGTTCCTCCATATAACTTAAATATCCAAACAAAAATATTAGGCTCCATCTTGATACCGAAAGGCAACATGATGACGAAGAAAATACCGGTGAAAATAACGACACATCTTGCAATAACAAGGATTCTTTTGATTATCGGCAGTTCATTGTTTTTACTGATGAGCAATTTAAAGAGTGCATACCCTAAAACAGGCACAAGCATAATGCCCTGCGGCTTGAGTGCCACGGCAAAGGCAAGCGCTCCGGAAGCCAGCGCATATTTGTTTTGTGAAATCCAATATACACTTGCCACCATAAACATGCTCTGAAAGGCGTCCACCTGGCCCCACGCAGTAGAATCCAACAAAACGAGAGGATTAAACAACCACAATGCGATTGCTAACAAAATCCAGTTCTTATTTGCCTTTCTAAGATTTCTGCACCACTTGTATATAAAGAAAGCTATAACACAATCAGCGATTATAGAAGGAAGCTTTATCAGCACTGTTCCAAAAGCAGTTCCGGTTCCGATACCGGTAAGCTTACAGAATTTACCAACAAAACCAAGCCAGTACATAAGCAGAGGCGGATAGTCCAGATTAATTTCCTCTGCATGACTATAAACTTCTGTTATACCGTATTCCTCCGTCATCCTTGCCCAGTATTTAAACAGATTAACGTCAATATCACACTGCGGCAACGTAACAGACCCTAATAAGCGAACAATAAAACCACATAAGATCAATATCAGAACTGTAAGCTCAACGTTTGTATGAGATTCCCTTTGTCCTGTGCTAAGAATGATATTGTCCTTGTTTTTAGCATATTTAATACAAACGGCAAAAACAGCAATGCTGACGAGCAGAACAATCAAGCCCACAGCCAACGTGTCATCATGTCTTTCATTTTTAATTCTGCCGCTGCTGTCTTTCTCATTGGCAGAGGTCATAGTATTAACCATTGAATTTGCGATGACACCTGCCGGCAATTTAGAAAGTTGCTCTACGCACAGGTCGTCAAACCACACCTTACCTACGTTTATACCGCTGTAGAAGCCCAGTCGCAGGCATAATTCAAAGCTTGTCTGTCCTTCGCCTGTCATTCCAAAAAATTCAAGCAAGGTCCATTCCTGATCTCCTACGTACGCATAGCTGTGATAGCCTGTATTAAGAGCTGAGATATTAGCACCTACCTGGTTTTCCCCATCTCCTACATTTTCCGTCTTAATCCACACGGACGCTCTGTAAAACGTATTTTCAAGTGCATCTTCAATCTTAAGAACGTACCTTGCATCATTTGCAGATTTATTCTCTATCGACAAACACCTGCTGTCATCCATACCGCCTGCTTCTTCGTATGTGAAAACAGTTACTCCGGAATTCAGATCATAAGCATCCGTTATAAGACCGCCCTGTGAAAAGTTAAAATCACTTTCAAACATGACTTTCTCTTCAGCGACAGGCTTCTTTTTATTCAATAAATGTCCTGCGAGTATGCCTGCAAGAAGCGCCACAACACAGATGCCGCAAACAAACATAATCCGATTCCTTTTATTTTGCAAAAACTTTCTCATGCCTTTACTAACCTCTCCACAACCGCACCGGGTTCAATCTCTACTTCTTTCATATATACAAGTTCATCTATAACGCAACCGCTTCTTATTATAGCACTGTCACAATATAACTGTCCTATCTGGCAACAAGACAAATCTGCTTCTATACAGTCAACAAAATCAGACGTGAGTACGTATGACTTCCTTCTTTCGTTACTGTCTTCCGCTTTCTTGGTAAGGAGAATATCTGTTATAATGCTCCTTATTTCAGACATCTGATTAGAAACAATCCGCAATTCTGTACTTTTTAAATACGTGGTAGACACAATTTTTCCAAAAACTTTCACAGTATCAGCTTTTACGGTTCCCGAAGCAACCATCTTCGCCTCTTTAGTAAGGTTTATTCTGTTGGAACGAATCACGTCGTACGAGATAATCTCTCCACTTGACAGCAAGCTGTCTGTATACACTTTTCCGTAAAATGCAAATCTCCCGTGTTTGACTTTTATTTGTTGTGTAATAACGTCAATCTTTGCACTACATTCTCCGGTAACAGTCAACTTATCACAGGTGATTACCGAACCAAACTGTGCTTTTCCGGAAATTTCAACTTCTTGTGCATCCACTTTCCTGTTAAAAACAATATTTCCGACAACACCTAAACTTCCGATATCCACAGCTTCGTTTATCGTTTCTCTACCATCCATGATAATTGTGTCGAGAGTCCCATTCAATTAAAAACAGCCTCCATTTGAGTTACCTTTTCGGCAAATACATCAAGCGCGCTTTGAATCACGGCAGAATCTGTCAGATCAACACCTGCTTTTTTCAAAATGTTAAGCGGGTAATCGCTGCCGCCGCTCTTTAAAAAGTCAAGATATTTCTCTGTTGCGCCGGCTTCTTCTTTATTTACGTCTTTGAGTATGCCTGCCGCCAAGGCAGTAGCAGCACTAAAGCCTGTCGCATACTGATATACGTAGAATGAGTTATAAAAATGAGGAATACGAGCCCATTCCAATTCGATATCTTTATCTACGCTACAACCTTTACCGTAGTATTTTTTGTTAAGTTTATAATAAATATCACACATAACGTCGCAAGTAAGCGGCTGTCCTGCCTGGTCCTTGGCATGAGCTTTCTTCTCAAATTCCGCAAACATGGTCTGTCTGTGAACTGTCGTCCTGAATTCTTCAAGGTAGTGATTAAGCAAATACGCTTGTTTTACTGTGTCGCCTTCCTTTTTTGCCTCGTCGAGCATATATGACATAAGCAAATTCTCATTAACTGTTGATGCCACCTCTGCAACAAAGATTTTATACGATGCATAATGATAAGGCTGATTCGCATTGCTGTAAAAAGTATGCATTGCATGGCCAAGCTCGTGAGCTAACGTGAAAATATCGTTTATCTCTCCCTGCCAGTTAAGAAGTACGTAAGGATGTGAATCGTAGCATCCCCATGAATATGCTCCGCTTGTTTTTCCTCTGTTCTCATAAACGTCGATCCAGCCTTCTGTAAAAGCCTTTTTCATGTCTTCTACATACTGTTTTCCCATAGGAGCCATAGCCTTTATAACAATATCCTTTGCTTCTTCAAACGTGTATTTTACCTTAGGCATCTCAACAATCGGTACGTATAAGTCATACATGTGCAATCTCTTTACGTCCAAAACCTTCTTACGAAGCTTAAGATATCTGCCAAGATCATCCAAATTCGCGTGTATTGTCGATATCAAGTTGTTATATACTTTAACGGAGATATTGTCAGCGCTGAGTTCAGCTTCCAATGCGCTGTGATATTTACGTACCTTTGCTCCAAAGTTGTCTGCTTTGACGTTTCCGCAATAAAGCTGTGAAATAGTATTTTTAAATGAGGCGTACGTCTTATACAAAGCAGTAAAAGCAGCTTTTCTTACTTTTCTGTCTTTGGATTCAAGCATACTTGAATATCTTCCGTGAGTCAGTTCAATTTTCTTGCCTGATTCATCTTTAATCGCAGGGAATCTTAAATCTGCATTGTTAAGCATTGTAAAAGCATTCTTAGCCGTCTGCAACGATTCTCCTGCCAGAGCAAGAATCTTCTCCTCTCCGGCTGAAAGAATATGAGCTTTGAGTCTAAGAAGCTGGCTGATAATAAATTGATACTGCTGCAACTCCGGAACATTCTTTACATATCCGTTGATTTTCTCTTCTTCAATAGACATCAACTCCGGTTCAAAAAAAGATACGGCACCTACTAATTTGTAATATAAATTGGCCGCTTGTGCAAATAAGCCCTGATAAAGAGCATTTGAATTATCTTCGTCCAAACGCATCTTTGTATAAACGTATAACTTTTCTGTAAGGCGGGCTGCTTCAGATTGCTTCTCAAGATACTCGTATAACGTACGACCGGCTTTAGCATGAAGTTTGCCTTCATATTTCTTAAGTTCTGAAATAAGTGCATCAGCTGCATCCATCGCTTCCTTGCATGCATCATCATTTACAAAAATATCTTCCAATACCCATTTATATTTAGCGTCAACAGCGCTTCTTAACTGTAATTCTTCCATTTCAAACCTCCTATGTGCATAACATTGGGATATTAGCACAAAAAGCGGCTTTTTTCAATATAAATATGGTTTTTTACTCCGGAGCCACCACAGCCCGTAAAATACCTTCAGAGTTAGATATAGTATAAAAAACCGACGCCCTCGCAATTATCGAGGGCATCGGTTAAATATTTTGAAAAAGAGAAATTTTTACGCAAAAGGAAATTCGCCGGAGTAATGCAGACGAATCTGATCTGCAACCAATGCAACAAACTCTTTAGCATTCATATAAGAGCTATCTGACGATAACTCCTTCCCGATAACGACTTTTAATATGTACTTACGCGTGTTAACGTTGTTTATCTCATCCATAACTTTATTCAGGCTTCTTTCCACAGTTCTTGCACTGCTGTTAAATGCCCGTCCTATCTTGGTCATAACGGTCCTGGTAAGTTCAGGAATAAAATCCTGTGAATTAATTATCTCTACAATAACCTCTCTGAGATAATAAAAGCCCTGGTCTTTAGAGCTAAGATTAAGATTATATAATACGGCTGAAACCAGCTGCCTTTGTTCATTCTTACTTATTTTCATACGAAAACAAGATTTTCCTACTGAATCCGGAGGTAACGGTCCGCTAAAAATATTGTAAGCAGATAGCTCCGCTTCAAAATCCTTAACGGACCGAGGGTATGCAGAATCGTGCCATCGCATTGTTGTTGTGACACTATTATCAGACTTGATATACTGACACAAAGCAAGCAATTCCTCGGTACACTTTGCTGCCGCAACTAACGAGGCATTCGAATCGGCCACTAAACTTTGCACGTGGCAAAAATCAACAGACCCACCAAAGGTCTCTTCCGAACCGATTGAATGTCCTGCATACATTTTCCTCTTTTTCGTCCCTTCCGGACTACAAAACAACCATATACTTATGATATCACAACAAATCGTTATTGTCAAGGAATTTATTTCCAAAACATCTGTGGATCAAGATATTCTCCCTCTTTAATTACCTCAAAATGCAAATGTGCACCTTGACTTTTTTCACAGAACACTTCCGCGCCAAGGGTTCCTATAACGCTGCCTTGTGTAACCTCATCACCCAAAGCAACTTTAAGTGTATCCAGACCGCAATAAACCGTGGTGAAGCTACCGTCTGCCGTATGATCGACAATGACCGTAAGACCGTATCGGGGATCGATCTTCACCGATGCAATCCGTCCGTTATAAGCAGCCTTGACGCTATCTCCGCTTTTGCCGGCAATATCTACCGCGCTGTGAGTACGCCATTCTTTAAGAGTAGAATTATACACAAGCTTTTTTGCTGCAAAAGGCACCTGTACCTCTCCCTCCATAGGCTTTGTCATCTGCGTAATTGTATTTTCCGGTTTCTTTGTAGGAGCCGGAGTAATCGGCCTAGATACGTCCTGACTGTTATCTGTGGGCCTTGGAGTTTGTGTCGGTCTGCCACTGGAGATTCCGGACTGAGACGTAGCATACGGTTTTGCAGAAGGAGAGCTTTTTAACACTACGTCATTTTCGTCAGGGCTTAGCTTTATAAGCGATACTCCTGCTGCCACCAATGCAACTACACAAATTAAAATAACGATAAGATACCCCTTATCCTGTAAAAATTTCTTTACTTTATCCAAATGTAACACCCTTTCTGTAAAGTAGAATATCTTATTCGTAGTTTTGCCCCAAAAAACCATTTATATACACTATGTGAATTGACTTTGTTCCTTCTATCTTATAAAATTACACAGAATATGCTAAAGAAGGATTCTACATGACTGGAAAATTCCGCAAATATCTAAACACCAATATTGCCGCACTCAAGAAAAGCACTAAAACCTTTGAAGATATTTACAATATTATGTTCAATGAGGATTCTGCCTTCATTGATGACGTTTTCTGTGAAACGTTAGACGGCTACCGTATCAAATCAGTTACGTTCAGAGAGGTTGCTCATCATATAAAAGCCATTGCCTATGGCATTGTGTCAAAGTACTCAATCTCACACCAATACATCGGCATAGATCTTGATAACGGAGAGAATTGGGTTGCCGCTTTTTGGGCAATATTGATGAGCGGAAACAAGCCTTTTCTTATAAACAGCCGTCACCCCGTTTCCCTTGAGGAAGGAATGTTCAAAACTTTGAGCATAGAATTCAACGTAGGCAGCAAAAACACAAAGTACTCTCCCGTACTTCTTAACGTAGAATACCTTGGTTCAGAGCCGTGTCCGTGTGATTTTAAATTTAATTTTGAAAACACCTTTGCTCTTCCTACTTCGGCAACTTCTCTTAACGAAACCATATGTGTATATTCAGGTCAGGAAATCGCAACGCAGATTCTTAACACTCCGGAGATTATAAAAGAGAGCAAGCAAATTACATCGTTTTATAAATCGACTATAAAGCAACTTTGTTTCCTGCCTTTTTACCATATTTTTGGTTTAGGAGCTGTATATTTTTGGTTCTCCTTTTTCGGTGTGACGTTAGTATTCCTTAAAGACTATTCACCGGATACCATTTTAAAAACCTGCCGCAGACATCAGGCAACCCACGTCTTTGCAGTACCGCTTCTTTGGCATACTATCGAAAAGCAGTTGCTTCGCGAAGTAAAAAAAATGGGTGAAAAGCAGCAACGAAAATTCTCAAAAGGAATAAAACTTTCTACGAAGATTCAAAATATATTCCCGCACCTTGGTATTAAGATAGCAAAACGTCTGTTCAAAGACGTTCACAAGAAGGTCTTCGGACCAAGTGTACAATTTTGCATAAGCGGAGGAAGCTATATTAACGATTCCACATTGGAGATTTTAAACGGCATCGGTCTTCCCTTGCACAACGGTTTTGGAATGAGCGAGATTGGCATAACGTCAGTTGAATTACGAAGCAAGCCAAAATATCGTAACCAAAACTCCATAGGCCGGCCCTTTTCACAGGTTGAGTATGAGATCAGTTCTGAAGGAACTCTGCTTGTACGCAGCCGTTCCATCTGCACACAGATTATTGTAAACGGGAAGGTTCAAAACAGCGTAGACGAAAACGGGTGGTTTGACACGGGAGATTTCGCCCGCAAAGACAGCAACGGTTACTACTATATCCTCGGGCGCAAAAACGACGTTATTATCGGTGAAAACGGTGAAAATCTTAATCCTGATATTATGGAAAAGCAATTTGCTTCAAGTATTAATTTGCCATATTGTATTATCAGATACAAAGATAACGACGGTTTTGTTCCTGCCATGATCGTGCAAATCAATAGATATTCAGACAGCGGATATTTGAAGGCTGTCATCAATGCCCTGCACAATGCAAACGAATTGCTTCCCATAACAGGAAGAGTTCGCCGATTCTTTTTCACAGAAGATGAGATAGCATCCAAATCAGCGGTCAAAGTAAGTCGTCAATACGTTCAAAGAGGTATGGAAAACGGCTCAATAAAGCTTATTTCGTCAAACGATATTTTATCTCGCAAGCCTGAGGTTTTTGATGAAACACAAGAGCTTGCCGTTAAAATAAAAGAAATTATTAGTAAGGTTTTAAATAAATCTCCGGAAGATATTACAGCAGATTTACACGTTGTTTTTGATTTAGGCGCTACAAGTCTTGATTATTTTGCAATTATTGGGGAGATTAATTCAGCCTTCGACGTTAATATAAAACTCGATGATGAGAACGGGTGTTATACAGTGCGTAGCTTCTATGAAAAAATAAAAAAAGAGCTTAATCAAGGGGTTTGATTCACATGAAAGAAGAAGAGAGCTTCAGTCGTTTATTTTTAGGATTTGTAAAGTTCACCGGCTTTTTACCCGGACTTTTGTTGTTTAAGCCTAAAATATACTATGTAAATAAAAAGGCTCAAAGCCGTAAGTTGCCGAGACCTTGTATATTTATGTCAAACCACAAATCTCTTATGGATTTTGCATTGTATCTGATTGCCTTTCCGTTTGCATCAATCCGCTTTCTTATGGCTGAGGTTTTATATAATAAGGGGAAATTTTTTTCCAAATTCCTGTATTGGTTAGGCGGCATACGAGTAGACCGTGATGCATATAATTTTGATTTTGTGGATAAGTCAGTAGATTGTCTGAGCAGCGGACAAGTTGTTGGTATTTTCCCGGAAGGCAGACTTCCTATTCAAGGGAAAATGTCTCCTTTCAGACCCAGTACCGTAGTCATCGCGCTCAAGGCTAATGTTCCTATTATTCCCGTGTATACAGACGGCAACTACGGAATAACAAAGAGAGCTCATATCACCATCGGAGAACCTATTAATCTTACGGATTACCTGGCAGAAAAAGATGTTCCTGTGGATAAAATAAGCAGAGAAGAAATCAGTCGTCTTAATGATATTCTCAAAGACAAAATTCTAGAATTGAAGGCTTTTTCAGAGGAAAAAAATGGTAAAAAATAAATTTCGGCGCATTTTTAATATAAAAAAAATTCCCATGGATTTAGGGAGGCTTTGCATCTCCGTTCTGCCGCTTTACTATCGCGTGCGCAAGCATTACGTAAGTGAAGAAGCCCGTAGCAGCCTTAAGCTTGACGACGGTGCGATATTAGTTGCAAATCACACAGGTTTTGCCGATCCGTTTAAAGTAGGATGCTGCATTTGGCACAGACGAATGCATTTTATTGCGGCAGAAGAAGTTATGAAAAAAGGTCTTATCCATTTGTTACTGAAGGGTATGGGCTGTATAAAAATACGTCGTAACATTTTCGACATTGAGTGTATCAAAAAGAGCGTAGATTTACTAAAAGACGGCTATCTCCTTGCTATGTTTCCCCAAGGATCTATATCGCGCGACGGGTCGTTAGACAGCATAAAATCAGGTGCCGTTCTCATTAGCGCTCAAGCCAAAGTACCTATAATTCCGATTTATTTCAAAAAAAGGAAAAGTATTTTTCACAGAACGGAAGTTGCCATCGGAGAGAAATTCTATTACAGCGATTATTGCGATAAGAAAATGCCCGGTATGAAAGATATTGAAATCATCACCAATGCACTTTTTGAAAAAACGCTGGAATGTAAAAATTTAATAGATAAAAGTGAGGAGTAAGAAATGACTACGTACGAAAGACTCGTTAATGTTTTCACAAAGGTTATGGAGGATGACGCAGAGTTATCAAAGCTCAGTCCCGAAGCTGATTTATTTAAAGACTTGCAACTTAATTCCATCGGTCTTTTATATATGGCTATTGCTATAGAGGAAGAATTTGGTATTTCATTTAAAAATGAGGATATTAATTCTTTGCGCACCGTAAACGACGTAATTAACTATCTTGAATCCAAATAAAGTCAGAGGTTTCTATGGAATGGGTTGTTAAAGAGCCGAACCCCGGCGACATTGTAAGAGTAAATATGGGAATTTACCATCATTATGGTATTTTTGAATCAGATGACTGCATTATACAGTTTGGGCTTCCAAATAACGTAAGTTGTGATCCGGCAACAATAGAAGTCCTTACTTCAGACGTAAACGTTTTCCTTGGCACTGATTCCGAAACCCTACGATTCCTTGAAGTTGCGGAATATTCTCACGAAGAACTGAAAACCAAACGCAAACCAAACGATATTATCGCGTATGCCAAAGCCAAACTGGGCATGCGCGGCTACGATATCTTACATAACAATTGCGAGCACTTTGTAAACGATTGCGCTTTTGGTGTCTCACACTCATCTTTCATTTCTTCTGTCAGAGAAAAGATAAAAAACAAATTAAAAGGAAAATAAGAAGTTGCTTTTGTCAAGAGGCTAATTTGCATCTTACCATAAATGGCTTACAACTATTGCGCTTGCGAAAACAAATTTATTGTGGATTTCTTGCAAGTGTAGTATAATGTTTCAGATTATTTTTTATGGAGGCTATTATGAACAGTTATGTAATTATCCCGGATACTTCTTGCGACTTAACAGCAGATTTAAGGGCACGTTTTGATATTCCCGATTATTTAAGAGGGGTTATAACGTATCCCGACGGACATTCCGAACGAATCAATCTGGATTGGGAAAACATTACTCCAACAGAATTCTATGAATCTATGAAGGATAAAAAATCACTGTACAAAACCGGCGCTGTAAATCCTGACGAAGCACGTGAAATTTTTGAAAAATACCTTTCACAGGGACAAGATATTTTATCTATTTCTCTTTCTTCAGCGCTCAGCAGCACGTATAACGTATGTCTTCAGGCAGCAAAGCAAGCTTTAGAAAAATATCCCGAGCGTAAGATTATTTGTATTGATTCACTCAGATATTCAACGGCGCTGGCTCTTTTGGTCATTCTTGCCGGCGAAAAGAAAAAAGAAGGTCTGTCTTTAGAAGAAAATGCAAAATGGGTAGAAGAACATAAGCATTGCATCCACCAGATGGGACCTATGGACGATTTGTTTTTCCTTTGCAGAACAGGCAGAATCTCAAACTTTAAAGCTTTCTTTGGTTCACTTATAGGTGTTAATCCTATGGCAGATTTTAACAGAAATGGTATGTCAGAAGTTCTTATTAAGTGTAAAGGAAAGCAAATTGCATTTGATACTACTATCAAATATATGAAAGAAGTCGGCGTTGACCTGAGTAATCAGCTGATGTTTATTGCTCATTCAAACAGAGCTCAACAAGCCCTCAGACTCGCCGAGCTCGTTAAAGAAAACTTCAATCCTAAAGAAATAATAATAACTGACGTAGGTATGGCCTGCGGCGCATCAATCGGTCCCGGTCTTTGTGCTGTATATTTCGTCGGAGAACCCATCAGTGAGAACTGCGAAAAAGAAAAAGCCATTATGAAAGCTTTAGACGAACAAATAAAAGGGAAAAAATAATAAAGGAGTGTAAACAATGAAAAAATACGTAATTATTGCTGATTCTACTTGTGATCTTGATGCTGATATTCTTAAACAATACGACATCGACTATGCAAAGATGGGATACGTTGTAGATGAAAAAGAATACCCGGCAGCTTTGGAGTGGGACGTCATTAGTGCAAATGAGTACTATAACATGATGCGCAGTGGCAAAAAAATCAGAACTCTTCAGGTATCCGGAGAGACTTTCAAGGAAAAATTCAATTACTATATAGAACAAAATGTAGATATACTCTATATTGGTTGCTCTTCTGCCCTTTCCGGTTCAGTTAATCTGGGAGCTATCATTGCAAGAGATTTAATGGCTGAACACCCCGAAGTAACAATCCGTGTTATCGACACAAAGATAAGCTCTCTGGGACAAGGACACCTTGTGCTTACTGCAGCAAGGATGAGAGACGAAGGAAAAACATTAGAAGAAGTTGCAGAATACATTGAATCAATTAAACTCACTGTAAACCAGTTTGGTACGGTGGATTCAATGGAGTATCTCAAAAGAGCCGGCAGAATCAAAGCTTCTAAAGCTTTCTTTGGAAACCTCTTTGGTATAAAGCCTATCATTATTTCCGACGTTATCGGACAGAATTATGCTGTAAAGAAAGTAAAAGGCTCTTATAACAGCAAGTTGGAGATAGCAAAATCTGTTGCAGAATGTGTTATCGATTCAGAAAATCAGACGTTATACATTTCCCATGCTGATTGCATCGAAGAAGCAAACGTGCTTCGCCAAGAAATACTTAAATTAGCAAAATTCAAAGATGTATACGTAAATTACATTGGACCAATCGTCGGCGCATCTGTTGGTCCCGGTACTCTCATTGCATACTGTGTAGGTAAGGAAGTTACTATTGAAGGAAAAGAGTGATTTTATTATATGCATTTTACTGAAATCGATGGTGTTTTATTAAAATCCATGCTTTCATCCGGTTATAACAACCTGATGAAAAATGTCAAGCTCATAGACTCCCTTAACGTTTTCCCTGTCCCCGACGGAGACACGGGAACTAATATGTCCCTTACTTGGGAAGGCGGTCTTAGAGCCATCGCTTCAGCGGATGCAAACTTAACAGACGACGTGGATAACTGCCTGCAGTTATTCTCCCGAGGCGCGCTTCTTAATGCGCGGGGGAACTCAGGCGTTATCCTTTCTCAATTTGTAAAAGGCCTTGCGGATTTTGCTAAGGGTCTGTCAGTTTTTTCCATTGATGACTTTACAGCAGCGCTCGCCTCCGGCAGCGCAAAAGCTTACGGCTCAGTTATCAAGCCCACAGAAGGCACTATGCTCACTGTCTTGCGTCAGACAGCCGAATACGCAAAGAAAATCCACAACGACCACCACCATTTCACACAATTTTTCACAGAAATCGTAGCTGCAATGAAGTCTTCTTTAGAACGCACGCCTGAACTCCTGCCGGTTTTAAAGGAAGCCGGCGTTGTAGACAGCGGCGGAGCCGGACTGCTTTGCATTTTCGAAGGAATGCTGTGCGCGCTTAACGGAGAAAAAATTGAAGAGGCCAATTTCACCGTCAAACCGTCTTCAAGCAGCATCGATCCGGCAGCAACCTTCACAAGAAACAGTGTTCTGGAATACGGATATTGTACAGAATTCATTCTGCGCCTGATGGATGCAAAAGTTGATGTAGATAATTTTGAGATTAAAACAATTATAGGCTTTCTTGAAATACACGGAGACTCCATCGTAGCGATAAAGGACGATGATATTGTAAAGGTTCACGTTCACACGTTTACTCCCGGTGAGATTTTAAATTACTGCCAACGCTTCGGCGAATTCATAACGTTAAAAATAGAAAACATGTCTGTACAACACAGCGAAGCCTCCGTACAATCTTCTCCTAAAAAGAAATACGGTGTTATCGCAGTGTGTAGCGGAGACGGAATAAAAGATTATTTTAGCAGCATCGGTGTTGATTACGTGATAAACGGCGGCCAGACACAGAATCCCTCTATGGAGGAATTCATCAAAGCTTATGAAAGCATTAATGCTGACGACATTTTCGTTTTTCCAAATAATTCCAACATTATTTTAGTCGCAAGACAATCTGCAGAGCATTACAAAGGAGCTGTTATTCATATTATTCCCACGAAGTCCATTGCCGAGGGTTATTCCGCTTTGTCAATGATGGATTTAAGTCGAGATAATGCAGCAGAAGTCATCGAAGATATGATGTACGCATTAGACAACGTCTCTACAGCACTTGTCTCAATGGCTGTCAGAGATACAACCTACAACGGAATAGAAATAAAAAAAGATTATTATATCGGATTGGATAAGGATACAATTTATTCCTGCGATGCAGACAGAGTCAATGCCGCATGCCAGCTTATTGATAAAATAGATAACATTGAAAACAAACAGGTTATTACTCTTTTTTACGGTGAGGACGTTACCGAAGATGAAGTATCTGTTCTTTTTGACCGAATAAACGAAAAATATCCTTTATTAGAAACAGGTGCCATTTACGGAGGTCAGAAAGTGTATGACTTTATTATGGCAATAGAATAATTTCCATTAAGGAGCTAAGTATGAAAAAATATATTATTGATATTTATGGTGCAGATAAAGGCTACAGCACAGTAATCGACGGCGCTTTAGAAGCGCTTGCACAGTTTAGTGATATACATATCGTTTTATGCGGTGACGAAGAAACAATCCGCACATATCTGTCGGCAAAGAATTATGACACAAGTCGAATCGACGTTATACACGCTCCTGAGGAAATAACAAATCACGAGCCGCCGACTGTTATTTTTGATAAAAAACAAAATTCTTCTTTAGCTGTCGGAATTAAAATTCTCAAAGAAGATCCCGAGGCAGTTGCAATGATTTCCCCCGGAAATACCGGCGCCGTTTTAGTAGGCTCTATTTTCAAATTAGGCATGTCCGTGCCTCTTAAGCAACCGGCTTTAGCAAGTATGCTTCCCTGCCACAACGGCAAATTAGTATGTTTAATCGATTGCGGAGCAAATATGGATTGCAAGCCTGCTCATTTGGCAAAATACGCTATCATGGGATCTGTTCTTATGAAATGCCGCAGCGATATTGACAATCCAAAGGTCGGTCTTCTTTCAGTCGGCAAGGAAGAGGGCAAAGGTAACGTACAGACAAAAGAGGCCTTTGGCTTGATAAAAGAAACCGGAGTGAATTTCGTAGGAAACATAGAAGGAAACGATGTTCTCGCCGGAGACGTCGACGTTGTTGTATGTGACGGTTTTTCAGGAAACGTCCTTATGAAGAATGCTGAAGCAAACGGCAAAATTGCAATGGGAATGGTAGATGTTCTTCTCGAAAAAGAAGAAAAAGGAAGTCATACGTATAATACTCTGATTGCTTTACGAGAAAGACTCTTTATGACGTTTGACTTTAACTCCCAAGGCGGAGCAACATTCCTCGGTGTCAATAAAATTCTTATAAAAGCACACGGAAGCGCTAACAGCAAGACTATCGCCTCCTGCATAAGTCAGGCTCAGATTCTTGAATCAAAAGGCTTTATCGACGCCATGAACCGGGCTTTATGAGCTTTAACAGGAAATACTCAATAGGAGCCGCTATAATAACCGCAAGACTATGTGCCAAAAAAAGCGGCCAACCTAACAGCTTAAACGGATAACAAATACTCATAACTATAGAAAATCTAATTGCGGCAAACAAGAAGAATCTTCCTGTTATCTGGTAGTGTACCTTTCTGAAAATAAAAAATTTATTCAAGAACCAACATACCATTGCACTTACCATATATACCATAGGTACTGTTCTTAGCCAACTATTCCAGCCAAGGAAAATCGTAATTAAAATAAGACACAGTTGAATGTTGGCAAAAGAAATCAAAGTAGCGCTGGCTGTTTTAAACATTTTCTTATAAATCCGTATAGTATCTTTTACGGGATTGAAATGAGAAGAACTGTTGCCGTCAAGATATACCGTTTCAATCGGCACTTCTGTAATTCTTATCTTCTGCCTGTCTATAAACATTAGTACGTTCATTTCATAATCATACTTGTCTCCTTCAACGTTAACAAGCCATGGGATATATTCTACCTTAAAGCCGCGAAGCCCGGACTGGTTATCATGAAGGTAATGACCGGTAAGCATAGAAAAAACAATTCTCGATAAGCTATTGCCGAACCTTGATCTAAAAGGCACGTTCCCCTTAAGACCTCTAACCGTAAGTACAAACTCACGGCCTGCTTGTAATTGCTCACGCACACGACAAATATCCTTTACAAGATGCTGTCCGTCACTATCTGCAGTAACAAAATACTCCGCATTCGGGAAATGTTCGCAAAGAGCGCGCATAGCATTTTTGAGAGTAGCGCCTTTACCCATATTATGAGGATTGTGAAGTACAACAGCATATGGCTCTACTTGTTCAAAGAAAGTAGAATAAGCCTCTCCGCTGCCATCGTCCACAACCAATATATCAAAATTTTCTTCTTTAAGCTCCTTAACCAAGCTCACCATTTTATCATCCGGCTTGTAAGCAGGAATGACAGCTACTGTTTGCATTACACTTCTCCACTAATATAAAACTCACGGTTATTTTACCTTGAAAATGGCAAAACTAAATCAAAATATATTGATTTTCAATCTGGGTGATTATACAATGTACAAGTTAACATTGTCAATTCATAAAAAAGCAGATTATGTGAAAAGCAGGTAAAAAATGGCAAAACTCTTTGAAAATACTAATAAAACATGCTCTATTATTAAAGACTGTGACTTTTGCACAGAAATGACTAAAATAGAAAAAAAACTATCCGAATACGTCACCCGCGGTTATTTTGAAACCTTCGACGGCAATAAAATGGAATATGAATTTTATAAAGTTGCTCGCCCCATGGCTAACTTAGTTATTTCTCACGGCTTTACAGAATTTATGGAAAAGTACCAAGAAATGGTTTGGTATTTTGTTAATATGGGTTATAACGTTTTCCTTCTTTCCCACAGAGGACATGGCGACTCATACAGGATCTTTGACGATTATCAACTGACTCATATAGACTCCTTTTACGATTACGTAGAAGATTTTACTTGCTTTATAGACAAGATTTTCCTGCCCAACATGGACCCCGACATACCGAATTATATGTTTTCACATTCAATGGGCGGCAGTATTATTGCATTATACCTGTCTAAACATCACGATATTTTCAGCAAAGCTATCTTCTCCGCGCCCATGGTATGCCCTATAACCGCAGGACTTCCCAGGATACTTACAAAATTCTTCGCAATGAAGGAAATCCGCAAATCCGGACCACAGAGCCCGTTTAAATACTCAACACCTTTTACAGCAACTCCTCCTATTGACCCAGATCCGTGCCTTAGCCGCGAGCGCTTCGTATATCATCTGGATAAACGTATAAACAATTGTAAATATCAAAACAGCGTTCCTACCAACACCTGGCTATACGAATCAGTAAATCTGCAGCCGAAGGTTTACAAATGTGCAGGTAAAATCACTGCAAATTGTCTGCTTTTATTAGCAGAAACCGATACAGTTGTACGGACAAAACCACAGCATGCTTTTTTCAAAAGGCTTCCCAACGCAAAGATGGTAACGCTAAAGAACACTCGTCATTCCGTACTTACCCTGCGGTCGGATATTTTCGAATCATACATGAATGAGGTCTTTGCTTTTCTTTCATAATATGATATACTTGCGAGGATTATCTAAATAACTATTTTTGGGATGTGACAAATGAAGCCACTGATTCTTTTAATTATAATTGTCCTATCTTTACTTGTTGTTGTAGGGGTTCCTATAGTTATAATGTTTAAGATTACTATTCCCATCGCAAAGAAGGTTTGCAGAGACACGTTAGTTAAGACTTCACCTGACAAGTGGGGTCGTGTATGTTCTGCACCTGATAACGAGGAGCAGGTTGCCATGTGGAGAAGCGGCATAAAGTGGGCTGAACTTCACCGTGAAAAGATGCGGGAAGTGTCCATTGTTAACGACGGTTTAAAGCTTGTTGGCGAATATTACGATTTCGGCAGTGACCGCTGCGTACTTATTGTTCCCGGCAGATGCGAATGTCTTATGTATTCATATTTCTACGCACAAACGTATACAGGCCGCACAAACGTACTTGTTTTTGATTCTCGTTCACACGGTTTAAGTCAGGGAGACCGCTCATATTTAGGCTTCAAAGAAAATGAAGATTTGTTAAAATGTGCAGAATTTGCTCATGATGAATTGGGAAATAAAGAGATTTATCTTCACGGAATATGTATCGGCGCCGCAACGGCTGTACAAGCTTTGACCTTGGATTCAACGCAACCTTATATTACAAAACTCATATTAGACGGTTGTTATACTACTTTCTATGAGACGTTTAAAAATCATATGATTTACGATAACAGACCTGTTCACCCTGTTATCGACGAGATCAGATGTATTCTTAAGAAAGAAATCGGCGTTGATATGAAGAAACAGGGACCGATTTATCTTATTCATAAGGTAAAAGTGTCTACGCTCTTCCTATCAACATCATTAGACAAGTTTTCACTTCCGGAGAAGACGATAGAACTCTTTAACAAATGCGCAAGCAGTGACAAGCATTTAGTTTGGTTTGACAAAGGTGCTCATTCACACGTTAGAATAAATAATGAAGAAAAGTACGACGAAGCAGTATTAAATTTCATCGGATTATAACAGGAGAGAGCAGATGAGACCCAAATACGCAGTTTTTACAATTGACGTCGAAACGCTATGTGATGCAGAATGTCTTATGAGATATAATCTTGATTCAGACGTTACTGCCTTGGATGGTCTTGACCGTTATATTGATCTTATGGATAAATATAATATTAAAGCTACGTTATTTGTCCTTAGTCCCGTTGTTCCGATTATCAAGGACAAGCTTAAAAGATACATACAAAACGGTCACCGGATTGAGCTTCACGGTTCTTCTCACAAGTCTCCGATGCTGCTTACAGACGAGGAATTCCGCAAGGAAATGATTGAATCCAAGGAAATGATTGAGCGCGAATTAGGTGTTACTATTAAAGGGTATCGCGCACCTTTGTTTAGTTTAGACGATAAAAAATTAAAAATTTTAGAAGAACTTGGTTTTAAATATGATGCCAGCAAGCTTGATTATACACATGCCCGTAACGTAGGCACAATTACGGTTGAATATTTTAAGCAATTTCTTCGCGGCGCGTACAAGTCGGCGCAAAATAACTTCTATGAATTCAGTGCTATTACTTCTTCGTTTTTCGGCAAAATCTTTCCGATTTCCGGCGGTGGCTATCTACGGCTCGCACCGTGGCAATATATGAAGCCGATTATTGAAAATTATATAAAAGCTAACGATTATTACGTTTTTTATCTCCATCCGCTTGATATTACAGAGGAAAAAATTCCTCATTTTAATAAACTCAAGATGTATGACAGATATTACCTTACGGCTGGAATCAAGTCGTATCTGCAGAAGGTCGAACAAATTATTATTTGTTTAATACAGAATCACTATAATTTTGTTACCTTTAACGACCTTACACACATTTATTAAGCTTGTTTTTTACGCGTTTTCGCGGTATACTTTTATAGTTATTGATTAAAGTAGACTTCTGGAGGGTTTTATAATGTCAGGTCATTCAAAATGGGCAAATATTAAACACAAAAAAGGAAAATCTGATGCTCAGAAAGCAAAGGTCTTCACAAAGATAGGCCGTGAGCTACAAATCGCCGTTAAATCCGGTGGTCCCGACCCTGAATCAAATAGTAAATTAAAGGATATCATTGCGAAAGCTAAGGCTGCCAATATGCCTAACGATAATATACAGAGAAGTATTAAGAAGGCTTCCGGCGACGGTGCTTCTGAAAACATCGAAGAGATCGTATACGAAGGCTACGGCCCCGGCGGAGTAGCTATTATTGTTGAGACAGTTACTGATAACAGAAACAGAACAGCTGCAGACGTTCGTCACGTTTTTGATAAATTCGGAGGTAATCTGGGTGCTTCTGGTTGCGTTTCTTTCATGTTTGAACAAAAAGGTCTAATTGTTATTGAACGCGACGACGACCTTGACGAAGACGTTGTTATGATGGACGCGCTTGATGCCGGTGCTTTAGACTTCGATCCGGGTGAAGATTCCTTTGAGATTCTTACTGCTCCTAATGATTTTTCACAGGTACGTGATGCATTAGAAGCGAAGGGATATACTTTTGTCGAAGCTGCTGTCAGCATGATTCCTCAGAATTATACAACACTTGATAATGAAAAACAGCTTGAACAGATAGAAAAACTTCTTGACGGCCTTGAAGATAACGATGACGTCATGGAAGTATGGCATAATTGGGAGAATTAATGTTTCCACACCCTGAGTTCAATATTTTTGGTATAGACATTTCAGCATATTCACTTCTTTCCGTAGTGGGTATGCTGTTTTGTGTTGCTGTATTCTATGGACTTGCCCGCTACCGCAAGATGCTTAAAGATGACCTCTTTTATATGTCGCTGTCTGCTATAATCGGTCTGTTGGTAGGTGCGCACATTCTGTTTGGCATTACAAGGATTCCGGCTACGATTGACGAAATCAAGCTACTGTCGGAAACTTCCTCAGAATGTAGCTTTAATACAGTTTTACAGATAATCTTCGAAAATTGGAACGGCATGGTTTTCTACGGGGGTCTGTTAGGTGCAATCTTTGCAATTACCGCATACTGTCGCAAAAACCATTTGGATACCTTCCGCTATATGGATTTATACGTGCCGATTTTCCCTCTTTTTCACGCCTTTGGCAGAGTCGGTTGCTTCTTTGCAGGCTGCTGCTATGGTATTGAATGTAGTATAGGATATACGCATACGCACACAAACGGATACACGGTAACTCGTTTCCCCGTCCAGCTTCTGGAAGCAGGTCTTAATTTGATGCTGCTTGCTGCTATTCTCTTCTTGTTTTTCAAGGGTAAAGCAAAAGGTCGCCTTCTTCCTGTATACCTGCTGGTATATTCTGTAATTCGTTTTTGCGACGAATTCCTAAGAGGCGACGAGATTCGCGGTAAATTTCTTGTTTTTTCCACATCACAATGGATAAGTATTTTACTATTTGCCGTTGCTATTATTCTTTTTCTCAGACCACAATGGCTCCGCCCAGTATTTTATCGCCGGAGTAAAAAACCAAAGACTGCCCGGGAGTAACTGCTCTTTGAGGCATTACAAAGCTCGCTGTAACTGTTAAGACTCCGTCTCGATGCACTATAATCGTTGCTTCCGAAGGTTTTTGATTGTATCTATGCTTTGCCATAACCTTTACAGGCTCGTTCGGAAATTTGCCGTCTATAAAACATATATCATTTCCATTGATTGTATTTGTAAACAGCAGGCTGTCAGCCCCCATAACCACCGTATTTGTAAGAGCATCTTTTGAAATTACGTAGGCCGGACTGCCCATGCCCAAGGAAACGCCCACACCCTTCCTTTGCCCAATCGTGTAACAAGCAATCCCTTTATGTTTTGCCAATATTTTTCCGTCTGTATCCACAAAATACCCGGGATTAAGAGTTTTTCCTGTATATGCCTCGATGTAATCTACGTATTTTCCGTTTTCAACAAAACAAATATCCTGGCTATCTTTGGTCTTTGCATTATTAAAATCACATTTTTCCGCAATCATTCTTACTTCTTCTTTAGAAATCTCTTCTAACGGAAAAAGACTGTAAGATAACTGCTCTTGATTCAATCTATACAGAAAGTACGATTGATCTTTTGCTTCATCGCTGCTTTTTCTCAATTCATATAGCCCGGTATTTTCATTATATGCAACCCTCGCATAGTGGCCGGTTGCAATTTTGTCGCATCCGACAGATTTAGCATATTTAATAAAATAACCGAATTTAATAGTTTCATTACAACGAACGCACGGATTTGGAGTATTCCCCTCTAGATATGCATTTACAAAATAGTCCAAAACACACGAACGGAAAGCCTCTTTAGCATCTATAATGTGAAAAGGAATATCCATTTTCCGAGCCGCGGTTCGAGCATTTTCGCAAGCGCAGACAGATGCAGGCGTATCTAACATCTGCATATACGCTCCTTCTACTTCGTATCCCTTTTCTTTTAAAATATATGCTGCGACGGTGCTGTCCACACCGCCGCTCATCGCAACTAATATTTTCACAGTTTTGACGCTACTTTCTCAAGAAATTCATCTAAATTCAGCACTGTTTTATTTTCTAACGTTGAGATAATAGCCAAATCTCCCGTCATATATCCGCTCTCGACCAGATCAATAGTTGCTTTTTCCATTCTATCAGCAAAATCAACAAGGTCATCAAGGCTGTCCATTTCACCGCGTTTTCTAAGAGCTCCGGTCCAAGCAAATAAGGTGGCAATAGGATTAGTAGAAGTTGCCTCGCCCTTAAGATATTTGTGATAGTGACGCGGAATCGTTCCGTGAGCAGCCTCGTATTCGTAATACCCAGATGGTGATACGAGGACAGACGTCATCATAGCAAGGCTTCCGAAAGCTGTTGCCAACATGTCAGAAAAAACGTCGCCGTCATAATTCTTGCAGGCCCAGATAAAACCTCCCGAGGACTTCATAACGCGTGCAATTGCATCATCAACCAGCGTATAGAAATAGCTTATGCCGGCATCGATAAATCGCTCTTTATATTCATTTTCATATATTTCACGGAAGATATCTTTAAAACGGTGATCATATTTCTTTGAAATAGTATCTTTTGCAGAAAACCACAAATCCATTTTCTCTGATAAGGCATACTCAAAGCACGTACGTGCAAAGCTATTAATAGAAATGTCAATATTATGCATCCCCATAACAATTCCATCGCTTGCACCAAAATCCTTAATTAGATTTACAGTCTGTGTTCCATCAGGGTTTGTAATAACAATCTCCGCCTTTGAGCCTTTTGCCACAACGCAATCAACAGCAGAATAAATATCTCCGTAAGCATGTCTCGCAATAACAATCGGCTTTTTCCAGGACGGAACCAGCGGTGTGATTCCGTTTACAATGATAGGCGAGCGGAAAACGGTTCCGTCAAGAATAGATCTGATCGTACCGTTAGGGCTCTTCCACATTTTCTTAAGACCGAATTCTTCCACACGCGCAGCGTTAGGCGTAATAGTTGCACATTTCACGGCAACACCGTATTTCTTTGTAGCATTTGCACTGTCTACCGTTACCTGATCTTCTGTAAGATCTCTGTTTTGTATGCTAAGATCGTAATATTCCGACTTCAAATCAACAAAGGGAAGGATACAAATATCCTTAATCTTTTGCCAAATGACTCTCGTCATCTCATCTCCGTCCATTTCCACAATGGGAGTTGTCATTTTTATTTTAGCCATTATGCCTGTTCCTCCTTATGAACCTTCATATACATTTCTCTTGCTGTTTCCACACTGTCGATTCCGGTTTGGTTTTTAACCGGTGCAAATTCCTGATCTCTGTCTATTCTGAGCAATCTCAAATCCTCAATATGTGAAAAGTAATCAAACAAAAACAGTTCGAATTTGAGCCCGTCAGGTATTGTAACACAACTCCCGCTATTTGTGTCTAAATACGTAACTTTTTTTATAGCAGGATGATACGGCATATAATATTGACACAGCTCCTCGATAATATTAACGTTAAAGATGTAGTTCAATACGTTTGTATCTCCATAGATAAAAGCACCGTTCTCATCACGGGCATTTGCAAGTTCCTCAGGAATCTCCGTATACTCTATAACAAACGGTTTGCCCTCTGAATAGCAGAAGATTGCTGCTTTTTCTTCTGCTGTACGCTTCATAAAGGATTTTGCACAAGCCGGAGCCCCCTCAGAAATGTGATATCCCACAAAAACAGGATCTGCCATTTTCACCAGACAATTGTCGATTCCACATATAAATAAATACTCAATACCTCTTTTATTCATATCGTCAAGACCGCCGGATTCTTTTAATGACAAGAAGAGCCCCCCGTTGCCGTTTGGACTTTTAAGAACCTTGTCCTTGCTTTCTAATAAAATTTTTCCGTCTTTGTTAAGTACGGATATCATTGCCTGCCTAAAAAAGAAAATATTTTCAGACGGATAGCCAAAGAAATCGTGATCTTTAAAGAACTGAACCGTAGCATCGTTATTAATATTACTTGTCATAATGTACCATGGAATATTGCCCTCTCCCACGTCTTTCAAACCGCAAGCCTGAATTTCAAAGAGAGATTTATGACTGGGAAGACCGATATCATACGTTCCTTTAGGTCCGTTATGGCCCAAGCGTGTACCCATGCCTCCGCACATAGTAAGAGCCGCAACTTTACCGTCAGCAATTGCTTGATTGCCAATTGCAATGTATTTATCTCTTTCTCCTTGTGAAAATAACGTAGAATCCGTGGCTTTCATCGGCGTAACGTCTCTTGCAGGACAACTTTGTACGTTTATTTCTTTGTATACTCTGGTAATTAAAGAAAAATCAATCTTATTTATGTCGTCTATCAATTCTTCTTGTTTAGCAGGATTTAATTCATTATAAAAAGCAAGCAAATGCTCCTGACCATATTCATTGACCTTTTTTTTTACTTTATTTAACATAATACTCCTTTAATTAATTGCCTATTATTTTACAGTAATTGTTACCGGCTCCGTAAACGCGTATGCAGTCTTTGAAGAGGCAAGCTTATACGAGTACCTAAATACAACGGTATACGTTCCGGCCTTGGAACCGGTAATCTTATTGCCGTCAAATGAAACGCCGTTTGCTCCGTCTACAATAAACATTTCACAGTTTTTAGCAGCTTTCTCCTGTCCTGCATACGTCATATACGTAATAGCCACGTTAGCAGAACCGCCCTTCTTCACCTCATATTTTTCGTTGTCAGCAAGGAGATGTTTGACATAGTTTGAGGTAAAATTAGAATAGTCTGTTGTAACGCCCCATGTTCCCATAAGATAGAAATTATCGAAAGACGATTGTGAATTTACAGTCCAAGGCCATATTGATATTCCTCTGTAGGCGGCCTGTGTGAGCAATCGCTGTGTAACCCCCGCTGAGGAAGGGTTAAACGTAGAGTCATGATTCGAAGTGGCCTTTATGATATTTTCTAAAGTAGTCATTGAAGTAAGGAATCCTGAAGAAATTTCCGGTATATCCTTACGGGATAAAGCCAGCTGGCTTGCATTGAAAGTAATAATACAGCATTGATCAGCTATATCATATTGATCAATTAATTTCTTAATTTCTTTAACAATTTGCGATTTACTTGATTTAATTTCAATGAAAAGGTTTGCACCTGTGCCTTTTATCGCCTTAAAGTAATCTTCAAGTGTAGGAATAGGTTCCGGTGCAGCTCCACTGTAGCTATCAATTTTAAATTTAGATAATTCCTCGTATGTAAAGCTTTCTATATTACCCGTTCCGTTTGTTGTACGGTCAATGTTGCCGTCATGCATAATAACAACAACGTTGTCTTTTGTAAGATAAACGTCATTTTCAACAATCTTAGCGCCGTTTTGAATTGCCTTCAATGAACCTGCAACAGAATTTTCTTGCGCCGCAGAAGGCATGCCTCTGTGACCTATTGTGTAAACAGGACGGATTATAGAATTTTCTGCAAACAGCTTGTCGTTTGTAAGACAATCTTCCGTCATCTTACGGTTTGCAGTAAGAATTCCGTTGGCGCCGCAGGTTATCAACTTATAATTTTCTGCAACGGTATTATCGGAACATGCGTACCATACCGTGGTGCACAATGCCGTCAGGAATTCAGTGTTGCTTTTACTTGCAAAAGATGCCGGAAGGAGACAAATTCTGGAAGTGCTCTTGTTCGTCTCACTTCTGATCTCACCAAGCTTTTGAGTCGTCAGATCAGTTCGTTTTGTAAAATCAAGCACTCCCTTTACAATACCTGCCTTCTCACGAACACGCTGTATCAACGATCCGTTTTCTGAAACAACCATAACGTCCAAAGCGTCCGTATCCTCAACAAATTTAATTAAGGCATCTGCTGCAGCCTGATCCTTTACACGGAAAGCGGGAATTATTCTTCCGCTTAAGCACTCGCATGCTTCAAGCATCGTCGCAATCTTAGTTCCGTTACTGTCAATAACATCTCCATTGCCATTTATTGTCATTATAGCAACTGTGGGAGAATCGAAAATTATTCTTGATAAATCCTCAGACGTTTTTACCTCTGATATGATCGACGGAGCAAGTGCGATATTCGTATTAATATCTCTGACCTGTACAAGTTCTTTGATGTACTTCTCTACGTCAGCCATCTTCGCAACAATCTTTATATCGTCGAAGACTGCGTCACATCCGGACACCTGAAGACCTACACGTCCAAGTAGTTGCTTAGTATTAGCGTCCGTTTCATTTACCTTCTTCCCATTTATATAGCACTCCGTATAATACCCGTGCACGTCCATTTTGAATTCATACATCTTATCCGCTAAAATGTCTTCAGAATAAGGTACTTTATTGAAATACTCCCAGGTCTTGTTTTCAGTTCTACCTGATAATTCAAGACCGCTGTCAATTGTTGCTTTTGCTCTTACGCAAAAATGATAATACGGTTCGCTGTTGTTTTGTATACGATACATAACAGACATCCAACGCGTAGTGTTTACCTTCTGCGTAATCGTTGCATTTGTAGTTATTACATAGTCTCCAAAATCCGACAAAAACTCAGGGAAAAGAATCTTAACACAATCAGCTGCACGAGCTGCTGCAGACATCTTCAGCTTACCGTCTTCAATAACAACAGTCGCACGGTCAGTTTGCTCGGTAACTTCTATGGAGTCCATGGAATCCTGTGAAAAATCATTGTAATATAATACGTATTCTTCTTCCTGTGCATCTTTTACAAGAAGGTAGATACTCTTTGTTTCAGAGCCGCTTTGAGCAGTAAGTTTGTATATACCTACTGCATCAGAACTAACTTTATTATCTATAATTGTCAATTCATCGGAAGACCATTTAATCTCATAGTTAGGAATAATCTCATCTTGAGAAAACTGAACATTATACTCTCCAAGGTTAATAACCTCTCCCACGTCTGCTCCGATGGCAGGTGTTGCAAACCAGACAGTATTCCTTGCCGGAATAGGGGCCGGCGTTGCCTGCGGCGGCTGGTTTGTGTTCTGCTCGTCTGATGAGCCTCCTCCACAAGCTATTAATGTGATTATTAAAATCCAACAAACAAACAATGCAATAATACGGGTAGCATTTCTCTTCATTTTAACTCTCCAATACTCATTAATCTATTTTCGTATTATACATCAATCAGTGGATTATTGGAATACAATTACCTTCTTTTTATACACCAAGTAAAACAAAAAATCCCGAAACTATCTACATTCCGGGACTTTTGTTTGCTTATAAAATCATATTTCACTGGGCTATTGCTTGTTCCTCTGCAAATGATTCTTCGATTATGTCAGTATAGTTATCTAACATATTATCCACCATCTCATCCGGGAACGGAATTGTTTTCTGTTCCCCATTGAGCATACCAATAGCCTTAAGGCAGTTACGGCAAAGATATTTATCGCCAACTTCCGTAAGTTTAGTAGTCTTGCCGCATATAACGCAAGACGGATTGAGTTTTGTAATGTAAATACTGTTATTTTGAGCAAATATCTCCAAAGAATCATTGTTTTTTATATTCAAAGTTCTGCGAAATTCGACAGGAAGCACGATTCTTCCCAGCTCATCAACTTTTCTGATAACACCGATTGATTTCATATAATACACCTTTCTTTTTCATTTATATACTTTGCAATTGCAGGTATGATATTACCTGCCACAGAAAGGCAAGTCAAACGCAGGGAAATATTTCCCAACAAAAGTTAATCCATCAAGATATTTTGCTTTGAAAAAAGGCAAATAATAATAGAACAAATACACATGCTGGCAGGAGCCATTGTGTTCAGCATCTCGTAGCTGTACATGCCTGCTCCAAATAACAACTTTATAAGTGAAATAAATGCAAAAACCAGCAAAATAAAAGATATAATCAAACGAATAACATGACCCGCCTGAAAAATAATACCGTTTTCAGAAAAAACAGATAATATTTTAAGTAGTACGTAAACCACAAATCCGCCTACAAAAAAGGATAAAATATACGTAGTTAGTATACGCATATTCATAAATGTAAATTTTTCAAAGTGTATAGAATCAAAACGAAGAAGCAACAGGAGTTTATCTGCTATTGTATACATAAGATTCGAACAGAGTCTGGAAAGAGCAACTAAATTTGCAACAAACAATAAAACAGCAACAGCAGTCATAAAGAATTTTCCTTGCTGATCTTTTTCGATTTTCGGTAAAGAAAAAGTAAAACCCAGTTGACGATCCGAATCCTTAATGCCGTTTCTTTTGTTTTCGCGGCGCTTGAATCCTGACCCCTCAGCTTTTATACGCTGATACGTGTATAGCGGCTTTTTTTCCGGGAGTTGTTCAGAAGTATTCTGTTCATTTTGTAAATTCGGATCTCTATCCATTTTTCCATTTTGTGAAAAAAGGACACCACAAATAAAATAGTGATGTCCTCTCTGATAGTTAAAATTATTTAACTTCTACGTCAGCGCCAGCTTCCTTAAGTTTAGCTTCAATAGCGTCAGCGTCATCCTTAGAAATTTTCTCTTTGATAGCCTTAGGAGCTTCGTCAACCATCTTCTTAGCATCCATTAATGAAGCGCCTGTGATCTCTTTAACGAGCTTAATAACAGCCATCTTATTCTGACCTGCAGACTTAAGAATTACGTCGAATTCTGTCTGTTCAGCAGGAGCAGCAGCCTCTGCATCGCCAGCTGCAGGAGCAGCAACAGCGCCTACAGCTACAGTTGCTGATACGCCAAATTCTTCCTCGATTGCTTTAACGAGTTCATTTAATTCAAGAATTGATAATGCTTTGATATCATCAATAAATTTCTGAGTTTTTTCACTAGCCATTTTAATTTTCCTCCTAATATAATTATAAATCTTAATTTTATGTCGTGCATTTGCTATTTAAATTATGCACTCTCTGTAGCGTCATTACCTTCTGCGTCCTTATCAGCAATAGCTTTGATAGCAATAGCAAGCTTTGTAACAGGTGAATTCAAAGCACCCATCAATCTAGCAAGCAACATCTCTCTTGACGGTAAATCAGCAAGTTGCTTTACTACTTTAGCATCAACGGCCTGACCTTCTAAGATACCGCCTTTGATTGTTAAGTTAGCAAACTTCTTTTCATATTTTGATAATACTTTTGCCGCATCAGTATAAGTACCGGCACAAGCAATAGTCGTTGGTCCTTTGAGGTATTCCTCAAGACCTGTGTAACCTAAAGATTCAGCTGCTCTAAGAGCAAGTGTGTTCTTTCTTACTTTGTACTTAACGTCATTCTTACGTAAAGCAACACGAAGCTCTGTATCTTCTTCAACGGTAAGACCTCTTGCGTCTACAAATACAACAGTTGTTGCATTCTTCATGTCATCAGCAATCTCAGTTACTGTTTGTTGTTTGTTTTTCAAAATTTTCTCACTGGGCATCAGCGAGCACCTCCTTCCTTAAACAAAAACCCTTTTGTATGCAAGGACATACAAAAGGGTAATGATCAGGATCATTCTCAACTTGTACTCCTCGGCGGGACTTACCTTTGCGCCTGCTGTCTTTGGCATACATTGATATATCAGGTTTTATAGTTTTTAATTATATAACAGTTGCTTTCCGTAATGAAAAGCAACTATTAAGCATTTAGTTCTTTGCTGCATTCATTTTAACAGCAGGGCCCATTGTTGTATTAACAACTGCACTCTTTACGTACTGACCCTTTGCCGCAGCAGGCTTAGCCTTAAGAATAGCATCGAACAAAGCGGAAAAGTTCTCATAGAGTTTCTCAGCACCGAAGGATACTTTACCGATAGGACAGTGAATAATGTTCGTCTTATCCAATCTGTATTCAATCTTACCTGCCTTAAGCTCTGTAACAGCTTTCTTAACGTCCATTGTAACAGTACCGGCTTTCGGGTTAGGCATGAGGCCTTTAGGACCGAGCACTTTACCGAGACGACCTACAACGCCCATCATGTCAGGTGTTGCAACTACTACGTCAAAACCAAACCAGTTCTCACCTTGGATTTTTGCTACCATATCTTCAGCGCCCACGAAATCTGCGCCTGCTTCCTCAGCTTCTTTTGCTTTGTCGCCTTTAGCTAAAACGAGGATTCTCTTTGTCTTACCTGTACCATGAGGAAGTACTACTACGCCTCTTACTTGTTGATCTGCATGTCTTGAGTCAACGCCGAGTCTTACGTGAAGCTCTACTGTCTCATCAAACTTTGCCTTTGGCATCTGTGTAATAAGAGCGATGGCATCCTGAGGATCATAAATCTTGCCGGATTCGATAAGCTTTACACTATCTTTATATTTCTTACCTCTAAACATATCTCATTTTCCTCCTTAGAATCAGTCAACTACAACAACGCCCATACTGCGTGCCGTACCTGCCACCATGCTTGCAGCTGCTTCTACTGATGCAGCATTAAGGTCAGGCATTTTCTGCTCTGCAATCTTCATAAGATCTTCTCTCTTAAGTTTCGCAACCTTATCACGGTTAGGTTTACCTGAACCGCTCTCAATACCACAAGCTTTCTTAATAAGAACCGCTGCCGGAGGAGTCTTTGTAATGAATGAAAATGTTCTGTCAGCGTATACTGTAATAACTACAGGGATAATAAGTCCCATGTCCGCTTTTGTCTTATCATTGAATTCCTTACAAAAGCCCATAATATTCACGCCATGCTGGCCGAGGGCTGGTCCTACCGGTGGTGTCGGAGCTGCTTTACCTGCTGGAATCTGCAACTTTACGATTGCCTGTACTTTTTTGTTTTCGTTAGCCATAAATCCACCTCCCAAATTATTAGCGTCGCAATATACCCTGCGACCGGGTTTACATATAACTAACAGATCTTACTGCATGGCTTGGCAATATGATCTGTTAAAAACAAAATTATTAAAAAATTCTCTGAATCTGTGAATACTCAAGCTCTGCGGAAATATCTCTGCCGAACATGGAAACACGAACTTTAACCTGCGCCTTCTCAACGTTGATGCTCTCAACTGTACCTGTGAAGTTCTCGAGAGGCCCTGCCATAATACGAACCGAGTCGCCGATTTCGTAATCAACAACTGCCTGTGTACGATCTACGCCTAACATAGCCACTTCCTGCTCTGTAAGCGGTGTAGGCTGGTTACCTTGACCGATAAAGGCCGTAACACCTCTAATATTACGTACGGCAAACCATGTGTCATCCGTAAGGATCATTTTAACTAAAACATAGCCGGGGAAAATCTTCTTAATAACTGACTTCTCACGGCCATCTTTAATCTCCACTTCTTCCAGCATCGGTATGATGATCTCGAAGAAATAATCCTGCATGCCACGATTCTCTATTACTTTTTCCAAACTCGCCTTAACCTTATTCTCGTATCCGGAATAAGTGTGAATTACATACCAAAGCGGTTCATTTGAAACATTGTCCAAAGCCATTTTTATGCTCCTTATTTGAATCTTGTAATCAAACGCATCAAGCTGTCAAGACCAAAATCTGCTAACCAAATAATGCCGCCTACAACGAGACAGAAAGCTAACACAGAAAGTGTGCCGACGATAACGTCTCTTTTTGTGGGCCATGTAACTTTTTTAAGCTCTGCAAAAATACCCTTAAAAAAACTTACAATCTTCTTGCCGGTTCTTTTAAAGAAATTTTCTTTCTTCTCTTTCTTAGTAGTAGGTACCTGTGCCATATTACCCGTCCTTACTTTGTCTCACGATGAGCAGTATGCTTCTTACAGAATTTGCAATATTTGCTGAATTCAATTCTGTCAGGATTGTTTTTCTTATTCTTTTTTGTAGTATAATTTCTCTGTTTGCACTCTGTGCATGCCAGTGTTACATTAACTCGCATTCTGATACACCTCCATAGTCTTAAAAAGCGCATTGCTTAATTTACCATATACAAACTGGCTTGTCAACAGTAAATTCGCAGTATTTAAATAATTTTTTTGATGTTTTTTGCCGTTTTTTAAATAATTCTATCCACGTCGCATTATTATATGGTATAATAGAGTGTATTATTATCAACAGGAGCTTATCTGATATGTCACAAAAGAAAAATAAACAAAAAAATAAAAGCGAAGTTTCTGCAGTAGGCATCGGTCTTAAGGCGATCTGGATATCTATTTCAACCGTTCTTAAGCTTGTCTTTGCCGTTGTTCTCATCATTTGTTGCATCGGCGGAGGTCTTCTCCTCGGCGTTTTCGCAGGGTGCATTATCACTACAGAACCTGTTACAGAAGAACAGCTTGACCTTTCTTATAAAGGAGCTCCTACACAGATTCTCGATAAAGACGGTAATGTTCTTGCTACCATTCAGGGTTCTGACACGATTAATCGTGAATTAGTTGAATTCGATCAAGTTCCAACCGATTTATTTAATGCTTTTATTGCTGTAGAAGACGAGCGTTTTTATTCTCACCCCGGTGTTGACATTAAAAGATCTGTTAGCGCAGCATTAGGATTTGTCATTCCCTCTCTTGATAGCCACGGAGGCAGTACTATTACTCAGCAGGTAATCAAGAATATCACAGGAGATGACTCTATGAGTGTACCGCGCAAGATCCGCGAGCAATGGCGCGCACTCCAGCTTGAGAAGGACTTATCGAAAGAAGACATTCTTGAACTCTACGTCAACGTTATATTTATGGGTTCTAATCTGTACGGTGTTCAGACTGCTTCGCAGGCTTATTTCAACAAGGATGTTTCTGATCTATCTTTGGCAGAATGTGCTTTCTTGGCAGGTATTACAAATAACCCGTCAAAATACAATCCACTCACAACTATCGGACGAGCAAATTGTTATAAGAGACAAATTCATATTTTGGATAAGATGCTCGAATGCGGTTTCATTACAGACGAACAATATATACAGGCAATTCAAGATGATCTTATAATCAACGATGACTACCGTCAAGAAGCCAAGAAAGCTGCTATTTATTCATATTTCGTAGATGCTGTTCTTACTGATGCCAAAGAAGCCTTAATAGAGGCCGGCTACTCCAAAACAGAAGCTTCCGATATTATATATAATCAGGGGGTTACGATTTACTCCACTCAAGACAGTAGAATTCAGCAAATATTTGACGAAGAATTCTGCAATCTTGATAATTTCCCCGTAAACCATTTGTATACCTCTACCGCCGATATGGCTCAGGCTGCCTCTGTTCTTATCGACCCCACCAACGGCCACATACTTGCTATGTACGGCGGCTACGGTGAAAAGACAACAAGCTTGAGCTTTAATTTTGCAACCAGAGCCAAGAGACAACCCGGATCTGCAATTAAGCCTATTCTGATCTATGCCCCACTTATCGATGCCGGCATTATCTCTCCGTCAACTATAACAGATGATATTCCCGTGTATTACAACTACCAGACACCGGAACTTGTATGGCCGAAGAACTCATACTCTCAACACAGGGGCTTAGTTACAACACAGTGGGCAATACAGCAGTCATCCAACGTAGTTGCAGTCTCCCTTTTCAAAGATAATATGTCTCGTTGCCTTAATCACTTAAAAACATTGGGTATAGACAGAACTGATGAAATGTATCTTTCCACAGCATTAGGAGGATTAAACCAAGGAGTTACGCCACTTGAGATGACAGCCGCCTACGTTCCTTTTGCAAATGGCGGTACGTATTACACGCCCATTACTTTCACTAAAATTTGTGACACTAATGGAGGTTTGATACTCAGCAACGAACCAAAAGCTTCTACTGTATACGAAAAGGCCGGCACGACGACTCTTATGACCGAGATGTTGCAGTCAGTTGTAACCAACGGTACAGGTACTGCGGCTGCAATAAAGAACGGTGCCGGGCAGAAAATTGCAGTTGCAGGCAAAACAGGAACCACCACAAGTAGTGTAGACTATTGGTTCGCCGGCTACACACCATATTACACATGTTCAGTCTGGTACGGATATGAATTTAATAAACCTATCTCAACAGCAGAGAAAGGAGCGGCCGCAAAACTGTGGGCAGCAATAATGTCCAGAGTTCATGAGAATTTGTCTCCCAGACCGTTTACTACCTCCTCCGAAGGTTTAGTTTCCTGTACCATATGTAAATATTCCGGCATGTTGCCTTCTGCTATATGCAACAGTGACCCCAGAGGAGACGCTATAATTACGGCAACGTTTATATCCGGAACAGAGCCTACACAAACATGCCAAGTCCACCAGACCGTTACTATCTGTACACGGGCAAGGGATGATGCCGGCAAATATTACAGAGCAAGCGAATATTGTAAAGATTACACAAAGAAGGAGATCACAGGAACATACCGTGAAATATCCGATCTTTCCTATCAATATATGATTCTCGAAGACGCTTTCCCCAGAGATTGGGATTATGAGCTTACCCATTCTCTGGAAGTTTGCCCATTCTGTACAGCCGTATTCGGAGGTATCACACCTCCGGCAGGCGGAGAAGGAACCGGCGGCGAGGGAGTCGGCGGAGATGAGAACCCGGGAGAAACTTCCGGTAATACAGCAGAGATAATCATAAATACGTTCAACCCTCAATACAGTTACAACTGGTACAAATCATCTAAAAACGGAGTGATAATTAAATGAATTGCAATATAAAAATAACCGACTTCTTGCATGAGTTATCTTCCGATGCCCCAACCCCGGGAGGAGGCGGAGTCGCAGCTTTAACAGGAGCGTTGAGTGCTGCTTTATGCTCCATGGTGGCAAACCTTACAACAGGTAAAAAGAAATACGCTGAATATCAGGAAGATATCCAACGCATAATCGAAGACAGCACCAAGGCCCAAGAACGACTGTTTGCGCTAATAGAAAAAGATGCCCTATGCTTTGAGCCGTTGAGCAAAGCATACTCCATTCCCAAAGAAGACCCGTCCCGCTGTGAGATTCTTGAAAACGCACTGCGAACTGCTGCATCTTCTCCCTGTGAAATATTAGATGAATCCCTTAAAATAATTGCACTTTTTGAAGAACTGTGTTATAAAGGCTCTCGCTTGGCATTAAGTGACGTAGGTGTAGCGGCAACGTTGTGTGAAAGTACTATAAAAAGCAGTTTGCTTAATATTTATATTAACACGAAGCTTATGACTGACAAAGATTACGCACAGAAGCTAAATACACAGTACAGCGAAAAAGCCCGCATAGGAATTCAACATTGTCAAGAAGTTTATAACAAAGTACAGGAGGGTACTATAATAAAATGATACCGCACGAATTAAAAGGAAGCGAAGCTGCCAAAGCAATATGCTCTTCCCTGCAAGAAACAGTTGCTAACCTTAGAAATAAGAATGTAATTCCTACGCTTGCCATTGTACGAGTAGGAAGCAGAGAAGATGACATGGCATACGAACAAGCTGCGATCAAACGTTTTAACAACAATTCAGGCCGTGTATTACAGGTTACTCTCAAAGAAAACTGTACACAAGAAGAGTTAGAAAAGGTTATTATGAATATAAACCGCACACGAGAGGTTCACGGCGTGTTAGTTATGAGACCCCTTCCGAAGCATTTAAACGAAAGCAGAATAAAAGGTATGCTCAACCTTCGCAAAGACGTAGATTGCATGACATATCTTGGGCAAGCAGGTCTTTTTATGGGAGAAAAAGGAGTTTTCACGCCATGCACCCCACAAGCAGTTATAGAACTTATTGATTATTTCGGGATAGACGTCAGCGGTAAAAAAGTTACAATTGTTGGCAGAAGCCAGGTAGTAGGCAAGCCACTTGCCATTATGTTAATGAACAAAAATGCAACTGTCACAGTTTGCCATACGAAGACTGCTGATCTTCGTGCAGAATGTAAAAATGCCGATATTATTGTTGCCTGCGCAGGTAAAGCTCGTATGATAGACGATACATACGTATCAAAGGATCAGATTATCATTGACGTTGGCATAAATATGGCAGACGGAGTGTTATGCGGCGACGTAGATTACGACAAGGTTGCGCCCATAGTCTCAGCAATTACTCCAGTACCGGGCGGAGTAGGTGCACTGACAACGTCCGTACTCTTCAAACATACTGTCCTGAGTGCCGACAGATCCTGAATATAAAATTACAAAACAAAAAGCCACTGGTGAGAATCGAACTCACGGCCTATTCATTACGAGTGAATTGCTCTACCCCTGAGCCACAGTGGCAACTTTACAAGCAAGGATTATAACACAGCAAGATGAAAATGTCTACATCAAAAAAAAACAAGAATTCACACATCAGCAAATTTTTGAACATTGCCTTGTTTGTTGTACCTACAATTCTTATTGTAATTTTATACATTATCTCCCGTTATTTCCCTAATGCCGTCTATAAGATATACACAACCGGCCTTTTTAAAGTAATAACGTATTTACCAAAAATCCTTACAAAAGGCTGGCGTTATTCTTTTGCTGAAGTTTGCCTCGTAATTTTCATACTCTTTTTTCTCATATATACTGTATCCACAATTACCAAAACAATCATCGCTCTTGTGAAAAAAGGCGATAAACCTTTTCACCGATTGATAAGATACGGTTCTTTCATTGTGAAAACGATTTGTGTAATCTTGTCGACCTTTATTTTATTCGGTGCCTTTAATTATAATAGCTTGCCTCTTTCTGACATTGCAGGCTATGAGCTGCGCAAAAGAGATACGCAAACACTTGCCGAGCTTTGTCTGTTATTGGAAGAGAAAGCCTCCGCCTCATACGTTGAAGTTCGGGAAACAGATATTTTTGTTTACACAGGTGAAGCAAACAAGGCCTATGAAAAAGCTCGAGAACAATATGATTTTTTTGACGGTTATACAGAGGTTTTGACGTCTGCAAAGCCTGCATTCTCGTCAATTATAATGTGCTATCTTCAGATATCAGGTATTTATCCATATTTACTGCCTGAATCTGTAATAAATACCAAAACGCCTACTTGCGCTCTTCCTCATACAGTGTGTCACGAGCTTGCACATCAAATGGGTTTTGCAAGAGAAGATGAGGCTAATTACGTTGCCTTTATTGCCTGCATCAGCAGCGATAAGCAGGAATTCGTGTACTCCGGCTACTACGAAGCTTTTTTGTATTCTATGAATGCACTGTATGTATATGATTATGAAAAATGGGAAAAAATCCACAAGGAAACAGATCCCCGGATATTAGAGGATATGAAAAAAAGCAGCGAATTTTGGGACAGCTTCAGTACACCAAATGATTTTCTGGGCAATTTATCAGAAAATGTAAACGATGCATATTTAAATATTAATAATGTCTCAGACGGAACGCACAGTTACGGACGCGTAGTCGATTTACTATTAGCCCACTATTTCTGATTCCTCAGTCTGAGGCGGCACAACCACCGGCGGTTCCGGCTCTTGCACAGGAATGTTCTCAATAACAATGTGGAAATACGGAGCCTCTCCTACGATCGTAACTTTATTTTTATCAAGATTCCTGAACTCAAGAATAATGTTATATTCTCCAACCGTTCTGTTTGTAAGATCCACTGTAGGTGAGATTGACGTAGCTGTAAGATAATTAATATCTTCTGCCTTACCTTTTACGGTTACATTTATTGAATTAGGTGTTATTTTATAATTGTATGTGGAATTATCCTTTCCGAAATAGCTTACGTTCCCGGATTTGATCGTAATAACCTTTGTACTGTATTTAACAAGTCTGACATTAACTTTCGTTTCTGATTCTCCATAAACACTTGTGCCTTCCGGAATATAGTCCTGAAGATTAAAAGTACTTGAGAAAGACGTATTTTTATCTGTCATATCGATAGTACCTAAATTAATTTCTTTAATTTTGCTAAGAACGGAGGCGTCTCCCCGCAAGAGGACAGAATCATTTGTAATAGAATCTGTGTCGTAGTAATAATTACCGTCAGGTTTTCCTTTCACACTATATTTAACAGGAACGCGCTTTGCGACAGTGATGTGAACTGTAATCTTCTCCGTACCAAAGGAGGATGTAATATCTTCTCCCATGGTTGAGATGTATTTGCCGATAAAAGAAGCTGTCCTATCGCCGGCAACCGATCCTTGCGTAATTGCATCATTAAGATCTACCTGGATATAATCAACAGTATCAATTATATTTGTAAGACCTACCACTGGAATCTTATCAGGCTCTGCTATAACCGATATGAACTCAAAGTTCTCTGCAAGTAGACTATCATCATAATCCACAACTATATCAAGATATCTTTGAGATTCTGTATCAAAAACAAATTCTATCTCTTTAGGATAATAATTCTGCACAGAGATACCCAAGCGTGAGCATTCAGGTTTACTGACCTTAAGCGTTGTATTTCCTTTACTTTTAATTTCTTTTAAATCTACAGCGGCAGACAACTCTTTGACTGTAAGGTTGTTTATCGTATCGCGTCTTCCGGAAACAGTTACAGTAACAGTATCCGGACAGGCAACAGTCTGGTCACTAAGATCAAGAGTGGCGGGGTGATTCTTGTTCAATATCGTGAGTGGAATCTCCAATGTTCTTTCTACGATAGGATTACTTGTATTCAAGACCAGCAACCATGATATTACGGCAAGGAACACAGAGATAATAATAAAAAAGCCTTTGCTTTGGACTGTTTTTTTAAATTTATTCATCGTCGCGTCCTTTCCTCTTCAAAATTTTATTTATTTTTTTGCTGGGTTCATCTTCTTTTACCAATAATTTAAGCAAATCTCGCTTAAGCGATTCAGGTTTGTATTTTCTTTTAAGCGTTCCGTTAACAGCAATGGAAATGCTTCCCGTCTCTTCTGAAACGATAACGGATACGCAATCTATCGTCTCTGTAACACCTATACCAGCTCTGTGTCTTGTTCCCAAGTCTTTACTGATTGACAGCGACTCTGACAGTGGAAGATAACAGGCTGCCGCGTGTACTCTGTTGTTTTTAATTATCATTGCTCCGTCATGAAGAGGAGTATTGGGCTCAAACATCAGCCTGATCATCTGCGTAGAAACACTTGCATCAACGATTGTACCTGTCCTGATGATCTCTCCAAGACTGATTTCCCTTTCAAAAACAATCAACGCACCGATTCTCTCTTCAGACATCAATGAGCATGCTGCCACAACCTCATCGAGCATGCTACTGACTTCATTGTATTCTGTTTTCTTATGGGTTGAAAAAAGTTCTCGAAGTGTCTGTGTACCAAGATTTTCAATAAATCGGCGGATTTCCGGCTGAAACATTACAATTAATAAAACCGGCGATACTTTCAAGAAAGCTGTCACAACATATGATATTGTAGTAAGGTTAAATACGTTTGCCAAGAATGCAACAATCAGAATAACTACTACACCTTTGAGCAACTGAAAAGCACGGGAATCTTTGATAAAGCGCAGCAACAAAAATATACAGTATGCTACAACCATAATGTCTATTACTATCCTGAAAACATCCCATACGGAATTAATTCCCAGATATTCTCTCAGATATGCCATTATTCTACTAATCTCTGTTGTGGCTCCGATCATAGCGTCTCCCTATAAACTCCTTACTTACGAATACATTCCTGTCAGATAAGCAAATATAACAAAAACCGTCGTTGCTATCATAGATAATGCCAAAATAAAGCACATTACTCTTATAAATAATCGTTTACCGTCTGTTTTCTTCTTTCCTGTTTTGGACATTGTCTCTTACCTCTTTTGTATTATTCCTTGCTGTCTTCATATTTTTCTGCAATCATAGCCCCCGATGCAGAGAAGAATTCCATATCTTTTTCAATTTTATCGTTAAGAGCTTTCATAGCGTCTTCCATTTGCTTGCGCATGTCGCTGTACATCTGCTGAACCTCAATGCGCATATCGCGGAGTTTTTTATTTCTGTCAACAATACTCTCACGAATTACTTCTGCCTGAGCATCAAGCTCTGTTATCTCTCTTGCAGCAGTTTCACGAGCTTCTTCTACGATGCCTTTTGCTGTATTTTGCGCATCAATGAGAGCCTGGGCTACGCTGGCCTTCTCTCCTTGCAACTCTATGTAGGAAGATGATAATTTGTTATGTTCCGCCAAAAGCTCATTATACATATCAACCAGCTCATTATATTTCTCACCAAGAGCCGCAAAATCACGGTTATTTGCATCAATAATCTGGCAATAATGATTGTTGAGCTTCTCAAGATATGCAATAACGTGCTTCTTGCGATATTTCTTTAATTGCTCATCAAAGGCTTTAATCTCTGAATTTGCCCCGGTAACAATTACCTCTTTCTTTGCCGGCATTATATCATTACTCATTATCTTTCTTCTCCTTTTTTTCAGTGAAAAATTTATCTATCATATCACAAACTGCGTCAGCCGGTCTAAGACCGATAAACTTCGATTGTGTAATACCCTCTTCCAACAAAAGTACAGTCGGGACACTGGTTATTCTGAATTCGGCACAAAGCTTCGGGCAATCATATGCATTTACTTTACCAAAAAGAACCCTATCCTTGTATTTGCCTGCAAGCTCGTCGAAAATAGGTGCCATGGAACGGCAAGGGCCACAATCCGGAGTCCAAAATTCAACTAAAACAGGAATCTTACTTTTAAGAACTATATTCTGAAAATTGCCGTCACTAAACACGAAAATATCTTCTGTTGCCATTCAAATATCACCTTTTAATGTTATCTTTTCATCGTATTAGTATAAAACACCCCGGCTGTTTAGTCAACTCTAATCACCGTCTATAACAACTTATATTCATATAAAAAAAGCCACACAGAAGGGGGCTTCTGCATGGCTGTAAGTAACTGTAATTAAAATCAGTTTGTAATAATGTTCTCTGTCTCTTTATCGAATACGTGTACTTTGTTAGGATTGATTGCAAATCTCATAACATCACCTACGTAAACGTTCTGTCTCGGCTTAACCTTTGAAACCATCATTGTTCCGTCAACCATCATGTAAAGGTTAGATTCAGAGCCGAGAAGCTCGATAACTTCAATTGGAGCTTCAAACTGAGAATCCTTATAAGCATCAAGATATGCCTGCTCATCATGGAGGTGCTCAGGTCTAACGCCCATAACAACTTCTCTCTCCAAATAGCCGCCATCTTCAAGCTTCTTAGCTTTGTTCTCCGGAAGCTTAACTGTCCATCTGCCAAATCTAAGTCTAACGTCAGCGCCTTCTTTCTCAACACGTACGTTCATGAAGTTCATTTGAGGTGTTCCGAGGAAGCCTGCAACGAACATATTAACCGGTTTCTCGTAAAGAACTTGAGGACTGTCTACCTGTTGAATATATCCATCTTTCATAACTACGATTCTTGAACCCATGGTCATAGCCTCTGTCTGGTCGTGAGTAACGTAGATGAATGTTGTCTGTAACTTCTGGTGGAGCTTGATAATCTCTGTACGCATCTGAGCACGGAGTTTCGCATCCAAGTTAGAAAGAGGTTCGTCAAGTAAGAAAACCTTAGGTTCACGAACGATAGCACGTCCCAAAGCAACTCTCTGTCTCTGACCACCGGACAAAGCCTTGATTGAACGATCAAGTAAGTGGTCGATTTCCAGGATGCGGGCAGCTTCCTGAACTTTTTTCTTAATTTCTCCCTTAGGAGTCTTTCTTAATTTAAGACCGAATGCCATGTTCTCAAATACTGTCATATGAGGATACAACGCGTAGTTCTGGAACACCATGGCAATATCTCTATCCTTAGGAGCGATATCGTTAACGAGTTTACCGTCAATAAGAAGCTCGCCTGATGTGATTTCTTCAAGACCGGCAACCATTCTCAAAGTTGTAGACTTACCACAACCAGAAGGGCCTACCAATACAACGAACTCTTTGTCTGCAATATCCAGGTTAAAGTCGTTAACAGCTGTAACGCCGCCAGGATACTTCTTGTAAATGTTCTTAAGTTTTACACTTGCCATTTATAATTAACCTCCATTGAAATGTTATTACACTAACTGCATAACTGTTGCCCTTATATTACCACGATATGTCAAATATTGAAAGTGTAACTTTTCAACAATTTTTCTTGTCGGCGGTTATGCATTCTGCCCAATTGCAAAAAAATACCTGTGATGATAGAATTTCAACTATCTTTTATGTACAGAAGAAAGGAATTACTATGGTTAAGATGAGACGTTTTGTAAAATACTCCGCAGTGGCTTTATGCTTAATTCTTTTAACAGCGCTGGCTCTTGCTCTGTCCGGATGCGGTGGTCTTGTTGACTCTGAGCCGGCCCCAACACCGCAAAGAGAGTTTACAGATCAGCTTCCTATCGTTCAAGGAGACCCAAACGTACACGTAACTATGACGGTTGAAAACGAAGGCTATGATATTTTCGCGCCATTCTTTGGCGGAGGTGGCTATCGTTACGGACCGAGCATTATTTATTATCCGAACGGTAGCGTAGACGCATGGTTTGCAACCCCCGGTACTTCCGGTGAATGGGATTGGTTTACGTATAAGCACTCCGATGACGGCGGCAAAACGTGGACTCACGAGAAGGTAGTTTTACAGCCTACCGGCAACTCCTATGACCATTATTCTGTATGTGACCCGGGCGTTGTATTCTTTGGCGGTTACTATTATATGGGTTATACCTCCACAATCGTATCAACAAACGGCGGTATAAACAATAACGTTTTTGTTGCAAGATCCAAGAATCCCGACGGACCTTATGAGAAGTGGAACGGAAACGGTTGGGGCGGAGATCCCATGCCTATTATATATTATAATGAATCCGATTCAGGATGGGGTGCGGGAGAACCAAGCTTCGTCGTGTTGGAAGATACTCTGTACATGTATTACACGTGGACCTGTCCGGACGGAAATTACACTCGCGTATGTCTGGCAGATGCGACAAACGAGAATTGGCCGGGTGCTTTAGAAGACAAAGGACTTGCATACGTAAAGGCAGGCGCCCAAGATTCCTGTGACGTGGTGTATATAGAAGATATTGGAAAATTCGTAGCCTTTTCAACGTATAATCGTTTTTCACAAGCCAGCGGCATTTGCATTATGGAGTCGGATGACGGCATTACTTTCACAAAGAGTGATATTATCCGTACCGGTACGATGCAATATCTCCACAATATGGGTATTTCCAAGCGTTGCGACGGTCACATTCAGTTAGATGACCAGCTATGTTTCATCGGATACGCATATTCAGACGGTTCTGACGGTAACTGGGGAAAATGGGCTACAAGATTCCAGGACGTTAACATTTCTTATTATGAAGGCAAAGTAGAATCTAAGGATAAAAATGGAAAAGGAACGCTTTTCAAAGATTATTTTTGGAATGAACCGGAGGAGTGGACTCCTATAAGCGTTGGTCTGGATGGCGGCAGATACGTTCAGCTTAACAAAGGTGATAAAAACGAATATTTCTGTTACTGGTTTGACAGCAGTCTGAGAAAACATTTTGTAGAAGATCCCGAAAACATACGTTTTTCTGAATACGATAAATCAATAATTAAAATAAAAGGTACAACTATTACAGCGCTCAAAGAAGGCAAAACTCATGTAAAAATGACATACGGAGACGACCTTTATACGTATATTACCGTACAAGTGTACGACGAGATATTTGATTATACTGCCAGCAAAAAAGCAGTTGTAGAATTTAAACCGATTCAGGATGAATATGTTGTTTATAAAAAACGTACAAACGGAGCTATGCATAAACTACAAATCCGCGGATACGTTGTATTCAACAACGGTGAATGGGGAGAGGCATATAACGACAAAACCGCAGAGCACCCTAATTACCCTGCTATGGTTGATGCCGCTAAGTTCAAAATGACTTTTGAATCTGCAGATGAAAGTATTGTAAAGATTTCAAACGAGGGAATTATTAGTCCGCGAGCAGAAGGTACAACGACGGTAAAGGTTACTATTACCGGAGGTCTTAGCTTCACAGTAAAGGTAACAGTTTACGATTCACCGACAGAAGAATAACCGCATAACAGAAAATACAAAAAACGGGATTTCCACTATAGGAATCCCGTTTTTTTTGTACGGATTATCAAACGGAGTAAGTCATTTTTCCTGCTACAGTGCTTTGTTATTCTTCAACAACAGGAACGCAAATAATACCTAATTTACGTAAAACATAATCATACGACCACTGATCACCCTCTGATCTCCATGCATTCGGACCTATCCATTCAAGAGATCTGTCTGCATAATGAACATGCCCAAAGGAATTTTGCCTGTTTCCAAATAAAGTAATATCTAAGATACTATCTCCTACAGGAACGTCTGCCCACGCGTTGTACGGCGGATAAATTATCTCCTGACCGTTATTTAACGTAATAAGAGCGCCTACATAATCAGACACGGTCAGCCTTATCTTCCCCGTCTTAGAGCAAATAGGCAGATGATACGTAATATTTCCTCCATAGAATGGAAAACCTTGTTCAGTAAGATCGCTAAAGCTTACCTTCTCAGGTTTTTTGATAAGCTTCGAAGCTCTGCCGCTCACCTCTACTCCGAAATCTCCTAACAAGTAACACCATTCCGTATTAAATTCAACACCAAAAGGAAGTGTTAACTCAATAATATTCATACCCTTTTTGAGATCGGGGATTTTCACCGTCTCTATAGATTTATCAACATACCAACCACAAACCGCAATATCAACTTTATTTCCGTTTACCGCAAGACTTCCTTCTGTTATTCTCTCACTTGCAAATAATACGTTCTGAACGTCAATCTCGCTGTTGATTGTAAAGCGCAAAGAAACAGTATGTTCATCCGGTGTTCTGCCGATAACCCAAGGCTGAGCAACGTGGCCGCCACGGGCAGGAAGTCCTATTTCCCCACAAAGCTTTACATCCAAGCGGAGAATTTCTTCTTCCGGTTGCCACTTGCCGTCATCCAACTTATATTCAGCCATATCAAGCAATAAGCAGTTGGGCTCAGAGAGTGTATATTCTACCTCGTTTTTTACACAAACAGATGATAACGCAGGTGTTTTTGCATCTTCTTCTGTTTTGATGCTACCTGATTCCTTTTCATCGCTTATTTCCGTAAGTTCAAGAAGCAGGCTGTCATAATTGTGAATTTCCCGTGAAAAGACCGTATTACCCTCTTTATACGTACAAGAAACAGCATAAATCTCTCCTGTCTGAGTATCAAAAAGGCGGATAGAATATTTGCCTTTAATTGTAATATCAATGTCGTCGCCTCTAATCTGGTTTTTGTCCGGTGGGTTAATAGCTTGGGCTACAAACAGCCATTTCACGTCGCCGTCTTGTCTTAATTGGTGGCAGAAACGATTTGTATCGCTACCATCAGCATAGCGGATTGTAACGTACATGCTGTCATCTAAAGCTTTTTGAAGGGCATCGCGTGAATATTCAATACTGATACTGTCTGCAAATAGTTTCTTGCCTCTGTTTGACGGGACTGCATTTTCAAAAGCCGGCTCTTTACCCATAAAAATCAGTTTACCGCCGGCAGCTTTGAATTTTTCCAAAGCCTCTAACGTTGTAGATCTTAACGTCAGACATTCAGGTACCACGATTACGTCATATGCCATCTTACCGACAGTCAAAGGTGCGGTTGGATTCTCACATAATTCCGGTAACGTAGCTTCGCAGATAAAGTTAAAATCTGTATTAATTTTCACCAGCCAGTCTGCCAATTGAAGGAATTTACTGTCTATTTCATTTGCAATCGGAGCATTAACGTCAACCGGTCCCCAGAATAGCCAGTAGCTCTCAACCGGATGTATAACACCTACGTTAATAATAGGCTTGCCGCGGGTAAGTGCCGTATTTAATCTTGCAAAATGGTCTTCTATCCGGCGATACTCGCCGTACCAAGGTGATTGGTAGCTGATTGAAGCCGGATAATCCCGTTTAGACTCTCCCTTCATTGACACCCAAGACAGGTGCTGAACTCTGATAGTAACGCCCAAAGCAGCTTGCCAGTCACCATGAAGCTTGTGGCCTCTGAAATCAAAATCCCAACCTGTTACGCCGTAAAGTTCAGAAAGCATTGCTTCCGAACCAAATTGGTGTACGGCGGACTGACATTGTTTGGCAGTAATAAACTCATGAGCCGCACATAACATGTCAATGCCGGGTATACCAAAGCCGCGATAATTTCGCATTACTTCGCTTACTGCGAGAGTTTGGACGTACAACGTCTGCTCACACATAAGATGTCCTGTCAGTGCAATTCCATGTTCATCGCACCATTGTCCGCAATTTTGTCCAAAAGCTTCGCTAAAGCGGTCAGCAACGTGGTCATGATAACGGTATCTTGTAACAGACGGCTTGTTATCCGGTAAATTCCAGAACAACTCCGGTAAATGTTCCATAATATCTTCTGAATATTTTGCTTTATACGTATCAGGAAAAGTTGGGGTCCATGGAAGAGTAACGTCACACGTATCAAAAGAAGAATTCAATCTCTCTTTGTGAGCAACCTGAGGCTCGTCTGTGAAAATTGAAGGAATGACGCCGCCAAAGTCTTTTGAACAATTCCTGTTATATGCTTCATATGTTACCTCGATAAAGCGGTCCATAGCCTCTTTATTCATCGTATCAACATATGACTGATTATTAAACCAAGATGTTTTGGGAGAATAATCCATATAAACATACCATTTCGTGCCTTTTACTTCATCTTCCGGTTGAATTTGCCTGTATTCCTTAAGATACCCTTTGTCGTCAAGCTCAATATCAAAAACAGTAAGTAATATACCTTCTTCGGTTCTTACAGTAGTGTTCTCAACAAAGAAAATATCATTTTTTCTTTCTTTTTTATATGGCACTGTTGTAAACCGAAGCAAACGCTGGCGATATTCATCATTTTGCGTTACGATGCCGCCGGCCGAACCGGAGGGCCATCTATCCTCGTCATACAGATACGCCAGCATATCATTTTCACGGGCTTTATCAACACAAGCGTTAATAAATCCCATGTACTCTTCTCCAAGATACGGGGTCGACAAGCCGGTGCGAACGTGCATGTGGAATCCGCCAAGCCCCATCTCTTTGAAAATATCTATCTGTCTTAACAGCTCGTCTTTATCCAACTCGCAATTCCACGCCCAAAACGGAGCGCCACGATATTCTGATGTAGGATTTTTGAACAATTCAGGAGATAAGGATTTTTCTGTGTTCTTCTTGTAAAACATATTTTCCCTCTTTTCAATTGTATTCAATGTGAAAATTATGTCATCCGTGGTGCTTTTTGTCAATAATTACGAATAGACTCACACACCGGAATATGCACTAAAGCCTCCGTCAACAGGTATTATAGAGCCTGTTACAAAACCGCTGGCCTCATCACATGCCAGCCACAAAAGGCAACCTATCAAATCGGAAATTTCACCAAACTTATTCATGGGTGTTGCTGATAAAATCTTACCTGTGCGAGCAGTAGGTTGGCCATCTTCAGTAAAAAGCAATGTTCTGTTCTGATTTGTCACAAAAAAGCCCGGGGCAATAGCGTTACATCTTATATTACACGGAGCAAAGTGAACGGCCAACCATTGAGTGAAATTACTGATGCCCGCTTTTGCCGCAGAATAGGCCGGTATTTTAGTAAGCGGAGTGAAAGCATTCATACTTGAAATGTTAATAATATTTCCTCCTGTTTTTACCATATCGGCAGCAAAAACCTGAGAAACAAGGAAGGCAGACGTGATGTTAAGATCAAAAACAAATCTGAGCCCACTTTCTTCCAGCGCAAAAAAGTCCTTTACCCCTTCAAGGTCAGGTGTCATATATTCATTGTCGCAAGTCGCCTTAGGATTGTTTCCGCCGGCGCCGTTTATCAGGATGTTCACTTTTCCCCATTTACCGTGAATGATTTGGCGAGCCTCTTCTATACTCTTTTTATCCAAACAGTCACAAGAAATCGCCATGGCATTTTCTCCGATTTCTTCAGCATATTTCTGAGCGGCTTGGTAATTAATATCAAGTAATGCTACTTTTGCGCCGCATTCTGCGAGAGCTTTGGCAAATTCGCTGCAAATAACACCGCCGGCGCCTGTAATTGCAACTGTTTTATGGCTAAGATCTACTTTAAAAGGTATTTTCAATTATTTCATCTCCTTTTCAATGGCTTCAAAAAGTCCGTTCAGATATGCCGCGCCAAGAGCACGGTCATAAAGACCATATCCCGGTTTGCCGTCTTCATCCCAGATGTTTCTGCCGTGATCGGGACGTACGTAGCCTTCAAAGCCGCCTTTGACCAAAGCCTTTACAACCCCGTATATGTCAAGATCTCCGCCGGCAGTCATATGGCCTGTTTCCGTAAAATCCAGCTCTCCCGCAAATTTAATCTGGCGCAGATGAGCAAAATATATACGGTCGGCATATTTTTCTGCCATATACGGTAGCTTATTTGAGCGACCTGCCCCAAGACTGCCGGTGCAGAATGTTATTCCATTATGCTTGTTTGGAACGGCAGCAAACAGCTCGTCGTAAGATTTTTCTCCGGTAATAATTCTGGGAAGTCCAAACATATCCCACGGTGGATCGTCAGGGTGAATTGCCATGTTAATCCCTGCCTCGTCACATGCCGGCATAATACCGTTTAGAAAATAGACGAGATTTTCAAATAATTCCTCATGTGAAATCTCTCTGTATGCTGTAAGAAGTGAGCTGAGTTGGTCTGCAGTATAGCTCTCGTCCCATCCCGGAAGATGAAGATCCTTTGTATCTGTTCCTGTAAGTTCTTCGTGCTTGTATGACAAGGAGTTACTGCCGTCCTTTGCCTTTGTCTTAAGATTGGTTCTCAACCAGTCAAAAACAGGCATGAAGTTATAGCAGATACATTTCACGCCGTATTTGCCTAAATTTCGTATAGTCTGTGCGTAGTTTGCAATCAAGCCGTCGCGTGAAGGTCTTCCCATCTTAATATCCTCGTGTACGGGAACAGACTCTATAACTTCCATTGCCAGGTCAGCCTCTTTACAAAGCTTATGTAACTTCGAAATCTTATCTTCCTGCCATATTTCCCCAACAGGCTCATCATAAACAGCGGTAACAACACCGGACATATTTGGAATTTGTTTGATGTAGTTAAGAGGAATGGAATCTTGCGGTCCATACCAACGAAAAGTCATTTTCATATCTTTAACGCTCCTTTAATATTATAGTAACAGATGTCCTGTGAAATGCTCTTTGCAATATCAATATCATATTCTCCGTTTTCTACTAATCTACCCATGTAATTTGAAAGCAATCTGCGAAAAAAATCGAATCTGACGTACGAAGAGAAGCTTCGACTGTCTGTAAGCATTCCGAAATTCGTACCGAGTACGCCATATTCTGCAATCGTTTCCAGATTCTTATAAATTCCCCTCACCGTGTCGTTAAACCACCAGGCTGCGCCTGCCTTTACGTTTCTGAAGGCACCTGTTGCACATACAATTGCAGATAAATTATTGTCATTTAGTGTATATAAAACCGTCTGAGGCCTTTTATTATCCGGTGTCTTTGCCAGGAAACTGATCAAATCGTTAACGTCCTGTTCTTTTCCGATAAGGTCGAAACCTGAATCTGCACCGCACTTTTCAAACATTTGCGGGTTATTATTCCGAACAACGGCAAAATGAATTTGCATTATCATATCTCTTTCGTAATATTTGCCAGTAAGCCATAAAAGAACGTATCCGAATAATTTATCTTTTTGTTCTTGTGTAAGCCTCTTCCTTTTTTGGAAAAGACGCTTTGCCTCCTCATAATCCGCATATTCCTTCGGAAATGCCGCAAAACCATGATCTGAAATTCTGCATCCTTTTGATACAAAAAAGTCAAGTCTGCGTTCTAAAGCTACTTGCAAGTCATCTAACGTTTCTATTTTTATACCTGAAACGTCAGCGAGAATATTTATGTATTCATCGTCAAAATTAAATATCTTATCCGGCCTAAAAGTAGGCGCAACGCGAGTGTTTCCATACTTTCCATGAAGGGAAAGCGAATCGGTCGGATCATCTGTTGATGCAATGTACTCAACGTTAAATTGCTTTAAAATATCGGGAACCGATATATCTGCAAGTCGTTTATTTGCTTCTTGATATATACGTTCTGCATTGCTTTCATTCAGCGCTTCATTAATGCCGAATATCATCTTCAGTTCTAACTGAGTCCAGTAATACAGAGGATTCCCAACAAGCTTTGGCAGAATTTTTCCATATTCTATAAATTTGTCGTGAAAATTACCGTCACCTGTAATATACTTCTCATCCACTCCGCAAAGACGCATCGCACGCCATTTGTAGTGATCTTCTGCAAGCCACAACTGACCTACGTCTTCAAAGCCGGCCCCCATAGCTATTTTGCCTACATCCAAATGACAATGGTAGTCAATTATCGGCAAACTCTTTACCGCATCATATATTTCCTTTGCCGAGCACGATTCTAAAAACAAATTGTTGTCAAAAAAACCTTTCATTGTTCACCTTTTAATATCAATTTTATTTCCATTGCTGGCATATGTGGCCAGAATCATACGAATAACCTTGGCCGCTTCTTTGCCGTTTATCGAAAAAGGCCTGCCCGTTTGTATGCAATCATAGAAATCCTCCATCAAGCCCTGATGTCCGCTACCGTAACAATCTTTTACGTTATATTCATTAATAACGTCGAAGTTTACGGTTTTGCCATTTACTGCTACCCAGTCAGACATAATTTTAATCTCTGTTCCCGGCTTTTTTAACGTAATCTCCACAGACATATTATCACGGCTTGCGTTTGATGCAAAGAAGGAAAAATCGCTGCCGTCAGTGAAAAAAGCTACCGCCGTGTCTTCTACCTCGATAACTCCCTTCAGCGAAAAATTAGCGGTAGTCGCTGTTACTTGCCCGGGCTCGCCTAGAAGCCACTGCATAAGATCAAGAGTGTGCAAAGCTTGATTTATAAGTACTCCGCCGCCTTCTGTTTCCCATTTACCTCTCCACTCTCCGGATCGGTAATATGCCTCATCGCGGTTCCATACAACACAAGCACTTCCTGTAAATTTGTCCCTGTTTTCATCATTTTCGATTAACGACTTTACGTACAAATTCGTTTTATTATATCTATTTTGGTGGCAAACACCTAATATTCCCTTTGACCGCTCCTCTGCTTCTAAGATCATGTTTAATTCCTCCTGCCTGATAGCAAGTGGTTTTTCACAAAGAACATTGATATCCGCATTAAGCGCCTCTAAAACCATCGGCGCGTGAAGATAATGAGGCGTGCAAACGTGAACACAGTCAGGCTTTACCTCTCTTATCATCCTTTTGTAATCTACGTAATGAGGGATATTATGATATTTCTCCAATTTGCTGTCTTCTATATCACAGACAGCACACACGTCGATATTTAACTTTTTCAGAACATTCATATGATGCGTTCCAATAACGCCAAGACCAATAACCGCAACCTTCATTTATTTGCTCCCAAACGTTCCCTGTGTATCTGTAACTATGTTATCGTCTGCCTTTTTGTAAGTAGACGTAGCACAGCGTTTCATAAGCTCATTGTAATACTCTTTTCCGTTAACCGGAAGTTCAACGCGATTGCCCCCTCGCCAGCCGGATAACTCAATTGCATTCATAAGCTCAACTCCGTTAATGCCCTCTTTGCCATCTACAAAAAATTCTTCAAGTCCCAGCAAAGCATTGGCAAAATTATTGATAATTCCCTTATGCTGGTCATTTATACCATCTGTTTCTACTTCTATAACCTCTATTTTCGGGCGAGAGAAACCTCCTTCTGATTCGCTCGAAAATTTCCGGCTGTCTTCGCTATTTTTAATCCAGATTAATTTATTATTTTCACAAACCAATTTGCCTTTCGTTCCGGAGATCTCAAAACGATTGGTACCGGGAGTCTCTCCTGTAGTCGTTATAAACATACCGGTAGCGCCGTTTTCGTATTCAAAAAATGCTGTTACTTCGTCTTCTACTTCAATATTATGCCATTTTCCGTACTCACAAAAGCCTCGAACGTACTTGGGCTGGCATCCTACTACCCACGACACTAAATCTAATTGATGAGGGCATTGATTTATTAACACTCCGCCGCCTTCTCCTGTCCAGGTAGCTCTCCAACTGCCCGTATCATAGTACTTTTGAGTACGGTACCAATCAGTAATAATCCAAGTAACTCTCTGAAGTTCTCCTAACTGCCCGGACAACATTATCTCGCGCATTTTTCTATACACGCAATTTGTTCTTTGATTAAACATCATTGCAAATTTTGCACTTTTTTTGTCGGCAACCGCATTCATTTCCCGTACCTGATCAGCGTAAACTCCGGCAGGCTTTTCACAAATAACGTTGATTCCTCTGTTTAAGCAGGCAATTACCATCTCCGGGTGGCTATAGTGAGGAACCTCTACCAGAACAGCATCACAAAGGCCACTGTCTAACATTTGTTTATAGTCGGTGAAATAAGTAATGCTTTTATTTGTTATGCGACTTTGCATTGCTTCTATCTTAGCGGGATTAATATCGCAAAGTGCCGTAATAATGCCGTTTGTGATTGCGCCCTTGTCAAAAAGGCTCAACGCATAATAGCTACCCTGATTACCTAATCCTATTATACCAAAACGAATTCTTTCCATTTTATAACTCCTTTATTGCGTAATCTACACTGCGGATAACCTGCTCAAACGGATCTTCGAAGTCTGCCGCATTATCCTGTTCTACAAAATACAATTGAGTGCCAATTTCTCTCATTTTATTTATTATTTTGCGGAAATTCATATTTCCGTCGCCAAGCGGTGCAAACATAGGACGAAATTTTACGTTTCCTTGTTCGTCCGTGGCTGCAATTACCTTGTAATCCTTAAGATGCACACAGCCTGCCCTGCCTTTTACCTTATCAAGTATATCGCAAACGTCACCGCCGCCGTATTGAAGCCAATACGTGTCAATTGTAAAATTAATAAACGGAGCATTTTTTATCATATAGTCCAAGACTGTCTCCGTTCCCCATTTGTACAACTCAAAATTATGGTGATGATAATAAAACTTAAATCCATTCTCTTCCATAACCTCTGCGGAGGCATTAAGCTGTTCGATAATCTTTTTGCATGCGTCAGGGTTTGCAATCATTGCAGGAGGCATAGCTCCGAGACCGATATTCGAACAACCAAAGGATGCATGCTCCTCCATAAGCCTACCGGATTCTTCAATAATCCTGTTCATCGGCATATGAGTGAGATAAACCGGCATTTTCGTAGTTTCCACTACTCTCTTTATCTCCGGCGTGGTTAGGGAAGAACCTGAAAATTGCAGATATGAATATCCTGCCCTTTGAAGTTTTATAGCGGTTTCCAAGAAATCCTGCTCTGTTTTTATGTTATTTCTCACTGAATATAAATTTAAACCTATTTCCATTATTTTACATATCCCTCCTTAGTTTCTCTATATCCTGCTCTCGTCAGCAGTTCTTTGAGTGCTGACGTTGCAGCGTCAAAAGCCTCATCGTTACTGTGAAAAGTGTATTTTGTGTTCATCTCCGTCTTGTCAATATCAGAATACCCCTTAAACACTGTCAGATGAGGCTCTAAAGTAAGTACTTTGTCATCTTTTATGGTTGATATCAGCTCCTCTATGCACCCGTCTCCCTCTCCTGCCGGGACTAATTGTCCTAAGTCTGAAATTACGTCTTTAATGTGAAAATAATCAGCTCTGTGTGCCAAGGCAGCCAAAGTCTCTTCAGCCTTCTGCCCTACCTGCAAGAAGTTTGCCGGATCATATACGTAATAAAGCCCCGGAACGTTATCCAGAATTTGTAAATTACGTGATAGCGTATCTCCGTATATGTCCTTCTCATTCTCATGACAGAGCTTTAAATCATATTCCTTTGCCTTCTGTACCATCCTACGTAAAAAATCAAACACCTTATACGGCTTGTCATACGCACGGAAAAAGCTGAATATACGCACTCTGCCCGCCCCCAGAAGTTTTGCAACGTGAAAAATATGGCAGACTTTCTTCATATATTCATCTATGTCGATGTCAATGTCTTCTTTTCCTATGGGAGATCCTACAGACCAGACCTTAATATTATTATCATCCAGAATTTGTTTAATAGCAATTGCTTCCTCGACAGTCAAATCTTTAACGTTTTTGCCGTTAACGTTTCTGATTTCCATATACGAAATGTTATTTCGTTTCAACGCTGTTATTTGTCCTAATAAATCATTTGATGCCTCATCTGAGAAGGCACATAATTTTATCATGGTTGTTCTCCTTTAAATAAACCTTTTTATTACAGGATTTTCAAAGTCAAAAGTACCGGCAACAATAATCTGTCCTTTAAAATCTTCTACCAATGCATGGGTGTGAGTATTATACAAATCATGGGGGCAACCTTGTTTACAAACATAGTAGTCTCCTTTATTCAGCAATGTCTCATATAATCTGTCGCCACAAGGAAAAAGCAACGTTTGTGCATCAATTAAATCATATACCTCTTTGGTAGCAGCATTATTAGCCCCGTGATGCGGAACCTGCAGTATATCACTTTTAAGAGCTCTTCCGTATTTATCTTTCATATAATCCCACGCAAGGAAAGAGGCATCTCCCGGCATCAATACGGTTTTGCCCCTGATTGTAAGACGTGTTACGATAGAGGCGCTATTGTTATCTCTATCCAAAGCCTGGGCATCAATCTCTCTTAGCGGCTCCGGTGCGCACAGCACCTCTACTTTAACGTCTGCCAGATTATATTCCTGTCCGATTTCTACAACCCGCACATTGCAATAAGGCTTGTTTTTGACAATGGTTTCAACCATTGCCTTTCCCCAACTGTAGAAGGTGTTTGCCCATACTTCTTTAACCTCTACGTCCTTATACGTAGCAAAGAAATGGTCTACAAATCCCATATGGTCACCATGTTCGTGAGTAATTATCCACGCAGACACAGTTATTTTGCTAAGGTCATTATTATCTGCTGTTTTTTGTAAAAGTTTATACAAATTTTCGGAATCTTCTTCGCCTTGACCGCCATCGTAGATAAGGAACGTTCCGTCTGACAATAAATAGAAAATACTCATACCGTTTTCAAAGCTATGGTCCGGCTGGTTATAACTGCTGTCAGTTACTGCCACTATATATCCTTGTGTTTCTATTTTTTTCATTTCACCTAACATCCTTTGCTTTTCATCGTCTACTATTTTATCATAAAATGCAGGAACATTATCAATACTTTATAATTTATTTTGTATGGTAAAAAAGTATTTCTTCAGAAATTTTCTTGATGGATTATCTTTTTTCCTGTATAATATAATCAAGATAAAAAAAAGAGGAGGAATTTGTGATGTTAGTTAGATTTAACATTAAAGAATCCAACGTATCCGAAAAGGATCTTGCGACTATGGAAAAAAAAGTTGCTCAGCGTTTCCGTCGTTATTTTACACAAGACAGCACCGAAACAGTTGTTTATGTCAAGATTTGTGATCGCAAGCTGGGATTCAAAGTTGAATTAACAACTCAGTATCTCAGTTATGACTTAAGAGCTGAGACTACAGACAAAGTCAGCTGTATTGCGGCCTTGGACAGAGCCATGGACATTTTGGAACGTCAGATTGCCAAATGCAAGACAAAGCTGGCACGCAGCAAGCACTTAACCCCCGAGTTAGACGTTTCCCTGCCGAAGATTGATAATCTGGAAGAAGAGCCTGAGATTTATTCAGTTGTCAGAATCAAATCATATGACATGAAGCCTATCACTGTTCAGGATGCCATCATGGAAATGAATATGTTGGGTCACGTTTTCTTTACCTTCCTGAATAAGGAAACAAATAAAGTGTCTACCGTATATAAACGAGACGACGGTGATTACGGAATGATTGAACCCTTATGAAAATAAATTACTTCAACAACAAAGCGGCTGCATTTGCAGCCGCTTTGTTATTCACTTTGTTATTCACCCACTTTAGAAACAAGGCTTATTAGTCTTGTTTCCACTCTACTGCATACAAAGTTTCCATTCCGGGACAGCGGCTTATATCCGTTGCGATGATGGAATACTATTTTATTTGATAATAAAAGCAAAAAAATCAGTATTTTGGCACCAAATATCTCTTTGACTCCACCCGCACTATAATCTTTATCAATGTCTAAGTGATATCTACAATTACCAGTTCGGGACGATTGAAAACACGAGGAGCCCAGGTGCTTTCTCTAGCTAGACCTCGGCTGACAATCATTGTCGTACCATCCTGTTCATATCGTCCGCCGGCATATTCTGGGAAAACTCCCTGATCAGGCGCATACAGTCCATTTAAAACCAGTGGAACCCGCCACTGACCGCCGTGAGCATGACCACTCAATACTAGATCAAAATTATAGTCCGTATATTGTTCAAAAAATTCAGGACGGTGTGAGAGCAGCAATGTAAAATTTCCATTTTCTGATACACTGCTGACGTTGTCGAGTTGCTGTGTAAATGTAACTTCTTTCCGGTTTTGCGCTTCCACGTAGGCCTGCGGGTCCGTCTCCGAATCTATCTCCACCATATATGCATCAGGGTCATTGACACCACAAAGGTTTATGCTTTCCCCGTTCACTTCAACAACTTCGCTTGTGCCGGCAAGGATCACAATGTTATATTTGTTCAGTATATCAATTTTAGCAGAAAACTTGGCTTGCCCGCTCCAGTACTCGTGGTTTCCGGTCACATAATAACAGGGATACCTTTCAGATATACCTGCAAGAAAAAGTTCGGTATTTGTATCTTCGATGACATCATCAAAGATATCTCCACCCAACAGCACCAGGTCAGGAGACTCCGCATAAATTGCATCAAGCAGTTTTGTTTGTTTTTTACCGTACTTGCAAGAATGCAGGTCAGTTATCAGCGCAATACGAATAGGTGTATCTACTTTAGGGGAATCAATTTCATATCTTCTAACTATCATCCGGCTATCAAACATAATGACGATAAGCACAATGACTGCAGTAGCAATCAGTATTTTTAATATCATTTTTCGCTTTGAATTTTTTATAATAACCACCTTGCAAACTAACGAAGCACATACAATTTCACAAAATCATATTTTCAGTATACCATAATTTTGGTGCTTTTTCTAACCGCAGTTGCAGGCCGATTAATAACGCCGCTTAATCCCGAAATCTCAACACCGTACTTTTGCCATCCTTGCAAACGTGCGTGTTATCGAAGATCAATGTCACCGCCTTTTTATACTCCTCAGGATTATACAAAGACGGACTGTAGTGAGTCAGCCATAATTCCGACGGCACAGGTTTTGCCTGAGCTGCGATAGAAGCTGCTTCGATCATTGTCATATGCCCTTTTTCACGGGCAGAATCATCTTTATCATCCTGCCCATACATTCCTTCACAGATAAACAAATCGCAGTCGGCGGCTTGGGTACGTATAATCTCAAGCGGGCGCGTATCTGTACAATACGTAAGCTTGAGTCCGCGGCGTGCAGGTCCCATAACCATTTCCGGCTTATATACTTTCTCTGCGTCTGTTATAACGTTTCCTTTTTGAAGAGGATTCCAATATTTTACAGGGATTTTTAATTCGGCTGCCCTTTGTGCGTCAAATTTACCCAGCCGATCTACTTCAAGCGTATATCCGTATGTTACCGTAGTATGTTTAACACGGAAGGCCGTAATGTTATAGTCATTTATCTTGATTTTTGCTATATTCTGTGTAAGTTCAACAAACTTAATATCAAAAGGCAGCTCCTGAGCAATGATGCGAAGCGAATTGACCACAACAGAAATTCCTTTTGGACCAATAATTGTAAGCGGCTCCGTGCGCCCCTCATTACCCATAGACAAAAGCAATCCCGGCAAACCGCTTACGTGGTCTGCGTGAAAATGAGTAATACACAATATATCAATAGGCTTGAACGTAAAACCGGCTTCTTTTATTGCAATTTGCGTGCCCTCTCCGCAGTCAATTAAAAGTGCACTGCCGTTTAATCTGCAATAAAGAGAGGTAAGCCACCTGTTTTTAAGAGGCATGGTGCCTCCTGTTCCGACCAAACAAACATCTAACATTATTCACCAAACTCCCTTGTTTCTCTGCTCTCGTGTATTATTATTTCTTTAGTATATTTTGATGCCGCAAGAGCTTTTCTAACCTCTGCGTCACGATCCGGAAGATTATACAGAGACTGACTGCAGGGGTACCATAAAATGCCTGCACGAATATGTCTGTATACAACAAGCGGACAATCCTCTACCCCGTGATGCGAGATTTGACACATGTCGCTTTTAAGATAATCTCCATAAAGCACCGCCATTTTCTCAACACAATCGTCCCCAGCATCACCAAGGAAGATCGCACTGTAATCGTCAGTGTATACACGTGAGACAATACTTGTATTATTAAAATCCTTGGAAGCAGAACCTATTGCATATTCTTCTTCATATGTGATTAATATTTCTAATCTCACGTTACATATAGTAAATACCATACCTGTATAAACAGGACAACATTCTGCACCATCGAATTTAGCAACATCTTCAAGAAATCCGGACAACAGGTAAGAAGACCCCACATTCGCCGGTGAATATAAAAACCTCTCCACTGTCACACTGTCTGCATATTTGTCAGCAAATTCGCGAAAGGCATCATAGTGATCCCCGTGACCGTGTGTAAACAGCCATGCGCGCACAACCGGCTTTTGCCCTTTGGGCGTCAGGTCTTTAAAAGCATCTTTAAGCTCCTGGGCAACGGATAAGTTACCACTGTCATATACAATAAAACTTCCGTCTGCCAATTGTATCAAATATCCCATGCCATTTATTTCAAGAGATTTAAGTTGTGTTACTGTAGTTGGTGTGCTTCCTGTGCGTATCTCCGGCATTTTAGGCGGCAGAAACGCACCATTTGTTTCCGAAGTCACAATTGTCATTCTCTTTTCACACTCAAACCACATAACGTGAACTAATCCGGCCCCTTTTACATAGGTAGAGAAAAGATTTCCGTTCATCTCATGATAGCTGTACTGTTCGTAGCCTTGTTCTTCAAAATATCTACAAACTCCGTACAACGTGTTCTCATCTATATTGTAATAAGAATCCATTACGTCCCGGCTTCCGCAGGTAAACGTGCTTCCCGGGATCAGCTCCTTTGGAGAAATGCTTTGCTCTGCCAACTGAGTAAAATCTTTTGATAATATCTTAGTTGCCATAGGAACCGCTACCGGCTCTTGCTCACAGGCAAAAAGGCATATAGTCATACAAAAAACTAAAATAATTAAAAATATCTTTTTCATATTACGTCATCCTTTCCCCTTTAATCTAAAACAATCGTTACATTCTCAGAATCAGACAATATTATCTGTTCTGTATTTGAATTATTTTTCATAGCTTGCCTTACATCTGCAAAAGCTTTGTGATTATCGTAAAAATCCGCAGAACAAGGATACGAGAGTATCTTTGCTCCTATAATGTTGTAGATAAATAACGGAAAATCCTCCGCCCCGTGGTTTGCAATTTGACATATGTCGCTCTTTAGATCTTTTCCATAATAAATCGCCATGCGTCGAGCTGCAAATCTTCCGCAATCTGACAAGAAGAGTACGCTCTTTTGTTCTGTACTGATTCTGGATACAAGCGACGTGTTGCCGAAGCGATCCTTCGGCGGATCACACATGTATAAATCCTCCTGCGTGAAAAGGATCTCCATTGTTATATTACAAAATCTCAAAGTCATTCCGGTATGAACGTAGCATATCTGTGCTCCTTCAAATTTTGCCACGTCCTCAGGAAGTGTTTGCGTCAGATAAGTTTGTTTGCTTGCAATAGCCATGTTTTTGCCTACAGGAGCGGCAACAACTGTTTGTAACGTTATTTTATCCGTATGCTCTGCTGCTATTTGTGTAAAACAACCGTAATGCTTTTCATCATTAATTGTAAGAACCCACGCTCTAACTAAATATTTATTGTTTGTAGCGTCATGCCCTGCAAGATTACCAAGAACCTCAAGAAGCTTGGAGCTACACGTAGCATCTCCACCGTCATAAATAATAAAGCTTCCATCTGCCAACTGAATAACGTAGCCCATTGCGTTTTCACCGCTTCCCCTAATTTGAGTAACAGTTGTGGGTGTGTTTCCGGTTGTGATTTCCGGCTCTTTCGGAGGCATTGTCTTTCCTTGTCTATATGACCGTATGATCGTAAGTTCCTCTTCACAAGCTATCCAATATATATGAATTCGTTCTGATTCTTTTATTAACGTTGTGAAAAAATTACCGTTTTTTTCGCTTGTATTGTACGTTTCAAAACCTTTTTGGAGATAGAACTTGCAAACAGCAAGGTAATCCTCGTACGTTTTCTCGTAATAAGCCTTAGCCGCATCGTTGCTACCACCACACAAGAGCACTTCGTTTTCTTCTGTGTCTGATAAATCAAGCGGTTTTAGATTAGGATCATTTATATCAGTAATCGGAAGCGAAGTAGCTCCCGGGTCTTGTTTTTTATCTGTAGCGCAAGCAGAAAACAACATTATAATTACGAAAAATATCGCGAGACATCTTTTTCTCATTATTACATCTCCTTTGCAATTTCAAACATTATACATTTGATGCGTTTTTTTTTCAATGTTTGCAGGCCAAAAAACAATTGCTTTTTTAATGGTGTAGTATATAATTTACAAAGTCAAAGGAAAATGATGGGTTATGGCACAAACTGAATTGGTTGGTAATAAAAAAAGTAAATATGAAATGGATATGTGTAGCGGTTCCATATTAAAAAAACTGCTACTTTTCACCATCCCTCTTGTTTTCTCCAGCATATTGCAACTGCTTTTTAATGCGGTAGACGTAGTTGTTGTAGGTAAATTTGCCGGTGAAACGGCGCTTGCGGCGGTGAGCTCTACCGGTTCATTGATAAATTTGATTACAAATGTTTTTATCGGTATGTCAGTGGGCACAAACGTGGTTGTTGCCCGTAATTATGCAGCAGAGAATCATAAAGCTGTGAGGGAAACTGTCCACACCGCTATTTTTCTTAGTATTCTGTCCGGCATTTTTCTTACAATAGTCGGCGTTTTTTTAGCACCATTCCTTTTGAACTATATGGATGTTCCGGATACTGTTATCGGTCAGTCGGCTTTGTACCTTCGTATTTATTTTTTAGGAATAACTGCAACTTTAATTTACAACTTTGGAAGTGCTATTCTCAGAGCTATAGGTGACACAAAAAGGCCGCTTGTTTTCCTTATTATAGCAGGCTGTGTGAATTTGGTCCTGAACTTAATCTCTGTTATAGTTTTTGAAATGGGTGTTGCCGGTGTTGCTATTGCAACCTCAGTCTCCCAATGCGTAAGCGCCTTTCTTATTATATTATGTCTTATTCGCGAAACAAATTGCGTACATCTAAACATCAAGAAGCTGAGGGTTTACAAGGACAAACTTCTGCAAATTCTGCGGATTGGTTTGCCGGCGGGATTTCAAGGAGCATTATTTTCACTGTCAAACGTTGTCATTCAGTCCTCAATTAACGGCTTCGGAGACATTACTATGGCAGGTAGCGGCGCTGCGGGTAATTTGGAAGGTTTTGTCTACGTAACTATGAATTCCTTTCATCAGGGAGCAATATCTTTTGTAGGACAAAATATTGGCGCAAAAAAATATGAACGTATTAATCGCATTGCCTTTACGGCCGTGGCGTGTGTTACTGTGGCCGGCCTTATTGCAGGTATGGGAGTTACCTCGCTGGGCAAACCGCTGCTGAGTTTGTATACCGACAATCCGGCCGTTGTTGATGCCGGCTTGATCAGGCTGAAACATATATGTGCTTTTTACTTTCTTTGCGGAATAATGGACGTTATGGTTGGCGTATTAAGGGGAATGGGATATAGCGTTATGCCAATGCTCGTATCTTTAATTGGTGTATGCGGATTTAGATTATTATGGCTTGCTACTGTTTTCCAGTTTCCACAGTATCACTCTGTCGAAACTGTATATATTTCCTATATGGTAAGCTGGATTGCTACCGCCTTGATTCATATCGGCTGCTTTATTGTTGTGCGCAAACGTAAAAAAACACTTTGGGGCGTATAGTTCAGCCACAAGAATATGAAAGTCTATTTATTTTTGTAGTAGCGTTCTTCTCTTTACTTTTTGATAAGTTGTTTGTAAAATATTAATGATCATTATTCTTGAAAAGGTTTTTTATGTTAAAAGTACGCTCATTTATATACATTACGGGCTTTACGCTTCTGTTTTTTTTGTTTCTTCTTTTTACAAGTTGCAGCGATTCTACGACAGAAGTAAGTCCTGCTGCCAAATCGCCGCTGCCAACGTTAACACAGACTCCTTCGGGAACAGTTATTAATACATCCATTCCAACACCCGTGCCAACACCAACTCCCATGCCAACACCAACACCTACACCGACACAGCCACCTATTATTAAGGTAGCAACTGCTTCTATAGGAGCTACAGGAGATATTCTGATGCACGAAAAGCTATATAAAAGCGGTTATGATGCCACAACTTCCACTTACAATTATGACCATATTTTTCCTTGGTTTTCAAAGTATGTTTCCGAAGTAGACTACGCCGTTGCCAATCTTGAGGTTACCTTAGCCGGAGACGATAACGGCTATAAATATTCCGGATATCCAAGATTCAACTGTCCTGATGCCATTGTAGATTCATTGAAAAAAGCCGGTTTTGACATGCTTCTTACGGCAAACAACCATTCATATGATACAGGTATTACAGGTTTTATGAGAACACAGGAGATTTTGAGGAATCGCGGAGTTACATATATTGGTACAAGATACAAAGAAGAAGATAAGAATTATACCGTTCAGAATATAAACGGTATTAATGTTGGCATGATTTGCTATACCTTTAATACTGAAATTATCAATGATAAACAAGTAAAACTAAACGGTATCACTTTAAACGCCCAAGCGACAGCTCTTACAAACTCCTTTAATACAAGCCATTTAGAAAACTTTTATTTAAAACTCAAAGATGAAGTAGCTAAGATGAAGGCAGACGGCGCACAAGCCCTTGTTATTTTTATTCACTGGGGCAAAGAATACGTCACTACAAATAATTCCACTCAGAAAAAAATAGCACAAAAACTTTGTAATTTAGGATTTGATGTTATTGTAGGAAATCATCCACACGTAGCACAACCTGTGGAACTTTTTACAAGTACGGTTAATGATAACCATAAAACTCTTTGCTTATATTCCACAGGAAACGCAGTATCAAACATCAGATACTCTTCAACGCGTCCCATTCATTGCGAGGACGGTATGCTTTTCACCTTTACTTTTGCTAAATATTCAGATGGTACGGTGCTGGTTGAGAGTGCCCGCGTGCTCCCGATATGGGTTAATCGTTATACCGATCCGATTCTCGACAGATATACCTACGAAATACTTACGCTTGATAAGAACATAATGGATTGGAAAATGCATATGAATCTGACCGATTCTCTTTTGTTAAAATGTCAAGACTCTTATAAACGTACTATGGCCATAGTAAGTAGCGGATTAGAAGAAGCAAATAAATATTATTCTGATAATCAAAAAGAGGTGGAACAAAAACTTGGTGTTCTAAATTAATTTTGCGGGAACTCCAATAATTCTCTTAATAAATTGTAAGACGAACAAAGAAATTGAGTGTTAGTCGGTTTCTTTTTTGGAAACACAAATTTTTTACCAAAGACGTCTATTTCCAGACCGGGTTCTACGTCTTCCCACATTCTGTTAATGGCAACTCTGATGCTTTTCTCAATGTTGTCTATGCTGACGGAAAGCTTCTTTGAAACGTCAATATAGAGTGCCTTCGGAACGATTTCCTTTATATTACAAATAGAACCGACCTGCTCCACTCCTTGACCGTCTAACATCAGTATTAATATCTCGCGCAAATAGAAAAAGCCCTTGTATCGCGCCTTTAACCGTAACGACAAAAGCACGTGTGTTATTAAAATATAACGTTCTTTGAGTACCTTCTCATTTATCATTCTTCTGCAACCATAGAGCTATTATCTGAAATTCCCGGAAGATATTTCTGTGAGTCCTTAAAGAAATATTGAATAGGAACTTTCAGTGCATCGGCAAAATACACCAGCTCAATATCTGAAACAGGACGGATTCCTTGTTCTATACGGCTTATTGTAATACGCTCAAGCATCAAGCCGCGAGACTGAAGTCTTGCAACAAGTTCATTTTGCGTAATACGAACGTGATTTTTATCATAAAAACCCATCCGTACGTAACGTATTTTCTCTCCGCATATATTTCTTCGAGCTTTGTTTTTCTCCAATTGCACAACCTCCTGTGCGGGTATTATGCAATAAACAAAAGGGCAAAACGTTCTGTTTGTGAACATTTTGCCCTTTGTACACTTTTGGTCCTTTTTTACTTATTTTTTTTCTTAAACTTCTTAATTATTCTTGTAACAAGCGATGGTTTTCTGGTTATCAGTTCGTGTTGCAGGTATTCTGCCCGTGCAGACTCGGGCAGGTATCCTTTCTCTATTTTTTTCTCAATTCTGTTCATTATGTACGTATCATAGAATAGGATTTTAATTACCGCGGCAAATACGTCTCCTAAGATAAGGCCTGGCAAGCCAAGCAAACCACCGCAAACACATAATCCTATCAAAACCAGCAGCGGACTTATTCCTATCTGGCCGCCAACAATATTAGGTGTAAGAATGGTATTATCTATGAGCTGCATTATTAAGACACAAACCAACGCAGTTATTGCCGTTGATAAATCCTGTGACAAACTGATAATGACTACGAAAATACCGCCAATCCAAGGACCAACATACGGGATCATATTTGTTACACCGAGAATAACTGCAAACAAGATAGCATAATCTAATCCCGCTATTAGGAAAACTATGTAAGACAAGAACAATACTATTAAAGCCTGAAGCAATTTGCCAGCGAAGTACTGAGTAAAAACTGTGTTGATTTTCTTCGCATTACAGAAAATCTTCTTTGCCGTATCCTCACGAAATATACCGATTGTAATCGTCTTAGCAGCTTTTAAGGCATGATCCTTTTCCAAAAGCATATAAATTGATACCATAATACCCATAAAAGTATTGAATATTCCTGAAAAAGTCGTTGAAAAGACAGACGAAATAAAGCCGGTGATATTCTCTGAATTGAAATAATTAATTACTACTGACTTCATTTTCTCAATTCCACCGGCAATCGTTTCAACCACAACCTCCGGCAAATCAAAACGGCCGTTATGCATAACGTCATCATAGAAACCAACAAGCTTATCAAAAGCTGCAGGTAAATTCCTTGCAAACATAGATACAGTATCTATCAAGGTCGGGATTAGAGCAAAGAGAAGAAGCAAAACAATAACTAATAAGCTAGCGTATGCAATTATGATGCTCAGAACTCGTTTTCTTTTTGCATTCTGAATTTTTTTAAATACTTTCTTTTCCCAAATGTTCATATATGCGTTCAGAATAAACGCAATTATAAAACCAATCAATACGTAGCTGAAAACCGATATAAGAAAAGATGAGCAAAAAGAAAGCAACTTTCCGAATCCGTTAAAGTCAAAAATCAATTTAACAAAAAGTAAGCCGATAATGAAAATTAGTATTATCTTCTTTGGAGTTATGTTTTTTTTCTTGAATCCGTCAAAATTATCCATATTTCCTCCATAATTATTTCATCAAAAAACCGCCGTCAACAGTAATAACCTGCCCGGTAATAAACGATGACTGCCTTGACGCGAGGAAATATACAACGTTTGCAACGTCCTCTGGCGTGCCCACCCTTGCAAGAGGGGTATTGTCCACTATATCCTGTATCGCTCTACTGTCAACGTTCTGATTCATTTTCGTATCTATAAATCCGGGGGCCACACAGTTAACACGTATTCCCGATAACCCAAGCTCGCGGGCAAGACTCTTAGTCAAACCTATTATTCCGGCTTTTGCTGCGCTGTAATGGACCTCACAAGAGGCTCCGCAAATACCCCACATCGAAGAAATATTAATAATCGCCCCGGATTGTTTTCTAATCATACCGCGGGCGCTGCTTCTGGCACAGTAAAAAGCTCCTGATAGATTAGTATTTATCATCTTATTCCACTCATCATCAGTAATATCCGTAAAAAGCTTTTGCTGAGCAATCGCGCTATTATTTACGAGAACGTCAACGTCTCCAACTTGGGCAAACATTTGTTCAACCTGGCAACTGTCTGTAATATCTGCTTGATAAACGGCTATCTCCCCTGTAAATTCAGAAGATAATTCCTTTTGCAGAGCAATAGCTTCCGCTTGTGACTTATTATAATTAATTACTACATCATAGCCCTTGGAAGCAAAGACTCTTGCGCAACTTCTTCCTATTCCTGTAGCCGCTCCGGTTATAAGTACTTTCATAATCTACCTCATCATCTGTAATACAGTCTAATGTTAAATAGTTTACCCTTGTTTGTCAAATTATTTATGCCAACCATAAAGTATATCTGTCTGCAAGCATTGCAATATATTCCGAATTGGTAGGTTTGCCCTTCTCTGAGTTGATAGTATATCCAAAATACTCCTTCAGCAACTCCGGATTACAACGAAGGAGAGAAACTTCTATAGCCGTTCTGATTGATTTTTCCACGTTGGCCGGCTTCTTGCCTTCCTTTTCACCGATAATACTGTACACCCTCCTGTGCATGTTACTTAGTATCATTGGATTCTCCACAACCATACAAATTGCATCTCTCAAATAATTATATCCCGATAAATGAGCCGGCACTCCCAGTTCATGAAGCAAAACCGTTATTTTCTTTACAAGATATAAGTTATTTGTATATTTGCTGTCCTTTTCCTCCTCAATACAATAATCGGTGTTTTTAATTGCCAGGTCTCGGACCAGATCCAGCATAAAGTCAAGTTCAAGAGGCTTTTCCATAAAAACTGTATTCTCAAAGTTGTTTTGAATCTCGTTCCTTTCTCGTATATTACACGCTGCCGTCACAACAATAACGAGATTTGACCTTATGCTGCATCTTAATTTAGTGAAAAAAGCAGTTTTCCCCGCGTTAAACATATCAGGATTTACAATTAATATTTGTGGTTTTTTCTCACATGTGAGCATTAAGACAAGATCAGCACAAGTTGTAGAAGCACACACAGTAACATCTGTTCTCTCTGCAATAATACGTCTCAGATGATTTGTAAAATCAACGTCCGGGTCCGCAATCAAAACACTCATTCTTTTATACAACAAGTTTATCATCCTTCCTCTTTTGCTTCTCTGAATGATACAAATTGTTTTGCTACGTTTTTTCAGAGAGTGAGAGGATAACATAATATCTTTGTACGTGTCAAAAAAAAGATATATTTCCCGGGAAATGTTTATTGTTAAAAATCAAATAGTCTCCAGACTAATATTCGCCATCGCATTCAGTTCCAAATCAGCAACTCTGCCTTGTTTTAACGCGTAATACGCAGCGCAGGCAATCATGGCACCATTGTCTGTACATAAAACAGGTGCCGGCATATATACTTTTGCGCCTTCTTTCTCTGCCATAACTGAGACGCTCGTTCTCAGAGCAGAATTAGCAGCAACCCCTCCTGCTAAAACAATCTTGTTATGTCCGGTCGCACGGTTAGCTTTCATAAGATTTTCAGTAAGGATGGATACTAATGCTTTCTGGAAAGAAGCACAAACATCCGGAACACAGATTTCCTTTGTGTTGTTTATGTAATTCAGCACAGCTGTCTTAACGCCGCTGAAACTAAAATCAAGACTTCCGTCAAAATGTACCTGAGGAAAAACAATTTTATCAGGGTCTCCGTTCTTTGCGGCTTTATCTATTGCAGGGCCGCCTGGATATCCAAGACCTATCGCTCGGGAAATCTTATCAAAAGCTTCCCCTGCTGCATCGTCGCGAGTTTGCCCAAGGATCTTGAATTTTCCATAATCAATACATTCTACAATGTGACTATGTCCCCCTGAGGCTACGAGGCAAACAAAAGGCGGTTCTAACTCAGGATCTTGGAGAAAATTCGCGCTAATATGTCCTTCCAGGTGATGGACGGGACACAAAGGAACTTTCAGCTTATATGCCAATGATTTTGCGGCAGATACTCCTACCAGCAGCGCTCCTATCAAACCCGGCCCAAACGTAACACCTATCTGGTCAATGTCCTCAAGTTTGCATCCTGCCGTAATAAGCGCGTTATCTATTACCTGAATAACGTTCTGTACGTGCATTCTTGATGCCAGTTCCGGTACAACACCGCCAAATTCCTTATGCGATTCAATTTGTGACGAAATAACGTTAGACAGTATTATTCTGCCGTTTTTTACTACAGAAACAGACGTCTCATCACAACTTGATTCAATTCCTAATGTCAATATGTCCATATTAAAAACGTCCCGAAAAATTTATGAAATACTAATTGATCAAGAATTACAAAAACGCCCAGTATAATCAAATATATTGCAAAAACATACAATTTCTTTCTTTTAAAGAAATCTAACATAAATTTTATCGCTATATAACCGGAAATACCTGCCGATAACATACCGGCAAGCAAGCACAGCCAGTCGACATCCTGAGACGTTTCTACTATATCTTTTACTCCTAAAACAACAGATCCTAAAATAACAGGAATAGACATTAAAAAGGAAAATTTCAATGCGGCTTCTTTTTTTAATCCTGTATATGTGCCTGCAGCAAAAGTACTGCCGGATCTTGATATACCAGGCATAATCGCAACAGCCTGCGTAGCTCCTATTGCCAAAGATCCGAAAAGGCCCAAATCTGAAAGTGCTTTTTTACCGCCATTTTTCTTTCTGCGTTCTGCAAAAATAAGTAAAATCGCTGTAACTAAGAAAGCAACTCCCAGGAAGCCGCCGCTTGAAGACATTTCCTCAATATAGTCGTCAAAAAACACCCCGACAAGAGCCGCCGGTATAGTAGCTATGATTAAAAGCAACGTTAATTTCTGGAACGGCCTCTTAATCAAGGCGGCTATTTCCTTCTTTAAAACGATAAACACGGCAACTAAAGTTGCTAAATGAACTGCTATATCAAACGTCAGACCGAATGATTCCGACTCAAAGCCAAAAACTTTTCTGATTAAAATCAGATGTCCTGAACTACTTACCGGTAAAAACTCGGTCAAACCTTGTACTAATCCTAATATTAATGCTTGAATAATTTTCATGTTCCTGTTTTAGTATCCGTTTCTTGCTGTTCGAGGTAAATATCCTCTTTAACTGACTCTTTTATAGTACTGCCTTTTTTCGCTTTTTTGCCTTTGTAAACGTACACAGGTGCTGCGCCGTTTTTTATTGTATCTGCTGTAATAATGCATTTCACAACGTCCGTTTTAGTCGGAATAAGATACATAACGTCAAGCATCGCTGATTCGACAATAGCACGAAGGCCTCTGGCGCCGGTCTTGCGAGCCATGGCAATCTCTGTTACGGCAGCAACGGCATCCTCGCTAAACTCCAGATCAACACCATCTATTGCCAGCAACTTCTGATACTGTTTAACTAAAGCATTCTTTGGCATCGTAAGAATTTCTTTGAGCATCTCTGTGTCAAGGGAATTCAAGGTAACTATCATGGGCACACGTCCTATGAACTCAGGAATAAGACCAAACTTCAAAAGATCCTGTGGCTCTACCTGGGCCAGCATCTTATCTGAATCCAAATCCTGACTGCTGTGGACAGAGCCTGAAAAACCGATGGTGTTCTTGCCTGTTCTGCTCTCTATTATCTTAGGCAGTCCGTCAAATGCGCCTGAACAGATAAAGAGAATATTCGTAGTGTCAATATTAATAAATTCCTGATGGGGATGCTTTCTTCCTCCCTGAGGCGGCACAGCCGCTACAGTTCCTTCAAGAATCTTAAGCAAAGCCTGCTGGACACCTTCGCCACTTACATCTCTCGTAATTGATGGATTATCTCCTCTTCGTGAGATTTTATCGATCTCGTCTATGAAAATAATGCCTCGTTCCGCTTTTTCTATATCGTAATCACTGGCCTGAATAAGCCTGAGCAAAATATTCTCAACGTCCTCTCCCACATATCCGGCTTCAGTAAGCGACGTAGCATCTGCAATCGCAAAAGGAACGTTGAGTATTTTTGCCAAAGTCTGTGCAAGATACGTCTTACCTACACCGGTAGGCCCGATAAGTAGTACGTTGCTCTTTGCAATCTCTACGCCGGCAAAAGGCCCATCATGCGATTCTGTATTTGTCTGATTTGCTTTTTTAGAAGTTTTTTTCTTATTTTTCTTAAGATCTTCTATTCTTTTGTAATGATTGTACACCGCTACTGCCAAAGCTTTCTTAGCAGTATCCTGTCCTATGACGTATTCGTCCAAAGCCGCTTTAATTTCTTCCGGCTTTAATAAATTTTTCTCCTCGGCAACGGTTGCCTCGGAAAAATCACTGTCTTGTGCATCGTCGATCAAATCATCCTGTAAAATGTCGCAACACAAATCAACACATTCATCACAAATGAACACGCCGGGTCCCGCAATAAGACGCTTTACCTGATCTTCTCTTTTGCCGCAAAAAGAACAGTGAACGCAATGGTCATCTTTCTTCGCCATCTAAAACCTCCTGAATTAATAATAAAACTTAATCAATCAGCTGCGTTTTTCTACTACCTTGTCGATTAATCCGTATTCCATCGCTTCTTGAGCACTCATATAGTTATCACGATCAGTATCTATTACAACTCGCTCTAACGGTTGGCCTGTCTTCTCACTTAAAATTCTGTTAAGCTTATCTTTAATCTTAAGAATGTGTTCTGCCTGAATCTTAATATCAGATGCCTGACCTTGTGCACCGCCTAAAGGCTGGTGAATCATAATCTCACTGTTTGGAAGTGCAATTCTCTTGCCCTTTGCTCCTGATGCCAACAGAAAAGCTCCCATGCTTGCCGCCATACCGATACAAATTGTAGAAACGTCACATTTTACAAATTGCATTGTGTCATAGATAGCCATTCCGGCCGTAACAGAACCTCCCGGACTGTTGATATACAACTGAATATCCTTATCCGGATTCTCCGATTCCAAAAACAGTAACTGCGCAACTACTATGCTCGCTGTTACGTCGTTTACTTCATCACTTAATACGATTATTCTATCATTAAGCAGTCTTGAGAAAATATCGTAAGATCTCTCGCCTCTGCTTGTCTGCTCTACTACGTAAGGTACTAATGCCATAAAATCCCTCTTTCTCATATATTTATTAAATGCCGTCGTGACAGTATTAGTATACAACAGTTACGACGGCATAAAATATTAAATCTGAAAAATTAATGCTTTGTTTTCAATTAAGCTCTTACAATAGAACTGTAAATAACATCTTCTGCTTTTTCAAGCTTGATTCCGTATTCCAGCTGGTCCTGATGAGCTGCAAACATAGCCTTAACCTCTTCTGAAGACTTTCTATAATATCCTGCGAGCTTTTCGTACTCAGCTTCTTTATCTGCTTCAGTAACTTCAAAAGCTTCTACTTCTGCAATCTTCTCGATAACAAGATCTCTCTTAACGTTAATCTCAGCCTGAGGACGAAGAGATTCCTTGTATTCTTCAACTGTCTTACCGGAATAATTACAGAAATCTTCTATTGTCATACCGTACATTTTGAACTGTGACTCTGTTCTGTTAACAAGACTGTCAACCTCTGAGTCAATCATGCAAGAAGGAATCTCTACTTCAGCAGCCTCGATAACTTTACGAAGAGCTTCTTCATGCATCTGATTCTTAGCCGTCTGAGCTTTGCTCTCTGCTAATTTATTCTTAACGTCTGCTTTATATTCCTCTAACGTTTCAAATTCGCTTACGTCTGAAGCAAATTCGTCATTAATCTCAGGAAGTTCAAAATATTTAATACCATTAATTGTAACTTTGAATTCTGCATCCTTGCCGGCGAGTTCAGTTGCTTGGTAGTCCTCAGGGAAAGTAACCTTAACAATTACTTCTTCATTAAGATTCTTACCTATTAACTGATCTTCAAATCCGGGAATAAACTGTCCTGAGCCAAGCTCAAGAGAATGATTTGTAGCGCTGCCGCCTTCAAATTCAACACCGTCAACACTGCCTACGAAATCAATGACAACTGTGTCACCCTTTTGCGTAGCTCTGTCGTCAACAGATATCTCACGAGAATTCTTTTTAGCTTCTTCCTGAATAGCTGCGTCAACTTCTTCTTCAGTAACTTCATCAGATACGTTAGCAACCTCTATGTTCTTATATGCGCCTAACGTAACATCGGGCTTTACGTATACGTTAAGAGTGAAAGTCATGTTGTTTTGTGTCATCTCAGGAACTTTAATATCTACAGGATCTGATACCGGCTGAAGATTAAGCTCTTTGATAGCCGCATCGTATTCTTTATTGATGATATAGTATGATGCATCGTCAAAAAGAACCTCAACTCCGTAAATTTGTTCAATCATCTTACGAGGAGCTTTGCCTGCTCTGAAGCCATGTACGTTAAATTTCTTTTTATTCTTATTAAATGAGTAAGCAAGACCTTCTTCAATAACCTCAGCCGACACGTCAAAAGTCAACTTAACCAGGCTTGCTTCCTTCTCCATTTTTACTGACATTATTCTAACCTCCGTTTTTTAGTAATTATATTACCAAAAAGAATATAAAAAGCCTGCTAAGCAATTACGTTAAGCAAGCCTAAATATACTTGTCTGCTTATTATTACAGACCATATCTCTTATTGAACTTATCAACACGTCCGCCGGTGTCTATCAGCTTCTGCTTACCTGTGTAAAAAGGATGGCACTTAGAACATATTTCAACGTTGATTTCCTTCTTTGTTGAGTATGTTATAAAAGTCTCTCCGCAAGCACACTTTGCTGTAGTCTCCTCAAATTTAGGATGAATACCTTCTTTCATTGATGTCACCTTCTTTCACTAATCTGTTGCGCAAAACAATCAACTGCGCAACAGTACCCGACATTATACCACGGCACATTGCAATAATGCAACATTTTTTTCTAAGGTTTTTCTTGTTTTTGAGGTGTTTACCTTGTATAATTATCTAACGCATAAAAAAACAGGTGATAAAAATGATTCATAATTTACGTAAAATATTATTTACAGCCTTCTCACTAACTTTATCTATGACAGTTCTTCCGTCTTGTACTTTTACGTCAGACAAAAAGCAAACCTTTGAAAAGGTAACGGACACAGATTATTCGATAACTTATTATTGGGGGCCCTCTGCTTCCGAATTCAACGAAGACGTAGTTATAAAGATGAAGGAAGCCGGTTTTGATATAGTTCCTCTCCAACGTTTTGCATATGACTATGAAATGAACAAGACCGCTTTAGACTTATTAAAAAAACACGGGCTCAATGCAGCCGTTACCGACGGACGGATATCTTCTCTTTATTATGATAACGCCCCCCAAAGTCGAATCGATACCGTTGTGGCAGAGGTTGTGGAATATTATAAGGATTATGACAATATTAAGGAGTGGATTATCTGCGATGAACCTTCCGCTGCGAAATTTGACGTTATCGGTAGGATAACTGATGCAATTCACCGTCTGGCTCCGGGCGCGAAAGCATACGTAAATTTATTACCAAATTATGCACCGGCCGATATGCTTGGAACATCCTCATACGAAGAATATCTGAATTCTTTTTGTGAAAAAGTTCAGCCTGATTATATTTGTTTTGACTATTACGACCTGCTGGGAGATGATACAACGGTAAGCCATCGAGGTCTTTATCTTGAAAATCATGAGCAAGCACGTATTGCAGGCATGAAATATAATAAAGAAAATCGCGTTATTGTACTTCTGATAAAGCATGGTCCTTACAGCAACGTTTCATACACGGAAGTTGTATGGCAATCTAATTTATCACTGCTTTTCGGAAATAAGTCGCTATCCTTTTTTACCTTCTCACTGCCAACGGAAGATAAAAACTTCGTATGGAGTGATGCTATGGTAGAAGGAGACGGCAGTACTACTCCTCATTACGAATATGTAAAGAAGGCAAATGCAGAAACACGTGTTCTCGGAAATGCGCTCTATAACACAGAAGCAGAGAAAGTTTTCTGCATAGATAATACAAACACCGCATCTTTCACTATAGGTATTCCTATGTATTCATCATACGGAGCTCTTGCAGACATCAAAGGCGGCAAGGATATGCTGGTCAGTTTCTATAACAATGGTTCCTTTATGCTAATGAATGGTAATTCCGATCCGGATATGCCAAGTACACTTACCACAAAAAGCATAAAAGGAAGTCTCCAGTGGCTTAACCCTAAGACTTCCAGATGGGAAAGTATACATTCCTCTCCATATATAAAGCAAAATCGCGATACTACCTATGATATCACACTTAATTCCGCGCAGGCTGTGTTATTACGGGTGGCCGTCACATAAAGAGAGATTTAAACTTATTTATCTCTGATATAATCAAAGAATAACGGTAATCCGCCTGTGTGAACAAATAAAATATTGGCGTTTTTGATATCCTTGTCCTTTATATAGTTAATCATACCGTTAAAGGCTTTGCCGGTATACGTCTGATCGCATTCAATTCCATTATATTTTACCATATTCGTACAAATCTTATCCACGTCATCATTAGACAGACTGTATCCTCCGAGTACGTAGTCATCTGTGTAAATAATTTCTTTTACTCTCTTTTCACTATCAACAGTGATTCCCATATCATTGAAAACTCTGTCAAGATGAAGATTGAGCACGTCCATACCACGTTGGTATGCTCGTGAAATTGAAATACCCACAATCTTAGGGTCAGGAAGTCCGGCTTGTCCATAGTGAGGAGAAAGAAGCTTACCTATAATCATACCGGCCTGTGTAGTACCGCTGCCAGAAGCCAGGAAAATATAATCGAAGTGGCAACCTGAATCAATCTGATATCTGTCAATCTCGCCATACGCTTCTATATACGCGCGGCAAGAAGCAACCTCTGCTTCATCATCTTTTATATAGTAAGGATTATATCCTTTTGCGATAAGGTCTGCCTTGAGCTTAGCTACCACTTGCGGAACGTCTGCTTTTGCACAAGTTACAACGTTCGCACCAAAGCTTCGCACCATTGACCCGTTAAAAGCCTTAGTACAACCATGGTCATCATCCAAAACGGATATAACGTAGCAGGGAATATTCAATGCGCAACAGAAATTAGAAGTAGTCCTGCAAAGATTAGATCTGATATTTCCGTATGTTATAAGGCAGTCTTTCCCCTTTGCCTTCATATCCAGAATAACCTTCTGTGCTATTCTGACTTTGTTTCCTCCAAAAGAAAATGGTTGGAGATCGTCTCTTTTTATGTAAAATTTATTACCGTTATACTTATAATCATCAATCGGGACCGTAAGCTCGTGTATCGGCGTTTCAAAAACTGTATGCGCTATATTCATTTTATATCCTCCGTCTTCTTCATTCACATTGTGCTACATATGTTAATACTAAATAAAAATATATTCAAGCTGTTTTTTCCTGGGCGAATATGTTATAATCCATATACTATTTTATGGAGGGATTACAATGAATAAAGCTTGTATATATCAAATTACCAATTCTCTTATGGATTTGATGATGTCATACGTTATCAAAACAAAAAACGGCAAAATCGTAGTTATCGACGGTGGATATTTAGGAGAAGACATAACCTTTTTTATGAACTATCTTAAGGAAATATCTGAATCTGATCATCCGGTTATTGATGCATGGTTCTTTACACATATGCACGAAGATCACATGACGTCCTTTGCGGCACTTATCAATAAGTTCGGAAATGAAATAACCGTAAAAAACGTATATTTCAATTTTCCAAGCAGAGATTTCATGTCACGTGTTGAAAAGGGAAATTCATATTTTGTATATGATCCTTTCGAGAAAGCATACGACTCTATTTTCGGTGAAGGAAGTCTTAAAGCAGCTAATACAAAGACTTGCTTTGAAGGTGATAAATTCCAGTTGGATGAGGATTGTACAATGGAAGTTTTGCTTGTTATGGAGGAAAGCGAGACTGCAAATAATATAAATGATACTTCCAGTGTTTTCCTTCTCACCGCATACGGGCAGCGCATTATCTTCCTTGGTGACTGCTACATCAACGCCGGTAAGAGGCTTCTAGATAAATACGGCAGCCGTCTCAAAAGTGACGTTTGCCAGATGGCTCATCACGGACAAAGCGGTGTTAATCTTGATGTTTACCAGGCAATTGCGCCTAAAATGTGTTTGTGGCCTACTCCTACATGGGTATATGACAACAGGAACGGCAATCTTCGCACTTTGGAAGTTCGTACCTGGATGCATGATATGGGTGTAGAATATAATCTTATCGCCGGTATTCACGGCACTGTAAAATGTGATTTACCTTTCGATTTTGAAAAAATTGAAAAATATTCCGTTGAAGTAAAATAATTGAAAACGTTTGACGACCTGCGTGATTATTCTCTTTGTCAGTGAAAAGTCGCGCAGGCCGATTTTTTTACTCAGTATTACATTAACATCTGCACTCTGCAATTTCACCTGTTTGTGTGTCCACATATACGTAGACGTCTCGACCCATTGCAGAACATTTATATTCAAAAACGTGTTTTTCCGTTTTATACTCCGTCATAATTACTGCTTCCCGACTCTCTTCAACTCTGACTTTTTTACTTATTTTTTCCATTCCTTCTTCTATGGAAAAAGCCGGCTTTTCTAAATATCTTCCTTCGTGGCAACATAAATAATTATGACCGTCAAATCCGATTATATTTCCTGTAACCAGTGAAATTTTTACGTTGCACGTATCAGGATAGTAATATACGCCGTCTTTTACATATACATAACTTACTGTATACTCATTTCCTTGTCTGATTCCTGACAAAACTTCCATATTTTCGTATCCGTTTTCTTCTAAAAATTCTCTTCCCTTTTCTTCCGCTTCCGTCGTATCAATTGTCGCCTGACCATTTTCACCTACAGACATGAACGTACAAAGAAAGCCCCCTTGCTTAGTAATATCAACGTTGGCTAAAAATTCTTTGTTTTCCGGTTGAAAAACAGTAAAACAAAGAACTTCCATATTATTTACCATATGATTTCCTTCGTAGCGAATCTCTGAATATTCTTTTCTTACCTGTGAAAAAAGCTTGCGTACTACGTCTTCTGCTTCTGTGCGTGAAAATTCTTTCCCGCTTAATCCACGAGGCTGGATTTTACATATATGGGAAGAAAACTTGCCATCGTATTCCAATTCCGGAAAGTTAGTAAATGGATCTGAAAACCTTTTAAGGCTTGCATTTTGATCGGCAAGAACTTTATCATGAGTAATATTTTTACTTTTTTTTGTAAGCTCGTTCCAGGTACATTTGCCGGCTGACAGTTCCTCGTGTATTCCGCAAAGAGCTCCCGACAGATCGCGGCAATATCCGCACAGCGATTCTAACATGCTGTTTTCTTCTTCTGAAAGCTCATCTCCCGATGACAGCTTCCTGCTACAGGCTCCGGCAACGTCGCTTAGCGTAACCAGATACCGTGACACGTTTTCTTGAGCAGCTTCATCAATCGGCAAATTAACTAAATCTTCCTCTGCCATCATCGTATATCGTCTGGCTTCTGACAGATAATTCGTTGTCTGACAGGGAGAAGCACTGACCATTGCCATAAATAAACAGTCTTCTGCAGAATTAACGTATTCAATCATATTAACAAAGGACTGCTCTGCGTAATTTTGCAACACAATCTCTTGTTTGCGGCTTTTTACACTGAAATAAATGCCATAAACTACCAGCGCAACCACTACAACACCGATTAACGTAGCAGCAACAGTATTCTTTATTACACTACGATACTCCGTTTTTTGTTCTTTATATATATATTCTGTATTATCCATGAGTTTATCCTTTCACTGATATGTTTCGGAAATATCATGTGCAGAACAAACTATTAATATTCATTTTATTCGCCGACGAACGATACGACAAATGCTCTGTAACCTTGTGAAATATACTTACTTTTTATAATTTCCAACATTTCGTAATCCCGGGATAAACCAAATACCGTAGACCCGCTTCCCGACATCATCGCCGCGTCACATCCTTCTTTAAGCAATTCTTCTTTAAGCTCTTTTATTTGAGGATGCATTTGAAATACAGGGATTTCCAGAACGTTTTTCATTTCAGATATCATCACATCGTATTTTTCCATTGCTATTGCGTCTATGATTTTTTTTGTATTCGGGTGAGCGCTATCCGGTATAGAACAAGCATCATACATGGCATATACGTCTTTGGTTGAAACAAAAATTCCGGGATTTACCAAAACTGCGCCTATTTTCTTCAGTGGCGGAATTTTTTTTAGTTCCGTACCTGTACCGGTCGCAAGACATGCACCTTTTTCCAGTAAAAACGGGACGTCCGATCCTATTTCTGCAGCATAACTTTTCATCTTATCGTGAGACAAGCCGAGTTTGAGCAAACTGTTTAAACCTCGTATCGTTGCAGCAGCGTCGCTTGATCCTCCGCCAAGGCCGGCTCCCACAGGAATCCTTTTTTGCAGATGAATATAAATAGAATCCTTAATAACAGGATAATCCTCCATAATCCGGCAAGCAGCCTGATATGCTAAATTTCTTTCACCGGAAGGAATAAAATACTTATTAGTCGTAACGAGAATCTTATTTTTTTGCTCTTGATTTGAAGAGAATCCTACTGTTACCGTGTCAAACAGATTAACAGTATGCATCACGGTTTCCACTTTGTGCATGCCGTCAGGGTAAAACCCTACTATATCCAGGGAAAGGTTCACTTTTGCATTTGCTTTTAGCTCAATCTTTTCAAAGGATCTCATAATTACTTGTGATACTTCTCTCCATTATTAATTTTCATTGCTCTATATATCTGCTCTACGAGAATCGCACGAGCCATTTGATGGGTAAAAGTTAATTTCGACATACAAAAGGAACTGTCAGAAAAGTTTCTGATTTTATCTGACAATCCGTCTGAACCGCCTATAAAGAAAACGATATGAGAAAAGCCTTGTAGCGGTATTTTCTCAATCTGTTCTGCCAGCTGTTCTGATGATAATTCTTTTCCCTTAAGGTCAAGTACAATTTTATATGCATCCGAGGGTGTCTTGCGAATCATAGCATCGCATTCTGTCTCAATTCTTTTGGACGTGTCGACATTTTGATCTTCCGCTACTTCAATAATCGATATTTTGGCATACTTTGTTAATCGGAGGCAATAATCAGAAATGGCCTCCTGCATATATTTTTCTTTTATTTTTCCAACGCAAATTATACTGATGCGGAGCATATCAGTTCTCCCCGCTATCATTTGACACTATTCTGAAAATATCTGCACCTACAGAAGCGAGTTTACCTTCAATGTTATCGTAGCCTCTGTCTATTAAATGAATATCATGAATATACGTCTGTCCGTAGGCAACCAGTCCCGCTATAATAAGTGCAGCCCCGGCTCTTAGGTCATGACACCTGACTGAGGCAGCTCTATAACGCTGCTTTCCGCTAATCAAGGCCATCTTACCTGCTACCGTAATCTCTGCTCCCATCCTTTTTATCTCATCTATGTAATGGAAACGGCTGTCAGAGACATTCTCTGTTACCTTACTGGTACCGTCTGCCAAAGAAAGAAGCACTGATATCTGCGGCTGTAGATCCGTTGGAAATCCGGGATAAGGTGAAGTTTTTACCTGAGCTGCACAAATCGGACCGTTGTGATATACCCGAATCCAATCCTCACCCTCTTCTACTCCTACGTTCATTTCCTGAAGCTTGGCTGTAAGAGCCTCCTGATGCTTAGGAATAATGTTTTTTACAGTCAAATCCCCGCCGGTAGCAGCTCCTGCAATCAAGAAAGTTCCAGCCTCAATCTGATCCGGAATAATAGAATATGTAATACCGCCTCTTAACTGCGGCACACCGGTGATTTTAATTGTATCGGTACCTGCACCTCTTATCTTTGCACCCATAGAGTTTAAGAAGTTTGCAACGTCAACGACGTGAGGCTCTTTTGCACAATTCTCGATAACCGTCTGCCCTACGGCGCGACAAGCTACAATCATCAGATTGATAGTAGCGCCCACAGATACAACGTCAAGATATATGTTACTTCCGATAAGGAAGGTATCATCTTTCTTAGTATTGAAAAAGATTCTGTCATAGCTTTCTTCAATGGAAATACCCAGAGCCTGGAATCCTTTAAGATGCTGGTCTATAGGTCTTGTACCCAATTGGCATCCTCCCGGTTGCGACACAATAGCTTTACCAAATTTTCCCAGCAAAGCTCCCATAAAATAATAAGATCCCCTAAGTCTTGCCATTTCATCGAATGTAGCATCATAAGACGTAACTCCTGTAGGATCTATTTTGACAACGTCTCCTGAAAGGCGCTGACAAGTCGCACCTAATTTACACAAAATATCCAGCATAACGTTAACATCTGAGATATTAGGAACGTTTTCTATAATACAAGGGGCATCAGCAAGCAAAACAGCAGGTAAAATACCAACTGCCGCATTCTTACTACCGCTCACAGTAATCTCTCCTCTAAGCGGTTTACCACCTGAAATAACAAATTTACTCAATTAAAACACACCCGTCCAGAATTTTTATCTTTTGTAATAAATGCATATACCGGTAAATGAGTATAGCATACCCACACATGACACGCAATATTTTTTTGTTTCCCATATGAACCAATGATTCTTTACGATATTACTTTTTAGACTTGTTTGACCGCCTAATCATTATACAAGGTCGCATGATCTACGCAAATTCCACCTTTGCCCTTGTTATCATTTTATGATACTATACCCACAGAAAATCATTAGGAGTGTTTATAATGTACGAAAAATATAAAGCATTATTTGAAAAATACGCAGAACTTACAGTAAAAATCGGCGCAAACGTACAAAAGGGCCAATACGTTGTAATTAATTGTCCTGTAGACAGCAGCCCCTTTGGTCGCATGGTGTCAAAAGCCGCATACGAAAGTGGTGCAGCCTGGGTACAAATCAATTGGACAGATGAAGCTTCACACCTTTTAGATTACAAGTATGCCGACAAGGATATGTTTGACACCGTTCCCCAGTGGAAAGTTGACTCTCGCCTTTATTATTGTGAAAAAGGTGCATGTTTCATCTCAATTCTCGGAGAAGATCCAGATATATTTGCAACAGCAGACCCGGAAAAAATAAAAAAAGATGCCGTTTCACGGTCGAAAGCACTTACAGGATATTACGAGTATATAATGGGAAATAAATGTTGCTGGACAATCGTTGCCGTTCCTGAAAAAAATTGGGCCGATAAAATGTACGGAACAGAAAACAGCCTTGATTTACTTACAACTGATATTTTCAAAACGGTAAGAATACTTAACAGCAAAGGTGTCGTTATCGCAGACCCCATCGCAGCATGGAAAGAGCATTGTAAAATAATAACTGATCGCTGCGCTTTTCTTAATGAGAAACAATTTAAGTATCTCCATTATAAAAGCAGCAACGGTACTGATCTTATGGTGGGGATGCCGGAGAATCATATCTGGATGGGAGCCGGAGAAGAATCAACGAACGGAACGTATTTCATCGCGAATATGCCTACAGAAGAAATTTTCAGTGCTCCTGATTATAGAAAAATTAACGGAAAGCTTATCTCATCGATGCCTCTTAGCTACATGGGAAACATTATCAATAATTTTGGTTTTGAATATAAAGACGGAAAAATTGTGAACTTCTTTGCAGAAACAGGTTATGAAACGTTGAAAAATCTTCTTTCTGTAGACGAGGAAACACAATATCTGGGAGAAATCGCCTTAGTCGATAAGAAGACTCCTATCGCTGCCATGAAGACCGTTTTCTATAACACTTTGTTTGATGAGAATGCTTCTTGTCATTTTGCCTTAGGAGAAGCATATCCTTCCTGCATCCGAGGAGGACTTGACATGTCTCGTGATGAATTAAAGGAAAAGGGCATTAATTATTCTTTGGAACACGTCGACTTTATGGTGGGAACAGAAGACTTGTCTATTATAGGCTATGATTCACAGGGAAATCCGACTGTTATTTTTGAAGACGGTTCTTTTGCATTCTAAAAATCACTGCTTTCGATTTTCCGATTATCATATAAATCAAAAAACCAACAATATTTACGCACACCACACTGGCCCCGGGTGGTGTGCTATATATAAATGATAAGCACATTCCAATAAAGAAACATGCAACCGACAAAAGCCCGGAAGATATTACCGTCCCCTTAAAACTTTTGAAAACTCTCATAGAAGATAAAGCCGGGAAAATTATTAATGCTGAGATCAACAACGAGCCCATAAGTCTCATTCCCAGCACTATGGTAAGTGCCGTCAGTATTGCCATAAGCGTATTATATATGCCGGTTTTAATGCCTGTAGCCTTTGAAAAGCTTTCGTCAAACGTCACAGCAAAGATTTTCACGTAGAAAAGAACGTACATTATTATAACAACGACAGATAAAATAACTGAAATCAGTACATCACTGCTACTAAGGGCCAATATACTTCCAAACATGTAGTTATAAATATCGATATTACTTCCTTTTCCAAACGACATAATCACAACACCCACAGCCAGCGCTCCTGTGGAAATAACGGCGATCGCCGCATCTCCTTTGAGTTTGCTATTTTCGCTTACCCTAAGCAGCACTATTGCAGCAAGAACAACTACAGGGATAGCAATCTTCATGGGTGCTGCATTCATAGCCGTTGCAATAGCCAAAGCTCCGAATCCCACATGAGACAATCCGTCACCAATCATAGAATATTTCTTTAAAACAAGCGGCACTCCCAGTAAAGATGCACAAAAAGAGACTAAGCCCCCTACAATTAATGCCCGTATCATAAAGGTATAATTAAACATTTCTGCAATTGTTTCCATTATATCTCACCTCCGCATTGCTCGCATTTAATTTCTCCCAGGAATTTCTTGCCCACGTCACTATGAATATACTGCCGTGTCTCGCCAAAGAAATACTTCCCTTCTTGCAAATGAAGAATGTGAGTAGCATACTTTATAGCAGACGGAAGGTCGTGGGTAACCATAATAACTGTAATGCCTGTTTTATTTAAATCTAATATCATTTCATACATTTCCTGTGTGACAAGCGGATCCAGACCGGCCATAGGTTCATCTAACAGAAGTAATTTTTCTGTGGCACAAAGAGCTCTAGCCAGCAGTACTCTTTGTTGTTGTCCTCCTGACAATTCCCTGTAACACTCTTTTTTCAGGTGCAAAATACCAAGTTTTTTCATATTGGCCGTAGCCCTGTTTTTATCAGCTTTAGTATAAAAAGGTAAAATAGACTTTTTGTTCAGACAACCGGATAATACTATTTCCCATACCGTTGCAGGAAAATCCTTCTGAACTACCGTTTGTTGGGGCAAATATCCGATTTCTTTCCTTGCCACACCGTCTCCGAAGATTATTTCTCCTCCGCTGATGGCTTTAAGCGACAATATTGCTTTAATTAACGTGCTTTTTCCGCTACCGTTTTCTCCTGCAACACAGCAATAGTCTCCTTTATTTATTTTAAAGCTAAGATCTGTCATTACTATTTTGTTTTCATACGACAAAGAAATCTTATTACACGATATAATTGCCACTTACATTACCTCCATAATCGTTTCCAGATTCTGTCTCATCAAGGACAGATAGGTAACACCGCTGTCAAGCTCTTTTTGTGAAACGTTGTGACACGAGTGAAAAAGCCGTGCCTGTGCACCTGTCTCTTTCGCAATTGTTTCTGCTACTCTACTGTTAGAAAACTCAATGAAAAATACGGCTCTTATTTTTTCATTTTTTACAGTCTCTATTATTGTTGCCAATGTTCCTGCATCAGGCTCTGTTTCACTACTGCATCCCGGAAATGCCGCAAGATAATCTAAGCCGAATTCATTTGCAAAGTAAATAAACGGAAATCTATCTCCGAAAACCATTTTTTTATTTGCACACTTTTCAAAAACAGAAGTAAACTCCTGTTTTATTATTTCTATTTCGTTGCAATAATTTGCGGCATTATTTGTATATTCTTCACTGTTTGTATTATCAAGAAGGCATATTTCTTTGCAAATATTCTGAATGATGCATATAGCGTTTTCCAATGACGTCCATACGTGCTCATCGTATTCCTCATGGAATCCGTGATCATGATTATTATTGACCAAAGCAACATGCTCCATCATTTTTACCGTCTTTGGCGGAGACTGCATTGTTTTTAATATTTTCTCCACCCACGTATCAGATTCGCCGCCTACGTAAATGAACAAGTCACATTCTTCTATTGCAATCATTTCCTTCGGTGACGGTTCATAGCCGTGACTCTCTATACCGGGAGGCAATAATTGCTGTACCGTAATATTTTCATTATCTCCTATTACCTGTTTTGCAAAATCATATCCCGGAAAAACGGTGGATATTATTTTTATTTTACCGTCATCTTTCTTTTCATAGGTACAAGCCGGCAATACAAAACATAGCATAAGAATAAAAATGATGAAAAGTCTTTTACTCATGACAACAAAGCTCCTTTTTACAGATACATTCTTCGCATTGTCCGTATAGAACAGTCTTTGAGTTGTCCATAAAGAAACCATGATCTGATTGAAGGTGTTCTGCTATTTTTGCCAACAGTGTACAATCCATATGAATCAGTTTCCCACAGCTGTTACATTTTAGGTGAAAATGCTCATGACTTTCTCTCTTCTCACAGTTATTTATTCTATACAACGCTCCGGAGCCGTTTTCTGCGGTATATTTACAAATTACCCCCTCTTCAGCAAGCTTTGCTAGCAATCTATATACTGTTGCCTGTCCAAGTTGGCCTTGAAGCAATTCGATTATTTCCTTTGAAGTAAAACATTTATCACTGTTTTGTTTAAATACTTGAGTGATTATTTCTCTTTGTTTTGTTTTATACTTTAGTTCTGCCATGCGTTACCTCTTAAATTTGATAGTGACTATCAAATTATACCCGTAAAACACTCTGTGTCAACTGTGTTTTTGATGATATATTCTGTGCTGATGTTTAATTTCTTCATTAGAGTATTGATATTTCTGTCACACCAAGAAAACCGACTGTACATTTCGTACAGTCGGTCGTCAAGCACAGCTTAGCATAAATTATTGTACCTTCATAGCAGATTCCTGCTTAAATGCTATTTTATTCTTCGCTTATCGGCAAAAAGCCAAAGGATGTAATATATTCTTTTGATGGTAATCTGTCGTAATATTTTAGTCCCCTAAACAGGAAACAGGCCTCGTCATTGTACACAAACAAATCGTAAGAAACAGGTACGTAGTCATTGTGTGGCTTATAACTATTTTCGCTAAAGTACTCTGCACAGATACGATAAGTAAAACCATTGTGCGTAAATTCATTTTCCGAATAAATACGATACACTTCTTTATAGTTGTAGTTACGCTCTTTCAGTACGGCATCAATAAGGATTTGCTCATATACATGATTATTTATCTTCTCTGAATTATACCACAAAAGCAAGTTAGAATCGTAGTAATAGTGGTGGTCCTCCTTGTCATAGTGGGCAACTAATTGTAGCTTTTTTTCTTTGTAACTGTCTTCTATAGACATTCTGTTTTTAAAGTATTTATCATAATATTCATCCATGTCTTTTCTTGTATAGAAATAATAACATGTGACGTCTGAGTCATCATTTAAAGTATCATCAAGATTTGCAATCAGACCCTCTCTGAAAAGACACCAACTTTTTGAGTCGAAGCAGCGGACACTAAACTGATCCGGAAAATACGGCTCATAAAGGTTATCAAGGTCGCTTAAATAATAACGGCCTTCCTCATCCATTGGAAGATTTGCTTCCATGGAACCTTTCTCCGCTAATGAAAATTCATCATTTAATAACTTCCTTTTTAACTCTCCGAGAAATTGAACCCCTGCAGGATCCGGATGAACACATTTGTATCCTTCAATACATATTCTCCATCCATCGTCTGTTTTGTACAGATAATATTTCTTAGGAACAGGCGTAGGCCTATAATTCGAGTCCTCCTGATTACAGGAAAACAAGAGAGATATGGTTAATAATAAAAGTACCATTATAGTGATTTTTTTCATGTCAACTTCCCCTTTATAGTCATTGATACAACCCGACAAAATACTCGGCTATGTATTGGTCGATTAATTCTAAAAAATATGGACAAAATACTGAATTATAATTTGATCGGTTGTCAAAACGTTAGTCCTTTTTATGTTATCATCAGCGGATTCATTTCTATGCAACTCATATTATCAAACCAGTTTTAACCTATATTACTGCGACCGAAAAATCAGAACCTTTTTATTTTGATCTTTTTCCTAAAAACGTAAGAATTCTCACCCCTGTTCGAGTCTCAATATTGGAGTCGTCTACACCATCAATAACAATACTCGAGTACATACAAATGTCGCCGTTCGGGGTAAGAACAATTTTTTGATCATCAACATTTGATTCCTTGACTTCCAATTTGCTTTTTTTGTAAACAGATTCTATTTTATCCGATATGCTTTGATTCATAGTTGCAGTGTCAAAACTAAGTGTGGTATTATCAAACGCACCTATATCCCCTATCATTATTGATGCTAGAGTTCCCTTAGATGTAACTTTTACGGCAATGAAATCCGAGGAAAAATACCCGTTTATTTTTTTCGCAAAAGTCACAACATAATAAGTGATTTGATATGTCTTTCCATCCCTCTCTTTATATCTTGTAACAGGTTCGTCAAAAATTTGCGTATAATCCCCAATGTTATCGACATAATCTCTTGCAATTTTAGTCGAAAGTGAGATTGCAGTATCAGTGGGATCGTTAACTTCAGGTAAATAAGGTTGTGTATCAAAGAAATCAGAATTCATAAGATTAATATAAGCTAATTCCCCGGTATCGCTTCTCAACCCAAATTCGATGTTATTATTATCAACATATATATCTGTTGTGTATGAGTTCATTTTATCGATAATTGACTTACTGTATGAACCATAATAGCTATTTCCGAAAACAAAGCACGTTTTGTTTTCCATATCCTCCTTCTCAAAATATTCACCTGTCCAGTAATCAACCTCTAAATCCACGCTATATTCATCGCTAACGGAATCAGATATAAGACTCGTATACGGTTCATAGTTTTTTTTGTTACAACTAATAAAAGAGAATGTCAATAATAATGACAACATAAATAAAATATATTTTTTCATAATAAACTCCTTATCTTAATTTATTATTTCCGTTTCCTGCTACAGCTGCAATACTCGACATATTTTTTATATATGACGTATATTTTATTTTATTAATTGCATCATCGACTGAAAGACCTTCGCTAACCAGTTTAGCAGTTATGTCAGGTCCGAATTTATTGCAATCAGAAACATAAGTAATACCTTTGAAACCAACAACCGTTTCTGCACCACTATCTGTTACAGTACTTGCAATGCATATTCTGTATCCTATTTATAAGTCTCACACTTCTTTTCAATTATATATTAATTCATAATTGTGCAGTACGTCAATACTTTTATCAATTTATTATGGCTCCGGTATTTTAATTACATGCAAATTATGAAGTAATCTGTCTCAAACCGCATTAGCTATTGTGTAATTATACATTTTCAAACTAATTTCGTGACTTGCGATCAATTCGTTGCTATAATAGCTTTAAGAATGACGTGATTATCAACACCCGCGGTCATTTCCACATCTATGTAATGTGAAGAAAGGATGCTTATAATATGAATATTCTTGTTTTTGGCGATATTTTATGGGATCTTTTTCCTGAAAGCATGGGCGGTAGAAAAATAGGCGGAGCAGCTTTTAATTTTGCTGCTCATATTTCAAAATTAGGAGCAAATACTGATTTTGTTACCGCAGTAGGTGATGACGATCTTGGCCACGATGCTCTGAAAAAAATAGAATATTACGGTATTTCTACTAACTACGTTACTGTGAACCCAAATCATTCCACAGGAGCTTGCATCGTTTCGGTAGATGAAAATGGTATTCCTTCATACAAATTAGCAGAGGGAGTTGCCTTTGATTATATTTTCACAAAAGGTGCGGAGAATAAAGTCTCCAAAGGCTTTTATGACGTTCTTTATATAGGCACTTTTCCTCAAAGAAATGAAGTCTCAGCAAAGGCAGCAGATATTCTTCTTGAGAATTCTGTTGAAAATTACCGGGAAGTCTTTTGCGATATTAATTTCAGGGGGAATTTTTATAATTTATCTATGGTTGAGAAGTGTCTTCACTCTTGTTCTATTCTTAAAGTGAGCAGGGAAGAGAAAGATACGTTTGAAGAATTAGGAATTTGTTCCTGCAAAGACGAAGAAGCAATGGCAGCTTATATTGCAGAGAAATACAATATTAAGTTAGTGGTAGTAACTCTTAACAAAGACGGAGCTTTTGTATATGACAGAAAAACAAAAAAATGCCTTTATTCACATAAGCCTTGCTCTAAAGTCGTGTCAACAGTAGGTGCCGGGGATAGCTTTAGTGCGTCTTTTATTTATAATTATATAAGAAAACAGCCTCTGGATATTTGTCTCCGCGAGGCTGTAAATCTTAGTAGTTATGTTGTTTCTTTTGCAGAAGCGATTCCTGAAGATTAAAATGCTGCTTTTAACATTTCATCAATTTTATCTTGTTTTTTACCGTTAACCTTGAATTTAGAGCCGGCATTTTCTACCATCTGTTCTAATTCCTTTACAGCCTCGTCTTCTAACCATTCAACTTCAATCTTGTCTTTGATACTATCTTTTGCGCCTTCTTTTGACTCAACTGAATTATCAAAGTCTTCAATATCTTCTGCGCGCACTACGTAGAAGGCACCGTCTGTCTCAATAATTTCAAGAGCTGTCATAGGATCTTTCTTATCTTCTTTGTTGTCCTCTTCCTTATTCTCATCATCAGATTGCGGTGCAGGAGTACTCTCCTCTTTAGAAGATTCGGTATCTTCCTTATCCTCTTCCTTGTCTTCTTCCTTATCGTCTTCTTTTTCTACTTTGATAATCTGTGTCCTATCTTCATTCCATTGCATTGTAAGAGCAAAATCAACAAGTTCCTGGAGCAGTGAAGAATTACTGTTTACCTCATAAAGACCACTGTTTGTACTGGAATTCTTATCATCTGACTCTCCTTTTACAAGATCAGCAAATGTCTTATATTCTGTTTCCTTGCCCTTATCATCTTTTACTTTATAAGTAAGACCGGCATTGTATGCCTCCATAACGGCTTCTGCAAACTTCTTTGCTTCTTCAAGTTCCTTGTTATATTTCTCTAAATCTTTAAGATAATCGTCATATTTCGCCTTGTCATCTGCATTTGTTGTATCAGCAGCAATTTCCTTTCCGCTTGAATCCTTTGGAACAGATGGCTTTGTAGGCTTGTTTACCTGAAGATATCTGATTGATACAAGTCTGTAATAATCAGGATCTTCATCATAAATCTCTCTAAGATCTTCCTCTGTTGCATTGTATTTTTCTTTTAATACTTCTTTGTATTTCTCAATAGCAGCTTGCTGAATCGCATATTCTTTATATTCCGGCAATGACATACCAAAGAAGAAATAGTTAAGAATCATTTCTGAGGAATATCCGTAATTAAGATACATACTATAATATGTATCAATCTGTGACTTAAGGTTTGCTCTCTCTGTAGAATTGAGTTTGTAACCATTCTTTATAGATAATGAATACATTGCCTTGAACTTACGTGCTTCATCAAGAGCCTTATCAGCACACTTTGCTTTACGCTCTTCTGTCCAGAAGTCTTTCTCGTGCTTTGCAAGCTCTTCATCCGACATATCATCTGCATTCTCGGGCTTTTCATAATTGTCACTGTACTCTTCTGAAAGCGCTAATTCAAGATAATATTGGTATTCGTAATCATATATTTTATATCCGTCAACTTTACCGATAAATCCGGTAGTAGCTGTGATAATAAAATATACACCAATAATAAGTGCTACAAAAACAGCGAGTCCAATACTAATCCACATAATAAGTTTATTGTCGTATGAACCTTTTTTCTTTTGGGTTTTTTTCATCGCTTTTGTGGCCATGTTTTCATACCTGCCTTTGTCTAATGTATTATTTATTTTCTCAGCAAATTAATGCTAATAAGCCGTACAGATTATTATACTATTAATTATTCATTTTTACAATGCTGATTTTTTGTCAATTGTGTCAAAAAATCGAGAATTTCTCCTAATATTTCCTTATCTTTCTCTGACAACAGAGGTTTTACCAATTTATTCCCGCCAGCCATTATAAATTGCACGTCAAAAGATCTTTGTATAACTGATTCTATACCGCACAGACCGCAAAGATATCTTATACGTGATATTGTTATAAGATTTTCAACAACTTCAGGAACATACCCGTATCTGTCAATCAATTCATCAGTCATCTCATATGCATCTTCCTGAGTCTCTACTCTTGCTATCTTTTGATAAATATCAAGTCTCTCATCTTGTGACGGGATATAATCGCTCTGAATGTATGCGTTTAATCTAAACTCAACGCTTACAGCCGGCTTTTTCTTTACAGGAACACCCTTTTCCTCGCATATAACCTCATCAAGCAACCTGCAATATGTGTCATAACCTATCTGAGCGAGCTGTCCATGCTGGCGTTCTCCTAATACACTGCCTGCCCCTCGTAGTTCAAGATCACGCAAAGCAATTTTAAATCCTGAACCAAATTCTGTAAAATCTCGTATAGTTTTCAGTCTTTTTTCCGCGATTTCAGAGAGATTTTTATTCTTTTTATACGTAACGTAGGCGTACGCTCTGTTTTTCGACCTTCCCACTCGTCCTCTGATTTGATACAACTGCGCAAGGCCAAATCGGTCACTGTCTTCTACTATAACAGTATTCACATTAGGCATATCCAAACCGGATTCAATAATCGTGGTACACAGCAGAACATCGTACTCTTTATTATAAAAATCCTCCATGATACTCTCTAACATCGATTCGCTCATTTGGCCGTGAGCAATGGCAACCTTAGCCTCAGGAACTAAATTTGTGAGAATCAATTTCTTTTCTTCCATATTTTTCACCCTGTTATAGAGGTAAAAAATTTGTCCTCCACGTCCCATTTCACGATATATGGCATTTTTTATAAGAGAGTTGTCCCAGGGTGCAACGTACGTTTGTACCGGTTGTCTGTTTTTCGGCGGATCTTCAATTATACTGATATCTCTTATACCGGACAGTGACATATGAAGAGTCCTTGGGATAGGGGTTGCCGACATGGACAAAACGTCAACTGCAGGATATTGTGTCTTAAGTTTTTCTTTGTGTAATACACCAAAACGCTGTTCCTCATCAATTACAATTAAACCCAAGTCTTTAAATTGGATTTTATCTTGTATAATACTGTGAGTGCCTACTAAAACGTCAATTTTTCCTTTTTTCAGGTTTTCTATAATCTTTTTCTTATCTCCTGTGCTTCTGAATCGACATAAATAGTCTACCGTAACAGGAAAGTCTGCAAATCTCTGTACAAAATTTGTATAATGCTGTTGTGCTAAAACAGTTGTCGGTACCAAAAAGGCCACCTGCTTCCCGTCACAAACTGCCTTAAAAACTGCTCTTAAAGCGACCTCTGTCTTTCCGTAGCCTACGTCACCACAAAGCAAACGGTCCATAGGGCGGTCAAGCTCCATATCCGATTTAATCTCACTACTGCACCGCAGCTGGTCAGCAGTCTCTTCGTATATAAATGCGTCTTCAAATTCTCGTTGCCAGACCGTATCCTTACTGAAAGAAAAACCCTTAATTTGACTTCTTTTTGCGTATAATTCCACTAATTCCTTTGCATAAGTCCTTAAAGAAGCTTTAACTTTTGCCGTCGTTTTGTTCCATTCTTCCGTTCCGAGCTTATTAAGCTTTGGTTCATGATCCTGTGGTCCTATATACTTTTCCAGGCTGTCAAGTTGATGAGTCGGTACATATAAAACACCATCATCTCTGTAATTAATTTTAATATAGTCTTTTCTGATATTTTCAACAACAATTCCTTCGATTTTTTCAAATCTGCCTATGCCGTGAACATTGTGTACAACCAAATCGCCCGGCTCGATATCAGCAAAACTTGTTATAGCAGCTCCTTTAAGCTTCTTTTTTGTCTTTGCTTTTTGAATTTTAAAAACTGATGAATCTGTGAAAACAGCAAGTTTTATATCTTCACATATAAATCCTGAAGTTAATTCGATGCTTTTCAATATGTTTTCCACACGGAAAGATAGCTTTCTGTCTTCCTTTAGCTGAGCAAATCTTTTAATGTTACCCTCAGACTGCGAAAAAATATAAACGTCATACCCTCCTTCTGCAAGAGCATTACATTTATCCAACATCATATCGATATTTACACAAAATGACTCACTGCTTAGATAATTAAAATCAATAACTTCACAATCTACCCATGGATCTGTACCGCAAAATTCATTAAGAAATGTAATGTTTTTACTGTTTTCTTCTATTTCTTCTTCCAATTTATACAGTGACATGTACATTTCATATGTTTTTTTTGGAGTTCCGGTATTATCATTAATTGTATTACATATTTTTATATGTTCCCGTATCGTATTATCCAACGTGTCACAAACACCATTATAGTTATCCACAAACACAGCTACTTGGCCTGTATAATCAAATAATGAGAATACGTTTCCTATTATATACGGTATATATCTGTCATACCCTTCAAAAACTCGGTATTTTTCAATTTTTTGAATATCATCAGAAATCCTATGATAAATATTGCTTTTATCATCATAATTATTTAATTCTCTTTTCAGAACTTCCTTTACGTTATCTGCGTGCTCATCAGACCATATGCAGCATTCGTTATCCGGATAAATGCTTACCGATTCACTTCTACGAATAGTTCTTTGTGATATTTCATCAAAAATTCTTATTGTATCTATTTCATCATCAAAAAATTCAATTCTGTATGGTTTTTCTTCTCCGTACGGAAAAACGTCCACAATATCTCCTCTTACCGAGAACTGTCCCATTCCATCAACTGTCAGAGTTTTCTTATAATTAATATCTGCAAGATTCCTTGCAAGATGTCTGATATCTAAAAAATCGCCTACTTTTAGGTTAATTTCCCTATTTAATATGTCGCGTGGATTTGGAAGCCATTGAGCTAATGAAGACGGAGTAACAATGATTCCCTTCCATTTTCCCTGCAATATTGTGTATAAGCACTTCATTCTCTCTGCATGAAGCTCTGTACTTCTTGCAGATATATCATAAAGCATATACTCGTTTTCGGGGAAATATATTATACTTTCTTCGTCAAAGACTGCGGAAAAATCTTGTTGTGCTTTTTTTGCCTTAAAATCATTTTGTGCTAAAAAAATGAATTTTTCCTCTTCAAATACATATTTGCATACACAAGCAAACACGCTCAATGAAATATTATCTATCCTTATATTTGCCTTGTTTTTCTGTAAAAAATGCTTATATTCTACAATTTTTTTTGATTTTTTTAACTTATCAACGATTTTTTTCATGATTATCCATTAAATTTAGACATTGTTTTCTCTGTTCCGTTATCAATAACAGACAGCACTGCTTCTGCAGCTCGCTCCACTGTCTTTAATATTTCCGGCTCTTCTTCTTTTGTAAAATCTGTTAAAACAAATTTGATTGTCTCTGTATGTTTATGGGTTCCGCCTATTCCTACTCTTATTCTTGGAAATACATTACTGCCTGTGTGCTCTATAACGGATTTCATACCGTTATGCGTGCCGGCACTTCCCTTTGCTCTTATTCTAATCGTTCCAAACTCTATATCAAGGTCATCATATATTACAATAAGACGTTCCAACGGAATTTTGTGCCAATGCAAAGCTTCTTGCAGACTTTCTCCGCTACTATTCATATACGTCTCCGGCTTTAACAGAATTAATTTATCATTTTTATATTTTGCTTCCCAATACTTTCCTTTGAATTTTTTCTTATCAGGTGAAATATTATCAGATAACTTTTTAATCAATTCATCGATAACCATGTAACCGCAATTATGTCTTGTCAAAGCGTATTCAGGCCCCGGATTTCCGAGACCTACAATTAACCATTTATTATTATTTTCCTTTTTCCTACCAAACATAATCTTACTTTATATCAGCTTTCATTACGTATTCTGCCTTGTTTCGTCTTATAACTGACTTTTCTTCATCAGATAATTCCGTTTCTGATATGCCTTCTTTTACTTGTTTGTAATAAACCTGAAGACCCTGTCTATAATGTAAACCTGTTATAATAAGTGCGTCTTCCGCTTCATTTGTTAAGCCAACAGAATAACTAAGTTTTGGTCCTATCTCACTGGAAGCAGGATATCTTACAACAGACAACTTATCAAAACAATGCATTTGCTTTTCCTGTAATTTTTCAATATCGTTTTTTATGACTTCTATCTCATGTGATATTGCATCTTGCTTGTAAATACTTCTCAATAAGAGTTGTTCCGCACTTTCTCCTGCAAGTTCCTCATCGATTTTCCGTAGATTTCTTTGAATTTTTCCTAATTTATTATATAAAAATAAGATTATTACAAAAGAAAGTACTAAACCAATGCCAAGTATTAAACAAATAACATATAACTTTTCCATACTGATACCTTATTTAAGTCCTGTTAATAATTCTATTATTCTTTCTCTCTCATCAGAAGAATAATACTCAATTACAATTTTTCCCTTGTTGTTTTTATCATCCAACGTTACCTTTGTTCCCAGTGCTGATTGTAACTTCTGATTAATATATTCTATATCAGGATCTTTTTCCTTTTTCTTATCACTCTTTTTCTTTTCAGGTTTAACTGTTTGCAGTTCTTTTACGTATCCTTCCGCCTGTCTGGCACTGTATTCATTTTCAACAATGTATTTTGCCGCAGCAAGCTGTTTTTTATTATCCGGAATAACAAGAAGCGGTCTTGCTTGTCCGGGATTCAATTCCCCTGAAATAATCATTTCAGTAATCTCGTGCCCAAAATTGAGAAGACGTAACGTATTTGCAATAGCAGGTCTGCTTTTTCCTACAATATTTGATAATTGTTCTTGTGTCATATCATACTCATTTATTAACTTTGCGTATGCTTCCGCTTCTTCTATAGGATTAAGATCTTCCCTTTGAATATTTTCTATTAGTGCAAGCTCCATGTATTCCTTGTCTGTAACAGATTTTTCAATAACCGGAACAGTCTTTAACCCGGCAAGAGTAGCAGCTCTCCATCTTCTTTCTCCCGCTATGATATAGTACGTGTTTCCCTCTTTATTAACAATTAAAGGTTGAATAATGCCGTGTTCTTTGATTGAAGCTGCCAAAGCTTCTAATTTTTCCTTATCAAACGTTTTCCTAGGCTGATCTTTGCCTGGTTTAACGTCTGATATACTAACATCAAGAACACTTTTATTATCATTAGAAATATTGTTTGCCAGTAAAGCGCCAAGACCTTTACCAAGTGCCTGTTTTTTTATAGCCATAATCAAACCTCTTAAATAAAATATACATTACGTTGTCAAAATCAATTCATCCGCCAAACTAAGATATGCTATTGCTCCCTTTGAAGATGAATCATACATTATAATAGGAAGACCGTAGCTCGGAGCTTCGCTAAGTCTAACATTCCTCGGTATTAATGTTTGATATACTTTATTTGTAAAATGCTTTTTAACTTCGTCAGCAACTTCAACTGACAAATTTGTACGCGGATCAAACATTGTTAAAACCACCCCTTCTACCAAAAGACTTCTGTTAAGATGCTTTTGAACAAGTTTAACCGTTTCCATTAACTGAGATAACCCTTCTAATGCAAAATATTCACATTGGATTGGTACAAGAACAGTATGTGCTGCAGTAAGAGCATTTAAAGTTAACAAACCAAGAGACGGAGGACAATCAATAAAAACATAATCATAGTGGCCTGATACTTCTTCAAGCGCTGATTTAAGCCTTGATTCTCTTGAAATCAAACTAACAAGTTCTATTTCTGCTCCTGCTAAATTCATACTTGCCGGACAAATATATAAATTTTCTTGAGGTGTTTTCATTACTACATTAGAAATTGACTCCTCATTAATTAAAACATCATAAATTGAATACTTTGTTGTTCTCTTATCAATACCAAGTCCTGTAGAAGCATTTCCTTGTGGATCAAGATCAATTAGCAATACTTTTTTACCTCTGTGAGCTACACAAGCACTTAAATTTATAGAAGTTGTTGTTTTACCAACGCCTCCCTTTTGATTCGCTACAGCAATAATCTTTGTCATAACAATCTAAGACCTTTCTATACAACAGATAAACACTAAAAATGTTTCACGTGAAACATTTTTTATATATCTAAGTTCTCTGCAAATTTTGCATTTTCATATATGAAATCCTTTCTTGGTTCGACTTTCTCTCCCATTAAATCAGAAAAGATTTCATTTGCAGCGGCAGCATCTTCTAAAGTAACTCGTAACATTGTCCTTGTCTTTGGATTCATTGTTGTTATGCCAAGTTCTGCAGGAGGCATTTCACCAAGACCTTTAAATCTTTGAATTACAATATTTTTATCATTTCTGTTCCAACCTTTTTCTTCGATTCTTAACGAGAGTTCATCATCATTAAATGCATAACAGAAATCTTTACCTTTTGTGATTTTGTAAAGAGGCGGTTGTGCTAAATATAAATATCCATGTTCAATCAAAGGCTTCATATATCTATAGAAAAACGTCATAAGTAACATTCTAATATGAGATCCGTCTACGTCAGCATCGGCCATAATAATTATCTTATGATATCTAAGCTTTGCAGGATCAAACTCCGGTCCTACTCCTGCTCCTAATGCTAATATTACGGGCAATAATTTTTCATTTGTGTAAACCTTGTCTATTCTTGACTTTTCTACGTTGAGCATTTTTCCCCATAATGGAAGAATTGCCTGGAATTCTCTTTCCCTTCCTACTTTTGCAGATCCTCCGGCAGAATCACCCTCTACAATAAACACTTCACATAATGCGGGGTCTTTCTCTGTACAATCTGCCAATTTTCCCGGTAAAGACGTAGACTCGAGTGCTGATTTACGCGTGCTTTCTCTTGCTCTTTTTGCAGCTTCCCTTGCTCTGGCAGCAGTAAGACATTTATCAAAGATTTCTTTAACGATTGCAGGATTTTCTTCGAAGAAAACTTCAAGTTTTTCATTAACAACTTTTTCAACAAGAGTTCTTATATCACTGTTTCCGAGTTTTTCTTTTGTTTGTCCCTCAAACTGTGGATTTTCAAGCTTAACTGAGATAATTGCAGTGAGTCCTTCTCTTACATCTTCTCCGGCAAGATTTTTATCTTTTTCCTTTAAAAAGTTATGAGCTTTACCGTAATCATTAAACACTTTCGTTAGTGCAGATCTAAAACCTGTTAAATGTGTTCCTCCATCCGGATTGATAATGTTATTTGCATAACAATATATATTTTCAACGTATGAATCATTATATTGCATTGCAATTTCTACAATCGACGAGTCTTTTGATCCGTAAATATAAATCGGTTCATCGTGAAGAACATTTTCTTTTCTGTTAAGATATTCTACGTACGATTTTATTCCACCCTCGTAATGTAAAACTATCTGATTTGCTTCTTCTTTTCTGTTATCTACAAGAACAATTTTTACTCCTGCATTTAAAAATGCCATTTCACGGAATCTTGCAAGTAAAGTGTCATAATCAAACACTGTTTCTTCGAATATTTCACTATCAGGTTTAAACGTTGTAATTGTACCTGTTTGCGTTGTATCGCCTATTATTTTTAATGGAGAAACAGTATGTCCCCTTTCATATCTTTGATAGTGAATATGTCCTTCTCTCTTTACCTCTACTTCGAGATATTCTGAAAGAGCGTTAACTACGGATGCACCAACTCCGTGCAATCCGCCTGATACCTGATATCCTCCACCACCAAATTTGCCGCCGGCATGAAGTACAGTATGAACAACTTCTACTGTCGGAATTCCCATTTGCTTGTGTATACCAACCGGAATTCCTGCTCCGTTGTCCTCTATAGTGATAGAATTATCGCTATTAATAGTAACATTAATAGTGTCACAACGGCCTGCCAGTGCTTCATCTATACTATTATCTACTATTTCATAAACAAGATGATGAAGTCCTCTGATAGAAGTAGTTCCGATATACATACCGGGTCTTTTTCTTACAGCTTCAAGTCCTTCCAATACCTGGATATCATTTTCATTGTAGGAATTAACTTCCCTGTTCATATTTTCTTCTGCCATAATGTTCTCCTTAATAATCTTTCTTTTAATGTTGCAACAGAAATGGGAGAAATATATATTATTTCCTGCCCATTAACTACTGTAACAATAAAAGATTTTGGATCCTCTTCAGATACGTAAATAATCTTTTTATCGTTACCGTTAAGGTACAACCTTGTTTCCTTAGTTGTAGTTGTTTTTTCCATATCAAATACTCCAACAATACATGATTTAAAGATTGTAACATCATCTCCAATATGTAAAAACACTCTACACACTCCCAAAAAAGAATATACTTTAACTTATATATTGTATCATTGTAAGGGATTTTTTTCAATTAGTTTTTCCAGTTCAATTGCTTTGAACGACGAGATGCCTTTTATTGTCTCTTCAATATGTGTACACGTTATTAACGTTTGTATATTAGTAAGTTCGTTAATTAATGCTCTTTGTCTGTTTATATCAAGCTCAGATAATACGTCATCTAAAAGAAAAATAGGTTTTCTTCCTGTTTTTTTCTTTAACAATTCTAATTCTGACATTTTTAGGGATAATACTGCAGTTCTTTTTTGTCCTTGAGAACCAAATCTTTTTATGTCATTTTCTTCTAATTTAAAAATAATATCATCTCTATGCGGACCGATATATGCAGCTTCTCTTTCGATTTCTTTATCCATTTTTTGTAATAAATACATTTTCATTTTCCTGCATATTTCTTCCTTGTTTGTAAAATCTACGTCTCCCATTTCTTCTAATGTAAAAGTTCCTGAATCATATTGCATTTTCAGTGTTTCTTTTCCTGAAATTATTTTATTTTTTTCTGACGCTATTTTACATATTTCATTAATAAATTCATATCTTTTATAAATAATTTTACTTCCTGCTTCAGATAATTGGTCATTCCATAAATCTATCATTGCTCTGTTCGATGCAGAGTTTTGAAATTTTATATTTTTAAGCAGACTGTTTTTTTGTGCTATTATTTTATTATATTGGAGCAAATCAAAATAGTAAGATGGATAAAGCTGGGAAATTGCAATATCCATAAATTTTCTTCTTTCTGCCGGACCTTCAGTTATTAACTGAAGATCTTCCGGTGAAAAAATAACTGCTATTACATTTCCCATTAAATGGCCCATTTTTCTTAAATAAAAACCATTAACTTTTATATATTTTTCTCGGTTTTTTTCATATTTAATACTTATATTTTCTGTTATATCTTCTTTTATCGATAAGTTAATATTAAATTCCTGTTCACCGTATCGTATCAGATCTGCATCTTTACTGTTTCTAAAAGATTTTCCAATAACTGTCAAAAAAACAGCTTCAAGGATATTTGTCTTCCCCAAGCCGTTTTTCCCGTACAAAACCGTGACCCCGTCTGAAAAACAAAGATCAAACGATTTATAATTTCTAAAGTTATTTAAATGAATATCACTTACGAACATTATCTGGCTTTATTAAGCTTAACCGGCATTGTCAGGAAAATAAATTCCTTATCATTTACACCGTTGATGACACACGGTCCTACAGCTGAAGTTAAAGATACAACTATCTCTTCATCATTTATTACTCTAAGACATTCAATAACGCTTTTAATGCTAAGACCAAGCTCAATTTCTTCACCTGATATTTCTGCATTTATAACTTCTCGTAATACTCCGTTTTCAGCATTTATGTAAACTATAACCTCATCATTTCGTGTAAATTTAACTGATAAAGGATATTTTCTTTCATCCTTCATTACAAGCTGAGCTCTTTCAAAAGATTCTAATAAATCTTTTGTCTTAATTTTGCACGTTGTTTTGTATTCTTTAGGAAACATTTTTCTGTAATCAACGTATTCGCCTTTATACAACTTGGAAATCATTCTGAATTTATCATTATAAAACATAATCTGATTATCGTTGCAGCAGAATTTTATCGTCTCATCTTCACTTTTTACTGATTTAGACAATTCATTAAGTATCTTAGTCGGTACTACTACACCGAATTCTCTTGAATCTTCTACATCTGTATATCTAAGAGCAAGTCTATATCCGTCAATTGCAACAAAATTAAGCTTTCCTTCTTTTTGCTCCATAAATACACCTTTTAATATTACTCTCTTTTCTTCAAGACAAGCAGCAAAAGATGTTTGTTTTATTAAATTACAAAGAACAGACTCATTTATTTTAAACTCATTCGATGAATCTATAAATTCAACCGGAGGATATCCATCATTATTAAAAACGTTTATCTTATAATTTGCATTACGACTTGTTATAGATATAGTATTATCATCAATTGTTTCAATTGTTACGTAAATATCAGGTAATTTTCTTATAATATCACCAAAGGTTTTTGAATTTACAACTATACTTCCGATTTCTTCTATAATTCCGGGAATCTCATATACTATTCCAAAATCTCCGTCACTTCCTGTGAAACGAAGTTCTTCCCCTACTTCAATCAACATACATTCCAAGATGTTAATGGATGACTTTGAAGGAATTGCTTTTTGAACTATATTGATACATTCTATAAGATTGTCTTTGTTGCAAGTAAATTTCATTTTTTTCCCTCCGATAGATGATTATGTATTTATGTATTATATCATATATTTCTTTTTGGTGGTAGTGATAATATGTTCTGTGGAAACTGTGGAAAAGTGCATTTTATCAAGTGTTTACAGGCTTATTGCTTGTGTATAAATTTGTGGATAACTGTAAAAAGTTATCCACATTATCCACAGGAACAAAAAAATTAAAAGTTATCAACATTTCATCCACAACGTTATCCACAGGGTTTTTTCCACTTATCCACAAAAATCTGTGGATAAGTTAATATTTATGTTTTTCTTTAATTCTTCCATTGTAAGCTTAACGTCAAGATTAATATCAACTTGTTTAGCGATTTGTTCACAGGCATACATTACAGTAGTATGATCTCTGCCGTTAAATGTTGCTCCGATATCAGGATAAGACATTTCAGTGAGTGTCCTGCACAGATACATTGCAATCTGTCTGGGATGGACTAATTCTTTTGTTCGTTTTTTAGATAATATATCTTCTATACTAATATTAAAAAATCTGGAAACACAGTCAATTATTACGCTGGCAGAAATTTCATGAACCTCGTTTACCTGTAAATGTTTAAGTGCATTTTTTGCAAGTGAAAGAGATATTTCTCCACCCTGTGTAAGAGACATAGTGAGACTATTAATTACACTCTCAAGCTCTCTGATGTTGTTACCTGTAGAGTACGCAATAAAATCAAGAATTTCATTATCCACTTCAAGATTATTTTCAGAAGCTTTCTTACCTAAAATAGCAACTTTCGTTTCAAAATCAGGTGCTTGAATATCTGTAATAAGTCCCCATGCAAAACGCGTACGTAGTCTTTCTGCTAAAATTTGGATTTCGTTAAGAGGACTGTCACTTGATATAACAATTTGTTTCTTCTGTTCGTATAGTGTATTAAAAATATGAAAAAATTCTACTTGCGTACTTTCTTTACCGGATATGAATTGTATATCGTCAATAAGAAGAACGTCTATATCTGTGAACCGTTTTATAAATTCCTCATTCGTGTTTGTCTTGATTGAATTGATATATCCACTTGTAAACTTTTCAGTTGGAATATATAAAATATTCTTACGCGGATCATTTGAAAGTATTTGATTACCTATTGCGTGTAATAAGTGAGTTTTTCCAAGTCCGGATTGTCCATATATAAAAAGAGGATTATATGCGTTACCGGGATCATTAGAAATAGCGATAGCCGCAGCGTAGGCCATTCTGTTGCTGTTACCTATAATAAAAGAATCAAAAGTATACTTTGGATTGAGATTAGCTTTTTCCTGCTTAACAGCTAAAAGTGATTCTTTTGCATTATCAAGGCTTGTATCTACCTGAGGTTCAATATTATACGTACCTTCAAGGTGAAATTGAACGGTAACGTACATTTTGAGAACTTCAATAAACTCATTTTTAATTATACTAAATTAATTGTTTTCAATAGCTGAAATTAAAAATTCTGAAGGCACACTGAAATGAGCTGTAGCATTTTCGATAGAAATAATTGAAACAGGTTCTATGTAAGTATTGTATTGTAATTCAGTCAGTTGCTTCTTAATAGACAATTTACAGTCATTCCAAAGCTGACAAAGCTGATTTTGGGTATAGTCCATGATAGTTCCTCCAAAAAAATTGCTTGTCTTTAGTATAATTAATTCATCAATTGTCTTTAGTAGAAATATGCGTAATAAAACATCTGATAATATGTTAAACGATAAGCGCTAACCTAATATAGCAGAAAAGACAATAACAATGCAAGAGGTTATTTTTATGAAAAAAAGGCAATAATTGTATGATTTTTCACCATTTTCACAAGTTTTTGTGTAAAAAAAAATATAAAATACAAGATGTTGTGCTTTCTAAAAAAATAAATTTTTTTACGTTTTTAAAAAATCCTTATCGTTGACAATAAAGGACTTTCGGGCTATAATTATCAGTACTTTTGTCTAAAACAAAAGGGTCATTTACTTGATTATTTACGTTTTACTTAAGAAGGAGGTGTCGGTGATGATCAGACCATATCAGCCGAAAAAGAGACAAAGAAGTAAGGTTCACGGTTTCAGAGCAAGAATGGCTACTGCAAACGGTAGAAAAGTATTAAAGAGAAGACGTATGAAGGGCAGAAAAGTTTTATCTGCTTAAGCATAAGTGAGGAACGTATGCCTGAATCTATAAAAAATAACTCAGAATTCAGAAGGGCATATAAAAAAGGCAAATACAAATCCGGACGATATGTGACCGTGTATGCATTTGCTAACAGGACAGATATAAACAGAATAGGCATTGTGACCGGTAAAAAGGTTGGTAATGCAGTACAGCGCAACAGGATGAGAAGATTGATCCGCGAGATCTATCATCATAATGTACAAGATAAGATAAGTGGATACGATCTTGTTTTTTTTGTAAAACCGTCTCATCGTGTTGCAGCTAATATAGCACGTAAATTACGTGCGGAATATATACCAACTTTCGACGAACTCAAAGAAGACATATTACAGTCGTTGAGCATGATGAAAATGATGTGAGTATAGAAAGAGGTCATTTGTGAAAAAGATACTTTTAGCTATAATCAAATTTTACCGTAAGAATGTTTCTCCTATGAAGGCTCCTTGCTGCCGATTTTATCCTACATGTTCCACATATGCTATTCAGGCTATTGAAAAATACGGCGCCATCAAGGGAGGCGCTATGGCACTATACAGGATTTTAAGATGTAACCCATTTAGCAAGGGCGGATACGATCCTGTTAAATAATGGAGTTAATATGGATTTTTTAGCTAAACCTTTCGGGGTTTTAATGAATTTTATATACAATTATCTTGCGTTTGACAATTATGGACTTGCGCTGATATTGTTTACTTTCATTACAAAGCTTCTTTTATTCCCGCTTACTTACAATCAGCAAAAAAGCATGGAAAAACAGCAAGAGCTGGCACCGAAATTAGAAGAACTCAAAAAGAGTTATCCTAATGATCCTCAAAAGTTACAAGAGGAACAGCAGAAGCTTTATTCGAAGTATAACGTAAATCCTCTCAGCGGATGTTTACCTATGTTATTACAATTTCCATTGATTATGGCTTTGTACAGAATCATCAGAGAGCCGGCTCTTTATATAAACAGCGAGTCAATTAACATGAATTTCCTTGGTTTATTCAAATTGGACGTTGTTCCGGCATGGAATCCGGCTACAATAAAAGGGGATTTGGGATTATATCTTCCTTTAGTATTTATACCGATCATAACTGTTGTTACAACGTATTTACAGCAATATTTATCAACTAAATTTGCACAGTCAAATCGACCGAAAAAAGATGAGGCTCCTAATCCTATGAACGGATTATTAAAAATAATGCCTGTGATGACTTTCATATTTGCATTTATGGTTCCTTCAGGACTTGGTCTCTATTGGACAATGGGTAATGTTTTTGGAATTATACAGCTTATTCTTATTAAGAAAGTCTTTGTTACAAAGAAAAAAGAAGGAAGTGTTATAAATGTCTAAATCAGTTATAAAAGAAGCAAAAACAGTTGACGAAGCTATACAAATGGCTTTGTCTGAATTAGAAATCGACTTAGAGGATGCTGATGTAGAAATATTAGAAGAAGGCAGCAAAGCAGTTTTGGGATTTATTGGCGGTAAAGGAGCAAAAGTAAAAGTTACAGCTAATATTTCAGATTCAAAGATTGTTGCAGCTTTCCTTGATGAGATTATTAAAAGATCTCGCTCAGAAGACGATTATCCGAAATATGAATTTTTTGAATCAATCAAAAATGATGAAAAAGTTATTGATGTTTCTATAACAGGTAATGACGTTGCACATTTAATCGGAAAACACGGTGACACACTGCAAGCAATTAACTATATTGCTAACACTTTAGTAAACAAGGATAAAGAAAATTACGTTCGTGTTAATATCGATATTATGGATTACAGAAAAAAACGCGAGCAGACGTTAAAAGGAATTGCAAACAGAGCAGCTGAGAGAGTAATGAAATATAAAAGACCTGTAGCTCTTGATGCGATGCCTGCATATGAGCGTAGAATTATTCATATGGCTCTTCAAACGAACAGAAACGTTGTTACCGAGAGTCAGGGATATGAACCTAATCGTTACGTGGTAGTTAAGACGAAGCCATATGTAAAGAAGATATGATGCAGTATTATGAAGATACTATTGCTGCAATCTCCACCATGTCAGGTGGCGGCGGCATCGGAATAATAAGAATCAGCGGCATAAATGCAATTGATGTTGCTGATAAAATATTTGTTGATACAAAGCGGGCGGCAGATTCTGTTGCCCGCATGTCTACTCATACCATAAAATATGGTTATATTATTAATCATGAGACAAATCAAATTTTAGATGAATGTCTTGTTTCTTTAATGAGAGCTCCAAAATCTTATACAAAAGAAGATGTAGTCGAAATAAATTGTCATGGCGGATATGCCGTCATGCACTCAATTTTAGCATTAATATATAAAAACGGAGCAAGACCGGCAGAGCCGGGAGAATTTACAAAAAGGGCCTTTTTAAACGGAAGAATCGCATTATCCGGTGCAGAAGCTGTTATGGACTTGATAAATGCAAAGACGAGTGAGGCTCACAAAGCCGCAATCAGCCAGCTTTCCGGACGACTTGACAATGAACTTAATGATATTTGCGAAAAGCTTAGTCTATGTCTTGCACAAATAGAAGTCGCTATTGATTATCCCGAGTACGAAATGGAAGAGGATACTGCGCAGGAAGCTATGAATACTCTCGAACGTATAGAAGAGCAATTGAAAAAAATGTCTGCTACATATTCAAGAGGAAAAATTATCAAAGACGGATTTAAAGTGGCTATTGCCGGTAAACCAAATGCAGGAAAGTCCTCACTGTTGAATGTTTTATACGGAAGTGACAGGGCTATTGTAACAAATATTCCCGGAACAACAAGAGATATCATCGAAGTAAATATTGACGTAGACGGAATTCCCATTATTATCACAGACACAGCGGGACTTCGTGAGACACAAGACATTGTGGAAAAAATAGGTGTTGATAGATCATACATAGCTATTTCTGATTCGGATTTAATTTTATACGTAATTGATGCTCAAGGAAATACGGAAGAGGAAAAGGAACTGTTATTCGAAATTTCTCAAAGATATAACGTTCCGATTATGACTATTATTAATAAAACTGACCTTATAGATAAAAAAAGAGAAACCGAACTATTTGAAGTATTTTCACAGTATGAACCTATTATGATATCTATATTATCAAATCAGGGAATAGAAGAAATTTTTAACAGGTTACGCCGGATTTTCACAGAAAAAGGTGTATACATGAATACAGAAAATATTATTACAAATGAAAGACACAAGAAATTGTTAGACAGTAGCATAGAGGCCATAACAAAGGCAAAAGAGAGTTATAAAAATAATATGCCGATAGATTGTATTTCTTATGATATATGGGAATGTGGCAAATATCTGGAGAAAATTACCGGAAAATCCATAGAAGCAGATGTAGTAGAAACAATTTTCAGTCAATTTTGTTTAGGTAAATAAAGATGTTTAAGAGTTTATGCGTGGTGGTATAAAATGGATAATAAATATTTTGAATATTACGATAGTTATGATATTGCGGTTATCGGTGCGGGACATGCCGGATGCGAAGCTGCTCTTGCAGCTTCGCGGCTTGGATACAAGACGGTTATTTTTGGCATAAACATCGATAGTATTGCTAATATGGCATGTAATCCAAGTATTGGCGGTACTGCAAAAGGACAGCTTGTAAGAGAGATTGATGCTCTCGGAGGAGAAATGGGTCGTGCAGCAGATCTTAACGCTATCCAAACAAAGCTGTTAAATAAAGCAAAAGGACCTGCCGTGTATTCTCCGCGAGCACAGATTGACAGAAAAAGGTACCAAATGTACATGAAAAACGTATTGGAATGTCAAGAAAATCTTGATTTGAAACAGGCGGAGATTACGAGGATCCTTGTTGAAAAAGACGAATCAGGAAAACAATACGTTACAGGTGTGCAAACACATCTGGGCGGTATATATAAATGCAAGTGCGCTATCGCTTGCACCGGTACGTATTTAAAGGGAAAAATTATAATAGGTGATTATAGTAGAAACAGTGGTCCTGACGGTCATTTCCCGGCAAACGAATTATCAGAATGTTTAGCAGAGTTTGGCCATACTATTGTTCGTTTCAAAACGGGAACACCTCCGAGAATTAATGGATTATCAGTTAATTTTGATAAAATGGAGCCTCAATACGGAGACGAGCAACCTTTTTCTTTTTCCTTTGATGAGTATAAAAGCGATCTTGAGCAGGTGCCGTGTTATCTTTCACATACAACGGAAGAAACGCATAACATCATAAAGGCGAATCTTGACAGATCTCCATTATTTAATGGTGCGATTGAAGGAGTAGGTCCCAGATATTGCCCGTCAATTGAGGATAAAATTGTCAGATTTGCTGACAAAGAAAGGCATCAGATGTTCTTAGAGCCGATGGGAAGCGATACCCAGGAAATGTATATGCAGGGTATTTCATCCAGTCTGCCGGAAGATGTTCAGCTCGCTTTCGTCAGAACAATAACGGGATTAGAGAATGTAAGTGTGATGCGTCCGGCATATGCAATTGAATACGATGCAATCGACGCACGTGAGCTTAAGCTATCTTTAGAAAGCAGGATAGTCAATGGACTTTTTTGCGCAGGGCAAATAAACGGATCTTCCGGCTATGAAGAGGCAGCAGGTCAAGGGCTTATTGCAGGAATTAATGCGTCAAGAAAGCTTGCTGCAAAAGAACCTGTTGTTATTGACAGAGCAACTGCGTATATCGGAGTATTAATTGATGATCTTGTAACAAGAGGAACAAAAGAACCGTATAGAATGATGACGGCAAGATCAGAATACAGATTAGTATTAAGGCAGGATAATGCAGATGCCAGATTAACACAGCTTGGATATGAAATCGGACTGATTTCTCAGGAAAGATATGATAGATTCCGCCAAAAAATGGAGAGAATAAGCAATGAAATTATCAGAATAACAGAGACACACATTTCACCAAGCGCCACAGTGAACGCGTATATAGAAAGCTTAGGAACAGCTGCAATTAAAAGCGGTAACACATCCTTGCTTGATTTATTGAAGCGCCCGGAAATAACATATCAAGACGTTTGTATAATAGAAGATATGGCACATCCGGAAAACAACAGAAAAGAATTATCGTTCAGAGAAATTGAACAGATTGAAATAACAGTGAAATACGAAGGATATATCAAACGTCAGCTGTCTCAGATTGATCAATTTAAAAAGACAGAAGGCCGTGCACTTCCACAGGATTTCGATTATAGTAAAATTAAAAATATTAGCCTTGAGGCAAGAGAAAAACTTACTAAGATTCAACCTGAGACAATTGGTCAAGCCGGAAGAATTACGGGTGTTTCACCGGCAGATATTACTGCATTATTGATTTATTTTAATCAGAATCCCACAGGAGAGACAAAAAAATGACTGAATACAGCAAAAAAATACTGACAGAAGGTTTTTCTCAGTTCGGTGTGAAGGCATCAGACGAGCAGATATCTCAGCTGGAGAAATATATGGATTTTCTGTTAGAACAGAATAAAGTAATGAATCTGACGGCAATCACAGATGAAAAAGAGTTTGTTATAAAACATTTTGTTGACAGCGTAAGTATAATTCCTTCACTTAATGAATATAATGTCAAGTCATTAATAGATGTTGGTACCGGCGCAGGGTTCCCCGGGATACCTGTAAAAATAATGTGTCCGGATATCCGGGTTTGTCTAATTGATTCTACGGGAAAAAGAATTCGGTTCTTAAATGAGGTCATAAGGATTCTGTCTCTTGACGGAATAAAAACAGTACAATCAAGAGCAGAAGAATTGGGTCATAATCCTGAATATAGAGAGCAATACGATGCCGCAACAGCAAGAGCCGTTGCACCTCTCAATTGTTTGCTGGAGTATTGTATGCCTTTTGTCAAGGTTGGAGGTATATTTATCAGCATGAAGGGGCTGTCGGAAGAGCCCCCTTATGATTTTGCTCTAAAAGCTCTTTGCGGATTTTATCTTGGTGAGAGAAGGTATGAACTTAAAGTAGACGAGGAGGTCATCCTTCATCGTAATATCTTCGTTAAGAAAACTAACATTTTACCGACTCGTTATCCACGAAACACCTCAATTATTACCAAAAAACCCCTATAACGAGTCGATTTTGGTCGAAAGTGTGTATAGTGAGTCGGTGAGAAATCGCTTACCGAGTCGCTGAAAGTATTTCTTTTTACAAAAAACTGTCGTATAACCCTTCTGTGTCAATCAAAAAATGAAACAGGAGGGTTTTTACATGACTGACGGAAATAATGCAAAGAAAATTTATTCGGAGTCTGCCAGAGAGGAACTCATTGTTGAGATCCCTGTTGAGAGAATACGGGCAAATCCTCTCCAACCGCGCAAGGATTTTGCCAGAACAAGCTTGTATGATCTGGCAAGTTCAATTAAACAGCATGGTGTTCTTCAACCGATAACGGTAAGATGTATGGGAGAGATGATTCCTACGTATGAGCTTGTATCAGGAGAAAGAAGACTCAGGGCTGCGAAAATTGCGGGACTCAGAACAATTCCGGCTATTGTTTATAATATATCTGAAAATGAGAGTGCAATATTTGCTCTTGTCGAGAATCTTCAAAGAGAAAATCTTAGTTTTATTGAAGAAGCAGAAGGATATGTCTGCCTTATTATGGAATACGGCCTTACCCAAGAAGAGGTAGCCCGTAAGGTAGGTAAAAGCCAGTCTGCTATCGCAAATAAGATCAGATTACTTAAATTGCCTCCGATGATTAAGAAAATTATTTGCACCTACGGATTGTCGGAGAGGCATGCTCGCGCACTTTTAAAGGTTCAAGATGAGAAGCTGCAACTGAAAATCATTAAAACAATTTGTGATATGCATTACAGTGTTCAAGAGACAGAGAAATATATCAGTGAGGTACTTGTAAAGAAAGCGCTGGATATGGAAGAAAAAGAAGATCATCAAATCAAGGTCATTACTGAAAAGAGAACAAAACAGAGTATTTTAAAAGATATCAAGATGTTTGTAGGCAATATACGAGAGCTGATAACTGAGGTGAAAAGAGGAGGAGTGGATCTGCGTGCGGCTCAGTTTGACAGAGGGGAATATTTTGAGTTTGTTATTAGGATACCTAAGAAAGAGAACGGTTTAATGAAGTAAGGCGAATTGTTTCATAAAGACATTTATGTGGACTTTTAATCGGTTTTAGTATATAATAAATGAGTTAGAGTATAACTAATTTTTACCAATCAGTTTTTATAAAGGGGAAGACGAAATGAACGAGAATGAAATTCTTGACCAGGAAACAATTGACAGAATAATACCTGTTGATATAGAGCGCGAGATGAAACGGTCGTTTATTGAGTACGCGATGAGCGTAATCGTAGACCGTGCGCTTCCTGACGTAAGAGATGGTCTTAAGCCTGTACATAGAAGAATTATATATTCACTTTACGAACTCGGATATACACCGGACAAGTCATACAGAAAATGTGCTACCACTACAGGTTACGTAATGGGTCACTACCATCCTCACGGAGATGCGGCTATATATGACAGTTTGGTACGTCTTGCACAAGACTTTTCCATGAGATATATGTTAGTCGACGGAAACGGTAACTTTGGTTCCAGAGACGGAGATGCTCCTGCCGCTCAACGATACACAGAAGCCAGAATGACAAAGATCTCTATGGAAATGGTATCTGATATCAATAAGAACACTGTAGATTTCAGACCTAACTACGATGAACACGAGATTGAACCTTGCGTATTACCGTCAAGATTTCCAAACCTTCTTGTAAATGGGTCGTCCGGTATTGCAGTCGGCATGGCAACGAATATTCCTCCTCATAATCTAAGAGAAGTAATCGACGGTGTAGTTGCCTTGATTGATAATCCTGAATTATCTATAGATGAACTTATGCAATATATAAAAGGGCCTGACTTTCCGACAGCAGCAAACATCCTGGGTGTACAGGGTATTCGTGAAGCTTATAAAACAGGCCGCGGACGTATTGTTGTTAGGGCGGAAGCCACAATTGAAGAAATGCCTAACGGCAGGCAGCGGATTATTATCAGCGAATTGCCTTATATGGTTAATAATGCACGTCTTGTGGAGAAAATCGCTGAACTGGTTAAGGATAAAAGAGTCGATTCAATCAGCGGATTGCGGGACGAATATAGCAAAGAAGGCATCAGAATTGTCATTGAGCTCAAAAGAGATGCAAATGCCAATGTTCTTCTTAATCAATTGTATAAATATACACAATTGGAAGATGCATTCAACGTAAACATGCTTGCCATTGTTCCCGGGGAAAATGGATCATATCAGCCGAAGATTCTTAATCTTAAAGAAGCTTTGGAATATTATATTGCTCACCAAAAAGAGGTTGTCACACGACGTACGCAATTTGATCTTGATAAAGCGCTTGACAGAGCCCATATTTTAGAAGGCGCATTAATTGCTATTGATAACATTGAAGAAGTTATCAGGATAATTCGCGGATCTAAGACGGAACAGCAGGCAAAAGAAGGCTTAATGGAAAGATTTGCTCTTACAGAGAGACAGGCACAATATATTGTAGATATGAGACTGGGCCGTCTGACCGGCATGGAAAGAGATAAGGTTGTTGAGGAACTCGAACAAAAGAGAAGAGAAATAACGTATTTCAGAGGCTTGCTTGCAGATGAGACTCTCCTTATGTCAGTTGTTAAAGATGAACTTATAGAGATTAAAAACAAATATGGTGATGACAGAAGAACAAGAATCGTTCCATACGAAGGTGAGATAGACATTGATGACCTTATTACAGAGCAGAACGTTGCAATAACGTTAACTCACTTTGGATACGTAAAAAGAACTCCTGCAGATACGTACAGAGCTCAGAAAAGAGGCGGTCGCGGAGTTATCGGCCTTAATGCGCGAGATGAAGACTTCGCAGAAAAAATTCTTATTACTTCTTCTCATAGTACGCTTTTGTTTATATCAACTAAGGGTAAGGTGTATTCGCTTCGCGGATACGAGGTTCCGGATTCCGGCAGAACCGGTAGAGGAACGGCGATTGTTAATCTGTTGCCGCTTGACGGAGATGAGAAAATTGCAGCCATAATTCCGCTGAATACTTTTGAAGACGGAGACTATATGGTTATGGCAACAAAGGCTGGCATTATCAAGAAAACAGAGCTTACGCAATATGCTAATATCCGCAAGAGCGGTCTTATTGCAGTAGAATTGCGTGACGACGATGCCCTTATCGGAGCTGCTATAATAAACAAAGAACAAGATATCATACTTGCTACTCGCAAAGGTATGTCGATTCGTTTTAGTGAAGAAGACGTAAGACCTACCGGCAGATCGTCCATCGGTGTTAAGGGAATAACACTCAAGGAAGATGACGCTGTTGTGGGAATGGGTATATGCGACGACCTGAACGAGGTTATGGTTGTTACACAAAAAGGTTTTGGAAAGAGAACCCGCGTTGATGAATACGGAAGACAGTCCAGAGGCGGCAAGGGCATAATGACGTATCGTATTTCAGAAAAAACAGGAGAGCTTGTAAGCTTGCTTATGGTAAATGATGAAGACGATATTATGATGATAACAAGTGAAGGCGTTGTAATAAGAATTCACGCAAGCGACATTAGCACGATAGGCAGAGCTACGAGCGGTGTTACTTTGATGAGAACGTCAGAAAATAATTATCTTGTTGCTGCAGCAAAGACACATCGCGAAGAAGATGAGGTTGAGGGACCGGAGAGCGAAAAATCAGCAGATAGCACTTTAGAAGAAACGGAGAATATTGACGAAACAACTCCGGAATCATGATTTTTACGTGCGCTTGAAAGGAGACAAAAGATGAAGAGAAAGGCAATAGGGATTATTACAATCTTTATAATAATCACAATGATTTTTGTGTTTGTGTCGTGTGACGGAGAAGATAACGCTCCTGTTATATCCCCGACTGTTACTCAGACTGCATCTCAAAATGAAACCCCGTCACCTCTGCAGACTTCAACACAGGAACCTACAGAGTCTCCTGCGCAAGTTACACCGGAGGCACCCACAAGCCAACCGCAGACACCTGTTACGACGGAGATAACAACACAGGAAGCTACTGCCAAACCTACTGTTACACCTACCGCAACTCATACCGCAAAGCCGACTGCAAAGCCTACTGCAAAGCCTACTGCAAAGCCGACTGCAAAGCCGACTGTGAAGCCCACTGCAAAACCTACACCTACACCAACACCGCCGGCAAATGCTCAGGAATTAGTAAAAAATATTAAGCCGGTATTCTCACAGACAGCAGGTTTTTATACAGGAGATATATCTGTAGAGATTTCTCTGTCAGAGCAAGATAAGGCGGCGTTAAAGGGAGCCGGCATAACAAACTATACAATCAGAGTATCATATAACCAGGAAGAACCGACGTCAGGATCTGTGCCTTTTTCACAGTCAATAAAACTTCCCCACGTTAAATCTCTTACGGATGCAGCTGCAAAGTTTACGACTTCAATCTTAAGAGCAGCTGTATTTGACGGCACGGGCAAACTCATTGGCAAAATAGAGACTGCAACTTACATAAAGTCGTTAAGAAGTGAAAAAATCGACCTGCCTGTTATATCTCTTGTAACTGCAGAAAGTAACCTGACAGGATCAAAAGGAATTATCACAAACTATAATCAACGCGGTTCTGCCTGGGAGAGGCCTGTTCATCTTGAGTTTATTGAAAAAGACGGTATCTTAGGATTGTCACAAGATGCCGGAGTGAGAATGTTCGGTGGAAGCAGTCGCTCACAAGCACAAAAATCATTCAGACTTTCAGCAAGAAAATCATCGTATTTTAATGCTACTCAATATGATGGGGACGGTAAGTTCAACTATGCTTTCTTTCCTGACAGATTAGCAGCAGACGGTTCTCTTTTGGAGGATTACGACAGTATTGTACTTAGAAACGGCGGAAATGACGCCATGGTAAACGGAACACAGAATATTCGTACTTCCTTTATGCGCGATGGATTTGTCGCTCTCATTGCACAAAAAGCAGCTCCGAACGTTGACGGAATGGCTTATAGACCTGTTATCGTTATTCTCAACGGAGCATATTACGGAATGCTCAATATGCGTGAACACGAATCGGAGAATTACGTTGCAAACGTATATAAGATAGCAGACAAAGAGAATATTACGCTTATTTCCTCAGAACTCGACACGTCTACAGGCGGCAGATATGACGGAAGTTGGTTCTATTATAAGCAGGACGAAGGTCCTGCCGGAGAACTTGCTAAATTCCAGAATATTATGCAGGACATAGGAAATGGTAAATATACTTACGAGGAAGTGGGAAAATACGTTGATTTGGATAACTTTTTGGAATACTGTGCTATAAATATTTTTGTTTGCAACACTGACTGGCCGCACAACAACGTAAGATTATACAAATATGCAGATGGAAAATATAGGTTTATGATGAGAGATGCAGATTTGGGAATGGCAAGATATACAGTATCTACATCTCCAAACATGCCGTCTGAATTATATACAAAAGCTGATGCGTACAATTTCAGATATCTGATGTGGTCTGAGCTTACAAATACTCAGCGCAGCAAGCTGTCATACAGCGGATATCCCAATGTCGATTACGGCTATTATTCAGATCCTTTATATTTAAAAGGCGTTCTTGATTTTTGCTTGAAGAATGATTCGTTCCGTGCAAAATTTGTAGATTTTTGCGAAAAGCTGGCAACAGAGATATGGTCTGCCGACAATCTTAAAGCGATGGTGCAAGCACAAAAAAGCAATATTTCTACGGAGATGAAATACCATATTAAAAGATGGTTAAATAATATTGGAAAATACAGAGACGATTTATCTCCGTATGCACCTGAAGAGGACAGGATTCAACAAGTATATGATTATTGGTTTAAAAATACAGTAGACGAGTCTATCGGACAATGGATAACTCAAAGATGCGGAGCAGACGGCTATTTTCTCCGCGATATATATGCAGTGTGCGACACATACGGAAACTATTAATATTATGCTTACCACAAAGGAGAAAACATGAAAAAACAAAGGATAATACAAATCATTACTTTATTTTCACTGATATTTGTTCTGTTTGTAACCACAGGCGGAGAAGCTATTGCAGCGACCTTAAGCGGTATAAAAGACCAGATAGAGGACGCTAATAAAGAACATAGCGCGATTCAGGATGATTTAAAAGAATTATTGGCGGATATAAAAAAGAAGAAAGAAGAATTAGAAAAGCAATCCTCTGCACAAGCAGAGATTAACGCTCAGATAAAAGCTGAAATAACAGAACAAGAACAGCAGATAGCTATTCTTGAGGAAATCGCTGACCAGATATTAAACTTCCAAAGCGAAATAGATGAGCTTACTGAGGAATATAATACAAAAATGGACATGCTGTTAAACAGAATGAACGTACTTTATAAATATTCCCAATTCGATTACCTTAAGTTATATGCAGAAGCAGAAAGTATTTTTGATTATGCTTCCAGAGCCCGTCTTTTCACAAAGCTTCTTGAGCAAGACAAACGCACTCTGGAGGACTTAATACAATTAAAAAAAGATATAGATATTAAGAAAGCAAAAGCGGAAATTCTTGCGCTGGATGCGGAAGATACTCTTGCGGCAATACGTTCTGCCATTGAACGCCTGAAGGCAAATAAAGAAATAATTGATGAGGATCTTGAAAAGATTCAAAATACTTTAGATAAGCTCAGAGACGAAGAAGATCTTATGGAAGAAGAATCCAAAAGAATCGAAGCAGAGATAAAAGAGCTTGAGCAGCAGTATGAAGATTTGAAACTTCAATACAGCAACTCAAATGGTGTTTTACTCTGGCCATCTGACAATACATACCGAGTTGCTTCATACTACGGAATGAGACTTCATCCGGTATATAAGGTTATGAAGTTACACAAAGGTATTGATATTGCAGCGTCAAAGAACACAAATATACTGGCATCGGCAGACGGTACGGTAACGTACGTGGGCAATGATTCAGACGGATACGGAAAGTATTTTATTATATATCACGGCACTGACAAAGATGGAGTGAAAATATCGACTTTATATGCGCACTGCAACAAAATTCTGGTAAAAAAAGGTGACTCTGTAAAACGCGGAGATATTGTGGGATTAGTCGGAAAGACAGGATGTGCGACAGGTTATCACATTCATTACGAAGTACGTGAAAATAACGTTCCTGTAGATCCTTTTGACGGATATTTCACAAAGAGGTAACAATATGGTTGTATCAAATACTTTTTTTGTAGGACACAGATATACAGATAAGACATATTATATAAAGAACAGTTCCATATTGACAATGTTTGAAGATATCGCCGGAATGCATTCAAATGCAGCCGGCGAAGATTATCATACTTCACCTTCAAGATGGTTACTAACATCATATAAGCTTAAGATACACGAGAAACCAAAATACGGGGACGAAATCAACATAAGCACCTGGTCTGTTGATATAAGGAATATAACGGCAACCAGAGAATTTGAGGTTCGCAATTCAGTGGGCAAATTAATCATTTGCGGTTTGTCAAACTGGGCACATTATAACATAGAGGATAAGAAATTCGACAGAGTTCCGGAAACTCTCATTGACGCATATGAGTCAGAACCCCAAAAAAGCAACTTTGCAGATGACAAAATAAAAAAATTGGCAGAACCTACAGATTATATATATGAAAAAGAGTGCGAGATCTATCCTCATTGGATAGATGTGAATAATCATTTAAATAATGCGCATTATCTTGATTTGGCTTCTGAATTTCTGTCCGGAAGAGTCAACACGGAAGAAAACGTAGAAGAGATTGAAATAATGTATAAACATGAAATATTACCGGGAGATAAGATTAAATGCATGCTTTCTGAAACTGAAGAAACATATACGGTTGTATGTAAAAATGCCGTATCTTCCCAGTTACACGCTATAATAATATTCCACAAAAAAGCAAAAAAACCGTTCACAAATTAGTCAAAAGCAAGACATAAAAAATAAATAAAAATATTTTAAAAAAGGTGTTGACAATAAAAGACGGGAGTGGTATTATAGCCAAGCTGTCGCGAAAACGACAGCGATGAACCTTGAAAAGTAAACAGTGTACAAAAACAAACATGTAAACTCGTTAGAATAATTTTTTTGAGTTTTTAAAAAACAAAACAAGCCAGAGCACCATGGACAAGGTGCAATGCTTATCAAGAGATAAGCACGAAGTAATGAGCAAATCATACTTCAAATTAAAAAAGTTTTTAAGCCGCTTCAACGAAGGGCTGAGATAATTAATTTGAGAGTTTGATCCTGGCTCAGGACGAACGCTGGCGGCGTGACTAACACATGCAAGTCGAGCGGAGTTTACTAATGGATCCCTTCGGGGTGAAGCTGGTAGACTTAGCGGCGGACGGGTGAGTAACGCGTGGGCAATCTGCCTCTTACAGGGGGATAACACAGGGAAACCTGTGCTAATACCGCATAAAACTG
>JAFWZX010000002.1 GCA_017517275.1 Clostridia bacterium
AAAGCTAAATATCAACCTTATACAACCACATGAAATTAACCTAACAGGTGACCTTATCAAGTAAATCAAAAGCACCGGCAAACACTAATTTTCATATCACCAAAGAGTTGCATTTAGGTTTAACACACTTAAAAAAATTTTGTGCAGTTCAATTTTGTTATACCCAAAAAAAGAGTTGCCGCTACCAGCTAACTCTATTTTATCTATTTTTTATTGAATGTACAGTGCTTTTTTTTGAAAAGCGCTGTACATTCAGTTTTTTCCATGTTGCATTTAACTTTTCACGTTGCATTTAGTTCTTCGTTGTTGCGTTTAATTTTTCAACTAACACATATTGACATAATACAAGAAATGTCTTATTATATCGCAGTAAGTTAGCATAGACTAACTTGTGACAGTTAATTACAACTTCGATTTAGCAGGTTTTCACGAAAAGAGGGAGTCAGTTATATGATGCCGCTTACATTAGCAAATGTTGGTGAGGAAAATATAATAATCAGAATCGGGGGAAGCCCTGAAGTCAAAAAACATTTAGAAAACCTTGGATTTGTTCCCGGTAGTAGCGTTAGTGTTATCAATTCCATCGGCGGAAACGTTATCGTACATGTTAAAGAAAGCCGTATTGCAATCAGCAAGGAAATGGCTCAGAAAATAATGATATAAATTTAACCAGGAGGAAAAAATGAGGACTTTAAGAGATATTAAAGTAGGCGAGACCTGTACTGTTGTTAAGCTTCACGGAGAAGGCGCCGTCAAGAGACGTATTATGGATATGGGCATTACTAAGGGCGCAGAGATTTACGTGCGCAAAGTAGCTCCTTTGGGAGATCCTATGGAAGTAAACGTACGTGGATATGAGTTGTCACTTCGAAAAGCAGATTGTGAAATGATAGAAGTTCAATAATTTTTTTACATACAAGTTAGCTTAGACTAACTGAAAGAGAAAGGAAACGAGAGATGAGTATAAAAATCGCCCTTGCGGGCAACCCGAACTGCGGTAAAACTACGTTATTTAATGCATTGACCGGAGGTAACCAGACGGTAGGTAACTGGCCGGGTGTTACTGTAGAGAAGAAGGAAGGTAAATACAAAAAAGATAAAGACGTTATTGTTATGGACCTTCCGGGTATTTATTCTTTGTCACCGTATACGTTAGAAGAGGTAGTCGCACGTAACTATCTTATTGAAGAAAGACCTGATGCAATATTGAATATTGTAGACGGTACAAATCTAGAGAGAAACCTTTACTTGTCCACTCAGCTTATGGAACTTGGGATTCCGACGGTTATTGCAATCAACATGATGGACGTTGTTAATAAGCACGGTGATAAGATTGACATTAAGCAGCTTTCTGCCCAGCTGGGTTGTCCTATTATTGAGATATCTGCTTTGAAAGGCACCGGGATTACGGAAGCTGCCAACGAAGCTATCAAAGCTGCAAAAGAAAAAAGAACAAATCTCAGCCACAGCTTTTCCGGAACAATTGAACATGCTATTGCTCATATTGAAGAGGCTGCATTGCATAATTTCCCTGAGGAGCAACAACGCTGGTATGCCGTAAAGCTCTTTGAAAGAGACGAGAAGGTATTAGAAAAGCTAAATCTCTCTTCTGAAAAAATTGAACATATTGAAGCTGATATCGTCGCAGTCGAGAATGAGCTTGATGATGACGCAGAGAGTATTATTACAAATGAAAGATACGTTTTCATAGGATCTGTTTTGAGCAGATGCTATAAAAAGCAAAAGAGAGGAAAGCTTTCTGTTTCGGATAAAATCGACAAAATAATTACAAACCGTATTCTTGCACTTCCTATTTTTGCATTGATCATGTACCTGGTTTATACAATTTCCATCGGAACGGTAGGTGATTGGACGGTTGGGTTTATGAATGATACCTTATTCGGAGAGTGGATTGTTCCGGCTGTTACGTCAGGTCTTGAATCTCTCGGTTGTTGGGGCTGGCTTGTAAGTCTTGTGGCAGACGGTATCGTAGGCGGTGTAGGTGCAGTCTTGGGCTTTGTTCCTCAAATGCTTATTTTATTCCTCTTATTGTCTATTCTTGAAGACTGCGGTTACATGTCAAGAGTTGCCTTTATTATGGACAGAATCTTCCGTAGATTCGGACTCTCAGGTAAATCCTTTATACCAATGCTTATTGCATCGGGCTGTGGAGTTCCCGGTATAATGGCAAGTCGTACGATAGAGCAGGAGCGCGATCGCCGTATGACAATTATTACAACAGGCTTTATTCCGTGCGGCGCTAAGATGCCTATTGTTGCGCTTATAGCAGCTGCCTTATTCGGCGGCAGTGCATGGATTGCAACGGCAGCATATTTTATAGGTGTAGCGGCAGTAATAGTAACAGGTATCATATTAAAGAAAACGAAGAAGTTTGCCGGTGATCCCGCTCCGTTTGTAATGGAACTTCCTGCATATCACGCACCTGTTCCGTCAAACATTTTACGTTCAACGTGGGAAAGAGGTTGGTCATTTATTAAACGTGCAGGTACGGTTATTGTAGCTGCCAGCGTAATCATCTGGCTCCTTAATAGCTTTACCTTCGAAGGTGGCTTCCATTATATAGGAGAGGGAGATGAGGCTTCCTTACTTAACGTTATAGGTTCGGCAATTGCAGTTGTTTTCACTCCTTTGGGATTTGGTAAGTGGCAGGCAGCCGTTGCTACTATCCTCGGACTCGTTGCAAAGGAAGAAGTAGTTGGTGTGTTTGGTACGCTGTCGGGAATGGAAGGAGATCTCCTTGCGGAAGTGGAAGAGGGCGTTTCATCCGGAGCGGTTGAAGTAGGCTTGAGATTCTTTGACGGAAGCAAACTCAGCGCATTCTCATTTATGATTTTTAACTTGCTTTGTGCTCCTTGTTTTGCTGCCATGGGCGCTATCAAGCGTGAAATGAACAACTGGAAATGGACTGCCTTTGCGATTACTTACATGACGTGTTTTGCATATGCAATATCTTTTATCGTATATCAGTTAGGACTGCTTTTCTTAGGCACACCTAATTTTGTAGGAACAGTTATTGCATTTATCGGGCTTGCGGCTTTGATTTTCCTGTTGGTTCGCCCTTATAAAGATAAAACTTCCAAACTCAAGGCGGGTGTCAGATAATTATGTTAAAATGGATTGAAAACAATATAGCTTCTATTATAGTTTTGCTGGTTGTCGCTGCTGTTATTTCTCTTATTGTAGTGAAAATCATATCAGATAAGCGTCGCGGTAAGTCCTCTTGCAGTTGCGGTTGCGGCGGTTGTGCCTTGAAGGATTCCTGCCATGCTAAAGAAAAAGAATATATCTCCGTTAATATAGATTAATATATCCTACCTTTTTGCCTCCGCTCTTTGTAAGCGGAGGTTTTTTTATCTCTTTCGGATGCTGACTTCGGAACTGGCAAGGTCCTCTTCAGTGCCGTTTTCCATGCGCACTTTAAGTGAGAAATCGTCGTTTATACATAATGCTTCGCCGTTTTTTTCACCTAAAGGAGTGATGATGCGAATAGAATTTCCGGGGATTATATTTCTGTTGACGTAGCTATGGAGGTAATAATCAGAATTGGTGTTTTCTGTTATTTTTCTCAGCTCCTGCACAATAGAAACAAGGAGTTTGTCAATATCGTATGTTTTACCTGTTTCTGCAAAAAGCGATGTGGCAATATCTTGTATTTCCGGCGGAAAGTCTTCAGCTTTCGTGTTAACGTTGATACCGATTCCGACGATTACATATGATATACTGCCTCCGCATAAAGAGGTTTCTGTCAAAATTCCGCATATCTTGCGACCGTTTATCTGAAGGTCATTTACCCATTTTATGTCAGTCTGAACACCGCAATATTTGTATATAGCATCGCAGACAGCCACTGCGGCTTTACACGTTATAGGCAGAATGTCTTTTGGTTGATTATCCGGTCTGATTAACCAGGATAGATAAATACCTGTTCCGGCAGGGGGGGCAAAGCTTCTTCCAAGGCGTCCTCTACCTGATGTTTGACTGCGAGCAAAAACAATTTGTCCGCAGGGCGCGCCTTGACACGCTAGCTTCTTTAAATAATTATTTGTTGAATCGATAGAGTCGAGAAAAATAACCTTATCCATATAGATTGTCAGCAATCGTTACTGCATTTGTGTAAATGTTCTTTGATCCTATCAAATGTCTCATCGCTGATTACGTGCTCGATTTTGCATGCGTCGGAGTCTGCTGTCTCCGGGCTGACACCAATCTTTTCAAACAGACTTGTCAATATGCTGTGTCTTTCGTATATTTTTATTGCCAGCGCCTCGCCTTCGGGGGTTAGTGTAATGTAGCCGTTGTCATCTACTGACAACATATTATCTTTTTTTAGCAGGTTTATGGCACGGCTGATGCTTGGCTTTGTATAGCCGGTATGATTAACAATGTCTATAGAGCGAACGTTGGCTATTTTTCTTTTAAGAACGAGAATGCTTTCTAAATACATTTCACCGGATTCGTGCATCTTCATTTGTAAACCTCCTAAATTACATCTTTTATAAATCTATCATAAAAGAATGTAAAAAGCAAGAGAACGCAGTTATCTTGCCGTACAAGGGGCAAAACCGAATAATACAATAGCGGAAGTGACGCAAAAAGCAATCCCCCGTAACAAATGAATTGGACTGGTGTGAAAGAGTGTAAGTAGGTAAAATTTAAGTCATATGCAATATAGAGCTACCCTTGTTCATATATCTTATTTTCTTTCTGTATAACTAAGATCTGTTCCGATATAAGGCACTTGCATAAAATCTTCCATGTTATGTCTGATGATATAATCAATGTACGAAGCAATTTGTTTTGCAGAATAAACGTATCCGGCAGGGTTCATATGTCCGCCCATATAGAAAGCTTTGCGGAATTCCTCATCATGTACCGGTCCGTATTTTCTAAGGTCAACTACGTATGTGTAAGAGAAAAAGTCAGCCATATCGTAAAGAGCCTTTGCCAGCTTGTCTTGTTCCGCCCCGGGAACGCTTGTTTCAGTATATGGCATCGTAACAAGGAAAAAGCGTGCTCTTGGCTGCATAAGCTTGATTCTTTGAATTATTTTAGCATAGTAACCTGTAACGGTGGGGGCATTTTTATTGTAATCGTCCTTATTGATATCTGCAATGCTTCCGATATCTTGCTTAAGACCGAAAAGGTCGTTATGACCCAGCGCGATGATATATGCTTGACATAATTTGTCAGTGTCCCAAAAGCCGTTTGCTTCTGCAAAGCTGTTTGTATATTCAGAGGCAGTCATTCCGCCTCGCGAAAAGTTATATACTTTAATCCCTGCCATACGCGCTATATACTGGCCCCATGAATACTCAAACATATCGTGGTAGCCTTTTGCTCCATTGTTGTCAATTGATTCAAATTCTCCTGACGATAAACTGTCACCGATGCACGCTATCGTCCTGAAAATACTTATATACCCGCCGTCTGATACGATATTATCTAAAGGTTTCTCGCCTTCAGTGCAAAGATATTTGTTAAAACTCATTCTATTATTCTCCTTAGTTTTTTCATTGTGATTTGAGCGTTATCGATTATTTGGATCGCTTTACAAAAGGACAATCGTATCAGTAGGCCGGGATTGGCAAACAGAAAGATCGATATCAAACAATGCTCCGGTAGAAGCGTGCGGCCCGGTGTTCCGGATGTATTTAATATTTACGAGGGGATCGTTAATTCCAGTAACCGAGTTCAACACCCTTTTGGTAAACCAAATCAGCAAGAGCTCTGTATCCTTTTTCGTTTAGATGGCAATCACCAACATTATTTTTATAAAGTACAGAACGAGGCATTCTGCCGGCATTTATATCAATTTCGTCATCTGAAGTTTTTTCAAAACCATAGTCTTCAAAAACTTCAGTTGTGCAATACTCATACAAGTTCACACATTTGTCGCCAAATGCTTCCTCGAACTCTGCAGCAGCCTTTGGCCTGAAATGCGGGATAATCGCTATAAATCTGTCAGTTGTGGCTTCAATAGCTTTATATCTTGAAATCAAGACAGAAGTTTCTATGTTTTTATCATTTGCTCCCATCAAAGCGATAATACAGTAGGGCCTATTGAAATATTGTGAGTAATCAAACTCGCACTTGCTGCCTACTGTAATTGTCTCAGCTTTAGAAACGTCTGTTCTTCCAAGGTAATAACGGCCTTCTTCCTCTGTGCTGCCATATTGAAAGCGAAGTGTATAATTTTTACCGTCAATTTTTAATTTTTTTATCGGCAACTCACGTCCCATTGTTCCGTAGCGTAATTTTATTTCCTCGCCATTAATACCGCTGAAAAGCTTCCAATCGCAAAGGACTTCTTTAACACCTTTCTCAAAAATAATATCATTTGTTAGTGTGAATTCAAGTGCATTAGCTCTTGCACAGATTGTATAACTTCCCTCTCCGCCAACACCTGAATTAAGAACTGTAAAATTCTTATCATTAATCTTTTCCTTTAGTATGGCGGGATAGCGATCTGTTTTTTCCATTCCCATCCCCTCGGTGATACTGTCACCAAAACAAACAATAACTTGATCTTTATTCGGTACCATAGATTTATCTCCTTCGTCCGTTGCTGGAGCTTTTGTCGCATTCATAATATCCTCTGTATTTCCATTGCAGGCTGCAAATGCACAAAGGCTCACAAAAACAACCATTATAAGTGCTAAAAATTTTCTCATAATTCTATATATTCTCCGTTTCGCTTTAAAATCAGTATACCCATAGTATAGTGTTATGATAAATAAATTGCAATTATAATTTTTAGTGTTTTGCGATTCTACTACTTTGACCCTGTCTTTGAAGCGTCTGTAGTGGTAGTGATTGACAAAAAAAGGAGTATTTATTATACTAAAAATGGTGCACAGACATATGTCCGAAGGAAAATTAAACAAAAGATGAGACGAAGCATTATTGCAAAAATAGCCGGAATATTAATATTTATTTTATCCACATTAGTGGTGTTTTTTGTTGTGAACAAAACCAATTCTCAGATTTATGCTACGTCTGTAAATTCTCTTACTCCATGGGAGGACAATCTGTTAGATTCGGTAAATGAAATAAGATCAAGGTATGGATTAGAGGCTCTTGAATGGTCATACGGGTTTGAAGGTATGACACCGGCTGTTACTTCCAATCATGACGGAAGTATTTACAGCGATGATGAGCTTTTTACAAAATATCTTGTTACATATTGGTTCAATAAAGATAATTCAATCTTTTTACAAACGAAAACAAAATATTTATACGTAAGCATTGAATTTGAAGGTGAAGGTGACGTTCTTGTCGCTTCACTATATTTTCCTGAACAAAATGAAGAAGCTCCGGAAAATGCACAGATTCCGTATTATTCAGAAGGAAACACTATTCACTATGGAATGGAAGAAGTAATAGAATCAAAAAGACCTACTGTCCAAGCTCCTGATGAAACGGCCGCAAATCCTGTTTTTGACAGTAGTACTATAGAAGTTCCATTTTATGCCTTAGATAATATTTATGATTATTCGAAATATGTAAAAGTCAGTGATACCGGAAAAATCATATTAGTGCACACAGATTATTACAGCGAGGATACGGCTTCAGAACCGTTACGATACGTAACGGCTGTAAATAATTCGGGTTTTGTTACAAGCGAGAAGATGGCTGTTTCTGTTAAAGAAGTGCCTTATTATAATGCAAACACTTCTGATATTCGCCCGTGTTGTATGACTACTAATCAAGATGGAAGTGTTATGCAATACGGACACATAATTCTTGCCTGCGATGAGGCGGAATCAGGACCGGCTAAATACGTGTTCGAAATTATTTCGCCTGATGGCACGAAAACAAAAATAATCAGGAATTCAAACGGAATGATTTGGAATCCGACAAATTTTGGCATCTACTCTGTTTCGATATATACAGTTATTGACAAGAATGGAATAAAGAATCTTTCTGATTTTCAGACATTTACTGTAGAAGTGGCAGAATATGTAAGTGGAGTGCCGGAGATTAAGTTACCTGCTTTGAGATTCAAAGAAGGATCTTTGTTTATAAAGGATGACGAGCTTTTCACCATAAGCGGCGTTACTCCCGGTACCACAGTTAACCAATTAACGGAAGCAATTATCATCGAAAACGTAAATGATAATATTGTTCTCGTTATTCCTGATAAATCAGGTGAAAATAACGTAGGAACAGGTACCGTCGTCAGAATAGAGTCTGCCAACGGCGAAAAGGTGTATTGTTCTTACACAATATTGTGTTACGGAGATATTAACGGAGACGGGCTTATCGGCATTGCGGATTTTTCTAAAATGCGCGCATATATATTATCAAAGACAACTCTTGAAGGGCCCTTTGCAACTTGCGCAGATATCAATTTTGATGGTAAAATAGGAATTGCAGATTTTTCTAAACTGCGAGCTGCGTTGCTCAATAAGACTGTTATTGAACAAAATAGAAAAGCAGAACTAAGCGGAGAGTAAGATATGAAGAAGCATTATTTGTGTCTTGTCGCAATATTTCTTATAAACCTTTTTTCTTTCGGAACCTACAATGGAATTGTTGGTGCGTCGGGGGAGAAGGTTACTGCGTCTTTGAACAAGTCTTCATATTATGCAGGTCAGCAACTAAAATTAACTATAGGATATGATTGCGGGTATACTGTTGCAGGATCTATTATAGAGGTTGTTTTTCCTCAAGGGCTTGAATATAAAGAATATTCAAAGGCAGGTCAGACACCTATTGATAGTGTTAATAAAAATGGCAATACTCTTACTGTTTTGCAATCTGAAGGAGAACTGGATAAAACAGAACTTGTGATTCTTGTTTTTGACGTTAGCTCTTCTCTGACGGTTGGAACTAAAAATTCAATTGATGTTACATTAAAGAGCACTACAGATGATAATTGGAATGAATATTTGCCTAATGCTAAGATTTCTGTTTCTTTTGACGTTGTATCTCCGCCGACTCCTACACCGACGGCAACACCTACACAGAAGCCGACGGCAACACCTACACAGAAGCCGACGGCAACGCCTACACAGAAGCCGACGAAGACGCCTACACAGAAGCCAACGGCAACGCCTACACAGAAGCCAACGGCAACACCTACACAGAAGCCAACGGCAACACCTACGCAGAAGCCGACGAAGACGCCTACACAGAAGCCAACGGCAACACCTACGCAGAAGCCGACGAAGACGCCTACGCAGAAGCCGACGGCGACGCCTACACAGAAGCCGACGGCAACGCCTACACAGAAGCCAACGAAGACGCCTAATATAACTCCGACTATAGTTCCAACTACAACACCGACAGATATTCCTGCGATAACACCTACAGCCAGCATAACAAACACGGTGCCGCCTACCGGTACACCGTACGCGCCTGTTTTCACGATTCCGGAGAATTGGCTTTCGTACGAAAATAATGACCGGAAATTTGCAGTGGGATACGTTGACGGAAGTGATTTTTCCGGCAATCCTATTTTTACGGTCACGGAAATGGCTGATTTTGACGGCGAAAGCGCAGATTTACTTTTGGAAGCAGTAGGCAAATATGACGGAGAGTATTCATGTCTTGCAATTTACAAAATGTGGCTTACTGAGAACGATTCAGTTTACATACCGGAGAAAATAATAGGTTTTCTCTTGTCATTACCGGAGCAGTCTAATGAGTATAAAGAATACGTTGTATTATACATAAATGATAAACTTGAAGTAACTCCGATTGATTATAGTTTAAACGATGGTGTACTTGCTTTTAATAACTCAAACGCAGGATATTTTGCAGTAATGGGTAAGTTATCTTCGAGTATACTGAATCAGACAGACACCCCGCCCGAGGCTACTCCTTTGGCAGAAGACGATAGCGGCATCTCGCCGGGAACTCTTATCATTTTAATAATTATTACAGCCTTTATAAGCTTATGGATTGGCATCGGAATAGGCTTTATTATCTGGGGTAAAAATAGTAAAAAAACCAGATATTCAAGCCAGGAGACAGGAGGCTGGTACAGATGACGCAAAGGGATATTCGTCTGCAAATAAAAAGAATATTGATTGTAACTATAGTGTTTTCTTTCGTTTGTTTGTACTCTGCAACGTTTATGATGAGCATAACAGCTAATGATGCAAATCCGGGATTAGAACCGAGTGTCACTGTTTCTCCTGAGAATACACCCGAGGCAACACCCGAGGCAACACCCGAGGAAACACCCGAGGCAACACCCGAGGCAACACCCGAGGCAACACCTGAGGCAACTCCCGAGGCAACACCTGAGGCAACACCTGAGGCAACACCTGAGGCAACACCCGAGGCAACACCTGAGGCAACACCCGAGGCAACACCTGAGGCAACACCCGAGGTAACACCTCAGATAACACCGTCTCCTACAGTAGCCCCTACAGAAACAGAGAAACCGACGAAGTCACCTACTTTGCACCCGATAACGGCGCCACCGTATTTCATAGACGGAGAGACACCTGTTCCTACACAGAATTCAACACCCGAACACACGACCGATATACCGGCAACTGCTTCTCCTAAAGAAACAGAATCGGTTATCGAACCCGGTCATTTGGAAGGAATAGATGAGATTGATGACGACAAAGAAGATTCGCTGTTGTCAAAGACAATAAAATATATTTCATACGGTTTGTATGGTATTGCCGGCTTTGCCGTTGTTTATGCTGTGATTGCTATTTTAGTTTTACTGATATTTGGGAAAGACATAACGATTGCAGGAATTAAAAAATATAGAGAAGAGAAAAAGAAAAATGCTTGATTCCGTTTGGGAATGGATCCTTTTATTTATAATATTACTTTCTGTTTTTTCATTGATTGGGTGCATCTATGCACTGAACCATGCTAAGAAGGTAATTCGCAAAGACATACAGTTTGACTTAGAGACAGTAAGAAGACGATCTCATTTTGTATTTATTTCCGACCTTCATCTGAACATGAAGTTGGTGCCGTGGAATAATATTTTTGATATTATCGTGGATGCTGACCCCGAATACGTATTAGTCGGCGGTGATTTGAGCAGTACTCTTGAATCTGTTCCTTTAGCCCATGATTTTATGGCAGAGCTTGCAAAACGTGTGAACGTTCCTATTTATCTGGTTTTCGGAAATCACGATCACAATTTATTCGATGAAAAAAAAGTCGGCGCTAGTTTTATAACACGTGAAGGATACGCTGCATCAATTGAAAAATTATCGAATAATATACGTGTATTACATAATGAGATTATTGACTTGGGCGACGTAATGCTTGCCGCGTTAGAAGATTACAGAACTTGTACAGTTAATATTTCTGAGTTGTCTTTAAAATGGGCTCAAGAGGCGGAAAAGAAAAATAAACCGCTCATCTTGCTTACTCATAATCCGGACAGTGTTAGATTTATGTGTGAAAATGCGCAGCAGATGAAACATGTTGCAGTAATTAGCGGTCATACGCACGGTGGCCAGATCAGAACACCGTTTAACATCGAGTATACTCTAATAAGACATGATGTTCTTCCAAAAGAAGGCGTCGCATACGGAATGCATAATTACAAAGGCATTAACCTGTATATTTCAAGCGGACTTGGTTGTTCCGCTCTGCCGATGCGGTACAAATCAACTGCAGAGGTCGTTGTAATAGATGTTATCTGATTTTTTATTGGCCATATTGTTGAACTGATTCTTGCGCAAATCATTGTGGTTTGGTATACTAATTCAAAGATTATGTGATAGGGGATGAACACAATGAATAAGACTACAGTGGCTGTTTCTCGAGTATTTGCTCTTATTTTATTTGCTGCGATGATGCTTTCTTTTGCAGCGTGTGGTGACGATTCCAACCAAACAAACAAGCCGGGTTCTTTTACCGCTTATACAGGTCTGTTTTCTGACGTAAATGGTGCGTTGGCCGGTGTGGATGATTTGGGAAGAGAGTTGTTATATGACGATCAGACCAAGGACTTAAACGATAAACAAGTAGGTATTTTTTACTTTTTATGGCAGGGCGAGCACGGTACTGCAGGTCCGTACGATAACTACAAGATAGCTACGCAAACACCGGATTCTTTGAAGTCAGAAGAGGCTTGGAAGAAAAACGGCGGCGGAAACGTTGGCGCACACCATTTCTGGGGAGAGCCATTATTTGGTTACTACAAATCCAGTGATCAATGGGTTATGAGAAAGCATCTTCAGATGCTTACAGACGCAGGTGTAGACTTTATCGTATTTGATGCAACTAATGCGTATCCGTATACAGAGAGAGTAAAGCAACTTATTGAAGTTTGGTATGAGTATCTTGAAATGGGATTTGACGTTCCTAAGCTCGCTTTTTATACAAATTCCAGCTCGGGAAATACGATGAACACTATTTATAAAGGTCTGTATAATAACAAGAGAATTAAAGATAAATATCCAAGACTTGACGAATTGTGGTATAAATGGAATGGTAAACCGATGATTATCGGTATATCAAAAGAAGCTTCTGATGAAATTAAGGAATTTTTCACAATTAAAGAATCTACGTGGCCAAATGCAGGACGTACAGACAACGGTTTCCCGTGGATGGAATTCAACAGACTCCTTTCTGACGATGCCGTGTATGGTGTAGATGGCAGAAAAGAAGTATGTAACGTTTCAATTGCCCAGCACTCCGCTACTATAACGATGAGTTATACTGCTTGGTATGGCTCAAATGACAGATCCAGATCATGGCACGACGGTGCAAACGACACTTCCGAAGATGCTATTTTGTGGGGATATAACTTTGCAGAACAGTGGGAATGGGCGTTAAAGCAAGACACAGAGATGATTTTCATTACAGGATGGAATGAATGGGTTGCTCAAAGACAGCCTGTGTCTGATAAAAACAGACCCATCGTATTTGTTGACTGCGCAGATCCTAACACAAGCCGTGACGCAGAGCCTATGAGAGGTTTATTTGGAGATAACTACTATATGCAGATTTGTTACTATGTATCACAGTACAAAGGTGCTGCAAACAGAGTTAACGTAGGAGCTTCACAAACAATTGATATAAACGGTGACTTTTCACAGTGGGATAATGCTTCTATAACAGCGAAATATCTGGACTATAAGAACGATACCGTTGACAGAAACGCAAAAGGGTTTGGTAATCTTACATATACAAATGCAACCGGACGTAATGATATTGTTAACATGAAGGTTGCAAAGGATGAAAATAATTTGTATTTCTATGTTGATACAGCAGAAAATCTCACAACTCCTGAAGGAGATACATGGATGACGCTGTTTATTGACAGCTCTTCAAAAGATACTGCAAAATGGTATGGATATGACTACAAAATCGACCCTGCCAGCGGCAACGTGTATAAATGTGATAATTCTTCTGCGTGGACACAGATTGCTAAAGCAACTGTTAAATATGAAGGAAATAAGCTTATGCTTAGCGTTGCTCGCAAGGATCTTGGCATCGGAGCCGGTGTTGATATTCAATTCAAATGGGCAGACAATTATCAGAAAAACGAGCTTGGCACGTACGACGTATGGTCTTTCTATTGTGACGGAGACGCAGCTCCGTATGGACGTCTTAACTACGTATTTTCAGAGGTTGCTCACTCGGCGGCAAAGTAATAATTATAGTATTGTATGACTGAATATGTAGCACGATTCAAGTTGTCAAAAGACTTTAATCGTGCTACAATTATTTAATGTATCAATTATTATTTACTGAGGAGAGACTGGAAATGATTTACAGAGCAGTTGCGGCAACTTGTCCCGGCAGAAAAAGTGAACATAATTCTAATAATTTCTATCTTAATTCTAAATATATAACTGAGGAATACAAATCTTCGGAGATCTTGTTAAAACAAAAAAAAGATCAGGAGGGCTTGCAGTTTTACGCTCTTGCGGAAGGTAAAGGCAGTGATTCGTATGCAAACGAGGCTTCTTTGATCGCTATGAAGAAGCTCTCTAATTTACACGAACAATGGAAAGAGCAAGATATCGAAGGCGACGTATGTGATGCACTGCAAGGATATATTGAAAACTATATAGATGAATCTAATCAGGCTATATGCGCAAGGCAACCCTCCGGTGCACAGGCCAAGAGTGTTATTTCTACTTTAGCAGTGTTGGGAATTCATGATAAAGATGTTATTGCCTGTAATCTCGGTAACACGAGGATATATTTATACCGTAAGGGAACTTTGACTCAGTTGTCATATGATCATAATCAGGCTCAAAGAATGGTAGAGCTCGGATTGCTTAACCAGGAACAGGTAGAGGGGAATCCAAAGCGCAAGCGACTTACTCAATACTTGGGTCCGATGCCAACCAGCGAACAGTTGGATCCAAACTGCGTAGAGATACATACTCAACAAGGTGACATGTTTTTCTTGTGCAGTATGACTTTTTGCGAGGTTGTTAAAGATGAGGAGATTCGAAAGATTTTTGCAGAATCACACAGTTTGTCAGAAATAGCAGATAAATTGATGAATCAGGCAAGTGAGAAGGGTCTTATAAAAGACACGTCTATTATGATTGTACGTGCAGTAAAAGACGTTCCCTGCGTAGCTTCAAAAGCCGTAGGTGAGGCTGTGGCCGGAGCAGGTGTTTCTGTAGAGACGGAGCAATTTGACAATGCAGCAACACAAGGAAGTGAAGATATCGGAGATGCAGAAGCCAAGGGTGCAGAAGAAAGCTCGGCTAAACAAGTTGCTCATGAAAATTATGCTGTGGTGTCTGAGGAAGTTAAGGACGTTCAATCAAAAGCAACTGCCGGTACTATTTCTGATAAAGAAAAAAGGGGCAATAAAAAAGAAAAATCAGCTGTTGCAGCAGCCCCGATGAATTCAAAGAAGAATACTAAGAGTAAGAAAAAGAATAATGATGACGGCGAAAAGATATGGCCGGCACTGATTATTTTCGGAATAAGCTTAGGTATTGTTATTTTTCTTGCTGTTTTTGGAATCAAAATTTACAGACAAAATAATAGTGTATTGCCCACTCCTATGATAACTCCGATTATCAGCCAGGAAACGGCAACACCGAGTGTAACATCTACCCCTACGGTAGTACCTTCCGGAACACCTGATATTACTCCACCGACGGAAATTACTCCTACACCCACTTTGGAACCGACTCAGACTCCGGAACCAACGCAGACTCCGGATTTAACACCGACTCCTACACGTAAGCCGACGGCAACTCCGACTGTAACGCCGCCTGTAGACGAACCCACACCCACACCGACGCCGCCTGTAGACGAACCCACACCCACACCGACGCCGCCTGTAGACGAACCCACACACACAC
>JAFWZX010000013.1 GCA_017517275.1 Clostridia bacterium
TATTAATTTTGAAAAAAATAAAAAATATCTGTAATATTTTGGCAAGTTGCGGTTTATATATAGTGATGTGACTTGCGTATAACTTGTTATATCCCTGCTTAAAACAGGTCTCACACACTGATCTAAACGATTATCCCTGAACTCACGGTTATACGACGTGAGTTCGCTCTTTTTATAAGCAAATGTATATTTTTTATGTTACAATAAGGCGTAAATATTGATAGATTTTCACGGAATTCGAAAGGATACGTAATATGTTCATACGTAAAGCAGTATATGATGATGCCCCTATATTAGCAGAAATAGAACAAATTTGCTTTCCGCCTGAAGAGAAGGCTTCTTACACGACTATTAGAGAAAGACTTAAGGCTTATCCGGAGGGATTCTGGATATTGGAAAAAAACGGTATAATAGTAGGCTTTGTAAACGGCCTTGCAACAGATGAAGAAGAACTTAGGGATGAAATGTACGCAGATACGTCTTTTCACAAAGCTGACGGCAAGTGGCAAATGATATTTGGTGTTGACGTGCTGCCGGAATACAGAAAACGAGGTCTTGCTGCTATAATGTTGCGTAGGGTGATTGATGATAGTTATAAAGCAAAGCGCAAGGGCATTGTTTTGACGTGTAAAGAACATCTTATTCACTATTATGAACGTTTCGGCTTTGTAGATGAAGGTGTTTCTTCATCGGTTCACGGAGGCGCAACATGGCATAAGATGCGGCTTACTTTTTATAAACTAACCATTGATATCAAAGGTGTGCCTTTGGAGTTAAAGACACGCGCCGAACTATTTTCACCGCGAAATATAGATCACGGTACTCTTGCCATGTTAGAACACGTAGATTTCTCGTCGGAGGACAAGGTACTTGACTTGGGATGCGGATACGGCGTTGTGGGAATATTGGCAGCAAAGCTGTCCGGACCGCAAAACGTTACCATGTGTGATATTGATCTGCTGGCGGTTGAGACTGCCGGTGAGAATGCAATCAGAAACGGTGTGGATGGCATACGGATATTACAATCTGACGGACTGTCTGCGATCGCAGATAAGGATTACAGTATTATCTTGTCTAATCCTCCATATCACAGTGATTTCTCAGTTGCAAAAAACTTTATAGAAGAGGGTTTTAAAAGACTTCGCATTGGCGGTAAAATGATAATGGTTACAAAGCGCCTCGACTGGTATAAGAATAAATTGACATCTGTATTTGGTGGTGCTATGGTATATACGAAAGACGGATATTTTGTATTTGTTTCGGAAAAAAGACATCCGTTTACCGCTAAAAAAAGTAAAAGGAGATAAATACAATGAGTGAAGGTTGTACACACGATTGCTCAAGCTGTTCTAAGAATTGTTCTTCTCGTAAGGCGAACAAAAATGATTTTAAAGCAGATCTTAACAGCAAAAGCAGCGTGAAGAAGGTTATTGGTATTGTAAGTGGCAAAGGCGGCGTTGGTAAATCAATGGTTACATCCCTTTTAGCTGCTACTATGAATAAAAAAGGTTTTAAAACAGCGATTCTCGATGCAGATATTACAGGACCGTCGATTCCAAAGGCTTTTGGCATTACTCAGAAGGCTCAAGGCAGCGATGACGGTATTGTTCCGGTTGAGAGTGCAGGCGGAATCAAGGTTATGTCTGTTAATTTGTTATTAGCAGATGACACGGATCCTGTTGTATGGAGGGGACCTGTTATTGCCGGCACTGTCAAGCAATTTTGGACTGACGTTGTCTGGGGAGATGTAGACTTTATGTTTATTGACATGCCTCCGGGAACGGGGGACGTACCGCTTACCGTGTTCCAGTCTATTGAATTAGACGGTATAATCGTTGTTACTTCTCCGCAGGAATTAGTATCTATGATCGTTACAAAGGCTGTGAAAATGGCAGAGCTTATGAATATTCCGATATATGGTATTGTTGAGAACATGTCTTATTTTACTTGTCCTGATAATGGCAAGGACTATAAAATATTCGGTGACAGCCATATAGATGAGATTGCAAAAGAGCATAATCTTTCGGTTATTGCCAAGCTTCCTATCAATCCGGAACTTGCAGCTGCTTGCGATAAAGGAGAGGTAGAATCAATATGTGGCAATTGGTTTGACGGTTTTGCAGCAGGCTTAGGAGTAGGTATTAAATGAGCATCCGTTCTCAAAAAGCAAAAGATTTATTTTTAGAAGGATATAACTGTGCACAGGCAGTTTTTTGCGCATTTAACGACGTAACCTGTCTTGATTTTGTTACTGCATCGAAATTATCTTCGTCTTTCGGCGGTGGCCTTGGAAGACTTCGTGAGGTTTGCGGAGCGGTTAGTGGGATGTGTATGGTTGCAGGCATCTTATACGGTCCTGCATATCCTGATGACAGACAGGCAAAGGCAGATCATTATGCCCGTATTCAAGAGCTGGCGCGCAGATTCAGGGAAGAGAACGGCTCGATTATTTGTCGCGTTCTATTAGGCGAGAAGACTGCACAAGATATTTCCTCGGATCCTGTTCCGGAAATACGCAGCGCACAATATTATAAAAAACGCCCGTGTGCGGAGCTGGTAGAGAGTGCAGCTCGTATTATGGATGAATATATCAAAGAAAATCCGGTATGAAATGTAATTTATGTCCGCGGAAATGTAATATAGACAGAAGTGCATATCAAGGGTATTGCCGCTCAGGTGATACCCTTAAAGTTTCACGGGCAGCGCTTCATATGTGGGAAGAGCCGTGTATATCGGGCAGGAGGGGGTCAGGAACTGTTTTCTTCTCGGGATGTAACCTCTCGTGCGTGTATTGTCAGAACAAAGAAATCTCACAAGAACTTAGAGGTAAGGAAATATCCGTTGAGAGACTTGCAGAGATATTTCTTGAGCTTCAGGCGTCAGGAGCCCATAACGTTAATCTTGTAACACCAACCCATTATGTAGACCAGATTTGCAAAAGCCTTGACATCAGCCGCAAATCCGGGCTTAGCATACCGATTGTATATAATTGCGGCGGATACGAAAGTGTTGATACGCTCAAAAAACTCAAAGACTATATAGATGTATACATGCCTGATTTTAAGTATTTTGATGATAATCTTGCAATGAGATACTCAAATGCCCCTGATTATTGTAACATTGCCAAAGAAGCAATAAGTGAAATGTTTTCACAGGTGGGACCGGCCAAGTTCGACGCAGATGGAATGATGTTGCGTGGGATGATTGTGCGTCATATGATTTTGCCGGGATCAAGCCGTGATTCGATAAAAATTATCAAGTATTTACACGATACATATGAAAATGATATTTTTATCAGCATTATGAGTCAATATACGCCTATGCGGCATTTTGATGACTTTCCCGAATTAAATCGCCGTATTTACACCAAGGAATATAACCGAGTGCTGGACTATGCCGAGGAACTGGGAATAGAGAATGCATTTGTGCAAGAAGGTAAGGCTTCTGTTAAAAGCTTCATTCCCAAATTCGATAATACGGGAGTATAATGGTAAAAGAGCGGGAATGCGTTATTTAAGTATATATAAATAAATTCCAAGGAATTGCAGTAGACTGCCTAATAAAACAAATATGTGAAAAGCACTGTGCATATATTTTTTCTTCTTGCCCAAGGCATACAGCACTGCGCCTATAGTGTACATGATTCCCCCTGATAAGCAGAAAGCAAATCCGCTTTTTGAAAAGGCTTGCACGGTGGGATTCCAGAAAAAGGCAAGAAGCCATCCCATGATTACATAGCAAATCAAAGAAAAGATACTGAATTTCTTTAAATCTATTCCAGTAAGTATGAGGCAAAGTATGCATAAAAACCATTGAATTGCCACTACACTCCAGCCTAATACTGGGCTATCTTCTCTGAGACCACCGATTGCAATAGGAGTATATGTACCGGCAATAAGCAAATATATAGTACAATGGTCAAGTACACGGAAAATTTTCTTTGCATTCTCGTGTCTAAGTCCGTGATAAATAGTTGACATTGAATATAAAACAATCATAGTCACACCATATATTATACAGGAAATGACAGTAGGTGTATCTTTGTACTCAAGTGAGCGAGTAACGCTCAAAATCAACACGACGATTCCCAAAATAACGCCAAATGCATGTGAAATAGTATTAATAAACTCTTCTGCCTTGCTATAACAGGGCAATTTGATGTTTTTTAGTGAATTACTCATTTATATCTCCGGATTAGGTAATAATAAGATAGGTGACATTAGCTGTTTTGCCACGAGGAATAAAATACTACCGGTGATGAAATTTGTCAAATAATATGTAGTGTGCAATTTTTATATTCGTTAGGCCTGAGTGATTTTCACAAATGTGGACAGTAGAGCTTTTTTTTGTTAAAATTGTTTTACGTTGACCGGGGTAAAAATGAAACTGAGGGCTCATAATGAAAACTAATGATAATCAAATCTTTACGTTATCAGATCAAAAGAATATTCCGCCTTTAAGGACATATATTGCAATAGATTTAAAGTCTTTCTATGCTTCTGTTGAATGTATGGAAAGAGGTCTTGATCCACTTACTACCAATCTTGTGGTGGCAGATGCTTCCAGAACACAAAAAACAATATGCCTTGCTGTTACACCGGCGCTGAAGGCTCGCGGAGTGCCGGGAAGACCGCGGCTTTTTGAAGTGGAACAAAAGGTAAAGGAGATAAATGCTCTGCGCCTGGCAAACAGCCCGGATAGGCGTTTCACAGGTAAGTCTTGCAACGCATCAGAGCTTGACTCGGAGCCCGGTTTGGAACTTGACTATATAATAGCTCCGCCGCGGATGGCTTTTTATATTGAATACAGTACTAAAATATATAATATTTACTTGAAATATGTTTCTGCAGAGGATATGCACGTTTATTCGATTGACGAGGTTTTTATGGATGTAACAGATTATCTTAAAACCTACAAAATGACGGCTCGTGAATTTACGTGTATGGTATTGCGAGACGTTGTCGCTAACACCGGTATAACGGCCACCGCCGGTATTGGTACGAATCTTTATCTCTGTAAGATTGCTCTTGATATTACAGCGAAACACGCAGAACCTGATGAGAATGGTGCCCGCATCGCAGAACTTGATGAAAGGTCTTACCGTAAGTTACTCTGGAATCACAGGCCGCTTACTGATTTTTGGCGAATAGGAAAAGGGTATGCACGCAAGTTGGAGGCTCACGGCATGTATACAATGGGTGACGTCGCCAGAGCATCTATAGGGGAAGACTCAGATTACTACAATGAAGATTTGCTTTACAAACTATTTGGTATCAATGCTGAATTGTTGATAGATCATGCGTGGGGGTGGGAACCCTGCACAATAAAAGAAATTAAATCATACAAGCCGGACACAAACAGTTTAAGCTCTGGTCAGGTTCTTCACTGTCCGTATACAGCGGATAAAGCCGGTCTCGTTATGCGGGAGATGGCAGATTTGCTTGCCTACGATCTTGTTGATAAGGCGGCTGTTACGAACCAACTGGTGCTGACTGTCGGTTACGATATTGATAATCTGACGGATCCTGAAATATCGTCAAAATACAAAGGTGAGGTCGTAGTAGACGGTTACGGAAGATGCGTTCCGAAGCATGCTCACGGAACAATCCATCTTACGAAATATACCTCTTCGGCAAAAGCGATTATAGGGGCGACAAAACAGCTTTATGAACGCATCGTAGACAAGAATTTACTTGTAAGGCGCCTGACAATATGTGCTTGTAACGTTATTTCTGAGCTTAAAGCCATTGAAAACAGTAAGTGCACAAGATATGATTTATTTACAGATGCAAATGAGCAGGAAGCTTTGCTTGAGGCAGAACATAAGGCTGCACAGCGTGAAAAAAATATGCAAAAAGCTATTATCGGCTTAAAGAGAAAATACGGTAAAAATGTTGTGTTGCGTGGAATGAATCTTGAAGAAGGAGCAACAGCAAAAGACAGAAATTCTCAGATAGGAGGCCATAAGGCGTGAATCAGACGTATAAGGACGCAATAGGCATGAAAAGATCATATGAAGACATAATTGACAGACCACATCACGTTTCAAAAAAACATGGTCATATGTCTATGCATGACAGAGCTGCGCAGTTTGCTCCATTTTCTGCACTGGTCGGATATGAGGATGCAATAGAGAGAACTGACTTAGAAAATTTTAAAAAGATGGATAAAAGGTAAGCTAAAACAGTCTTGCCTTTTGATAGAGCAATGTTATATAATGATCGCATCAAGTGCCCGGTTACTGACGGAAGAGTGGGAGTACCTACGGGGAGCCGGTGCGTTTTAAGCCGACCGTCTGGGCAGTTTTGTTTTAGAATGAAGAGCAAAGCTGTCCTTTGTTTTTATACAAATCAAGAGTTCTGCTACTTCATGAATGGAGGTTTTTACTATGAAATCTGAATTATTTTCACAGTGGGAGGGTTTTATTCCCGGTAAATGGTGCGAAGCTATTGACGTGAGGGAGTTTATTCAAAAGAATTATACTCCGTATATCGGAGATGAGAAGTTCCTTGCAAAGACTTCTGATAAGACTTGCAGACTTAAGTCAGCATTAGATGCTAAGTTGGAAGAAGAAAAGGCTCACGGCGGCGTTATTTCTGTGGACACACGTACAGTATCTTCTTTGACAAATTATCCTGCGGCATATTTAAAGAAGGAAGATGAGCTTATTGTGGGTTTACAGACAGGGGCGCCATTGGAAAGAGGTGTTAATCCTTTTGGCGGTATCAGGATGGCTCGCAGTGCTTGCAATGCATACGGCTATGAACTTTCGGAGAACATAGAGAGAGAGTTTTGTTACAGAACAACACATAACGACGGGGTTTTCCGTGTATATACAGATACAATGAGAGCTATGCGACATACGGGAATACTCACCGGATTGCCGGATGCATACGGAAGAGGCCGTATTATCGGGGATTATCGCAGAGTAGCTTTATATGGAATTGACTATCTGATAGAACAAAAGCAGCGCGATAAGAAGGAAATAGGACAAAAGCATATGACTGAGGAAAATATACGCTTGTCCGAAGAGCTTTATAAGCAGATTTCCTTTCTTGAGAAGCTCAAAGAGATGGCTGCTTTGTATGAGATAGATATTTCCAAACCGGCATCTAATGCAAAAGAGGCCGTTCAATGGCTGTATTTTGGTTATCTTGCAGCTAACAAAGAGCAAAACGGCGCAGCAATGTCTTTAGGTAGAGTAGGCACATTTATTGATATTTATCTTGAGCGTGATATCAGAAAAGGTCTGATTGATGAAATCGGAGCTCAGGAACTGATTGACCAGCTTGTTATGAAGCTGCGCATGATAAGACATCTTCGTACTCCTGAATATAATGAATTGTTCGGAGGGGATCCTGTCTGGATTACTGAAGCTGTAGGCGGTATGGGTCAAGACGGAAGAACGCTTGTTACAAAGACGTCGTACCGTTTCTTACATACGTTATATAATCTTGGTTCTGCTCCGGAACCGAATCTGACAGTATTATGGTCTGATTCTTTGCCGGAAACTTTCAAACGCTATTGTGCCCGTGTATCAATTCAGACAGATTCAATTCAATATGAGAATGATGATCTTATGCGTCCTGTATACGGAGATGATTATGCTATCGCTTGTTGCGTAAGCGCAATGAAAATCGGCAAACAAATGCAATTTTTCGGAGCAAGATGCAATCTTCCCAAGACACTTCTGATGGCGCTTAACGGAGGCCGGGAAGAACGGTACAATATACAGATAGGTCCTGAGATGGAGCCGATGAGAGAAGGCGTGCTTGAATACAATCAAGTAAAGGCCCGACTTGATTACTATATGGGCTGGCTTGCGGCACAATACGTAGATACAATGAATGTTATACATTTTATGCATGATAAATATGCATATGAGAAGACGCAACTGGCACTTCACGATACAGATGTAGAACGTGTGATGGCTTTCGGCGTTGCAGGACTGTCCGTTATTGCCGACAGCTTATCTGCCATTAAATATGCAAAAGTTTCTCCTGTCATCGGTGACAATGGACTGATTTGTGACTTTAATATTGAGGGAGAATATCCTACGTTTGGAAATGATGATGATAGAGTAGATACGATTGCGAGTGAACTTCTGGACAGATTTATCACAGAGCTTAGGAAGAATCCTGCATACCGCGGAGCAAAACATACCTTGTCAGTACTTACTATTACGAGTAATGTTGTTTACGGTAAGAAAACAGGTTCTACTCCTGACGGAAGAAAAGCAGGCGAACCTTTTGCCCCCGGTGCTAATCCTATGCATAACCGGGAAAAGTGCGGGGCTTTGGCATCTCTTAATTCCGTTGCAAAGCTTTCGTATGATTCATGCCGTGACGGTATATCTAACACGTTCTCTATAGTACCGGAAGCTCTGGGTAAGACTGAGGAGGAGAGAGTAACAAATCTTGTTACTATATTGGGTGGCTATTTTATGCAGAATTCTCACCACATAAACGTGAACGTATTAGACAGGCAGAAGCTAATTGATGCAATGGATAATCCGGAATTATATCCAAACCTTACGATACGTGTATCCGGATATGCAGTTAATTTCCATAAATTGTCAAAGGAACAGCAAAGAGAAGTAATCAGCAGAACATTTCACGATAGAATCTGACGTATGAAAGGATATATTCACAGCATACAATCAATGGGAACCGTTGACGGCCCCGGAGTTCGTACCGTGGTCTTTATGAGCGGTTGCCCGTTAAGGTGCATATACTGTCATAATCCTGATACGTGGCAAATTGACGACGGGCAGATTATATCGTCTGAAGATCTGGTTAATAAGATTTTGCGCTTTAAACCTTATATTAAAAACGGTGGCGTGACTTTCTCCGGCGGAGAACCGTGCCTGCAAGCAGAATTTTTATGTGAGGTATCAAGTCTTTTGAAAAAAGAAGGGATTCACGTTGCTTTAGATACAAGTGGTTGTGTGTCGGGTAGAGACGTTGACAGATTAATTAATATTACCGATCTTGTACTTCTTGATATAAAAATGACTACTGAAGCAGATTATATTAAATACACAGGCGGCAGTCTATATAAGACACTTGAATTTCTACGCAAACTGGAGGCTGTTGGAAAGGACACATGGATACGTCACGTGGTAGTAACCGGAATTAATGATAATAAAGAAGACGTCAAAAGACTTTCACGATTGTTAAAAGAATTTAGCTGTGTGAGAAAAATAGAACTCTTACCATTCAAAAAGTTATGTGTTGAGAAATACATGCAGATAGGCATTCCTTTCTTGCTTGAGGATACTGCAGAAACGGATGAGAATTTGATATTGGAGCTTTATAAATATTGTTGACAGTCTTTTTGTTAACAGGTATACTGATTTTTATAAAGATAAGAGCGGAGGTTATGCGTAATGTGGTGGATTATATGGGTGGCTTTATTTGTAGTATGTTTACTAGCTGAAGCAATAACCCCTCAACTTACGACTGTCTGGTTCTCTTTGGGCAGTCTGGTGGCATTTATTGTATATTTAATCGTGCCGGAGATGTTATGGCTTCAGATAGTGGTATTTGCTGTAGTGTCAGCTGTTTCTATCGCTTTTACACGTAAGGCTGCAAGGAAATTTCTTGCCGGACGCATTCAGCCGACTAATGCAGACAGATATATAGGACAGGACGCTGTTGTCATTGAGGAGATTAACAACATTCAGGGGGCAGGTAAAGTAAAGGTCAGAGGAGACATCTGGTCGGCTAAGTCTGAAAATGAAGACGTTATCAGTGAGAACTCTATTGTTATTATTAATAAAATAGAAGGTGTTAAATTAATTGTAGTTTTAAAGGAGGATAAGTAAGATGTTACCGTATATTATTGCAGGTGTAGTTCTTTTATTATTGATTATCATTGCGGCTAATATTAAGATTGTTCCGCAATCTAAGGCGTACGTTATAGAACGCCTTGGTGTTTATAGTGAGACGTGGCAGACAGGTTTTCACTTTAAAAAACCTTTATTTGAAAAGGTATCGAAAATTGTTTCGCTAAAGGAGCAGGTTGTCGATTTCAGACCTCAGCCGGTTATTACGAAAGATAACGTTACAATGCAAATTGATACAGTTGTATTTTTCCAAATTACGGACCCAAAACTGTATGCTTACGGTGTTGAGCATCCTATGCAGGCTATTGAAAATCTGACTGCTACTACTTTACGTAATATCATCGGTGAGATGGAGCTTGATCATACCTTAACGTCAAGAGATACTATTAATGCTAAGATCAGAACCATTCTTGATGAAGCTACAGATCCTTGGGGAATAAAAGTCAATCGCGTAGAACTTAAGAATATTATTCCGCCTACTGAGATTCAGGATGCCATGGAGAAACAAATGAAGGCAGAGCGTCAGAGAAGAGAGGCTATTCTTCGTGCAGAAGGTGAGAAGGCAAGTAAGATTCTCGTTGCTGAAGGTAACAAAGAGAGTATGATTCTTGCTGCTGAAGCTGAGAAACAATCTGCAATACTCCGCGCAGAAGCTGTAAGAGAACAGAAAATACGCGAAGCTGAAGGTGAAGCTGAAGCTATCCTGGCTGTACAGAAGGCTATTGCAGAGGGTATTGCCATGATCAATGAGGCAAATCCAAGTGACGGATATTTAGTTATGAAGAAGCTCGAAGCTTTTGAAAAAGCTGCTGACGGAAAGGCTACAAAGATTATTATTCCAAGCGAACTTCAGGGGATTGCGGGACTTGCATCAAGTCTGCAGGGAATAGTAGATGGGTCCTCTAATGATGTGGCAGAGGATAAATAAAGCATAATTGAACAATATGAAAAAACTTCGGGATGACAGATCCCGAAGTTTTTTTATCTCTTTTAAAATGAATTATTGAGCATCGTTACCTTCTGCTTCTTCCTCTTTCTCGTCAGTACCTTTCTTAGAAAGAATAACGTTTACGATGATACCGAGAATAAGAGCTGTAGCAATTGATGTAATTGTTATCTTGCCGAAGGATAATGTAAGACCACCAATACCGGCAATAAGAATGGAAGAAACAACAAAGAGATTACGGTTCTTACCTAAATCAACCTTTTGAATCATCTTAAGACCGCTGACAGCGATGAATCCGTAGAGAGCCATGCACACACCGCCCATTACACATGAAGGAATTGAGTTTACAAATGCGATGAATGGTGAAATGAATGAAATGATTATAGCGCCGATTGCTGCTGCAAAAATCGTAACAATTGAAGCGTTACGTGTGATAGCTACGCAAGCAACTGACTCGCCGTATGTAGTATTAGGGCAACCTCCGAATACCGCACCTGCCATGGAACCTACACCGTCACCTAACAATGTACGTGATAAACCGGGATTTTCAAGAAGATCTCTTTCAATAATGGAGGAAATATTCTTATGGTCTGCAATATGTTCAGCGAATACAACGAATGCAACCGGAATATATGCTAAAGCAATTGTGCTGATGTAAGAAGCATTGATATCTCCGAAGCCTTTGATTGCAGTAAGGAACGTGAATGAAGGTTTAACGTTAATGAAAGTATCAACACCAACACCGTTGGCTGTAAGAGCCTTGAAAGAATCAAAGCTAATGATTCTAAGTGCGTCGATATCAGCAACGTTACCAATAATTGTGAAAATAACTGAAACAGCGTAGCCTGCGAGAATACCGAAAATGAAAGGCGTAAGTCTTGCCATTTTCTTGCCGTATGTAGCGCAAAGAGCTGTAACAATTAAAGTGATTATGCCGCAAACTACAGCGATTAATGTCTTTTCACCTGTAACACTTGATTTCTGAAGATCACCAACTGCATTTCCGGCTAATGACAAACCGATAATAGCAACTGTAGGTCCGATAACTGCTGCAGGCATTAATTTATTAATCCAACCTACACCAACGAACTTAACGATAATAGCGATAATAACATACACTAAACCGGCAAAAATTGCACCCATAATCAATCCAAGATAACCTAATGCTACAGAACCTACAGCTCCTGCAAATGCAGCAGTCATAGAGCCGATGAAAGCAAAAGATGAACCTAAGAAAACAGGACTCTTGAATTTTGTAAATAATAAATAAACAAGAGTACCTACACCGGCCCCAAAGAGTGCAGCAGCTGTGCTCATAGCATCCTTACCTTCGAGCCCTGCGTTACCGTTGATGATAACAGGAACAACGAGGGTTGCTGCCATGATTGCAAGCAATTGCTGCAACGCGAAGACTATTACTTGCCCAAACTTAGGCTTGTCTTCTACATTGTAAATCATTTTCATGTTTAATTTCCTCCTTATTAATATATACCAACTAATGGCAAAACATTTCAAGCTATTCTATAGCAAAATACGCAATAAAGCAACACCATAATGATGTGCTGATACAACTTCGAAACATTACTATGTTATAATGTAACAAAGAGGTGAGAATTGTGGCAAGAATATTAATTATTGAAGATGAGAAGGCTATCAGCAATCTGATAAAGATCAACCTGCAGTTGGTCGGACATGAATGCAGTCAGGCATTTGATGGAGAAGAAGGTATAGATGAGGCTTTAAAAAATAAGTACGATCTGGTAATTCTTGACATTATGCTCCCAAAATATTCAGGCTTTGAAATAATAAAATATATAGAAGATACACCTGTTATTTTTGTAACTGCAAAAGCGTCAACTCAAGATAAAATAAAAGGTTTTCGACTTGGCGCCGATGATTATATAGCAAAACCATTTGATATTATTGAATTGGTAGAACGTGTCAAGGCTGTACTCAGACGAACAAAGACTGACGTAGAATGTTTTGAATTTGACGACATACGCATTGAGTTTGATAACAGACGAGTTTATAAAAACAATAAAGAAATTACACTTACTCCGCGGGAATTTGACTTGCTGGAGGTTTTGATAAGTAACCGCAATCTTGCTCTTACACGGGAGAAGTTGCTTAATCTTGTATGGGAATACGATTATGAAGGAGATACCCGTACTGTTGACATTCATATCCAAAGACTTCGCCAAAAGCTGGGACTTTCGCGCAGGATACAGACAGTATACAAAACGGGGTACAGATTAGATATATGAAGATGAGATTTTGGCAAAAAACGTATATTTTCACATTGATCTTATTCCTTGCTTGCCTTAATGTCGGAATACTGTCGCTTACCGTATACACATACCGCAGAAATGTAGAAACAACTGAGACCGCAGTATCCGCAGAGCAGTATTACGTTGCGATGTCATTTGAACGAGACTATAACGACATGACGGATTCAAACGTTTATCCAAATCCGTCGCTGTTGATGCAGTCTTTCGGTACATACTACGGTGACAAACACATATTACTTGCTTTTGAGGAAAATAACAGAATCGTATATTCTAATTTTAAATATGAATACGATATCGGAGATAATATGCTCCGCCACACTGATTTTGACGGAAAACGTTATATTTTGATATCCTCTCAAATATGCGACGGCAAATACAAGATTATTTTTGGAAAAAATGTAGAATCCCTTGATACAGAGTTTCGTTCATTGCTTTTTGTATACATAATGACTGCTATTATTGTATCACTTGTATTGGGAACTTGCTTGTTTTTTATACTCAGGAAACTATCCGGCCCGCTGGAGAAGCTTCGCAAAGCTACAGAGGTAATTGAAAAAGGCGATTTTACTGTGACTGTTGAAGAGAAAGGAAAGGATGAATTTACACTTCTTGCCAGAAGTTTTAATGCTATGCTGTCAAAAATAAATGAGCAGATGGCTTTTCTTGAACAGGAGGCAGACAGAAAGCAGATGCTTGTTGACAACATGGCTCATGAACTGCGCACTCCTCTTACAAGTATTCATGGATATGCTGAATATATTGAAAAGGCAAAAATAACGGAAGAGGACAAGGTAATGGCTGCAAAATATATTATGTCAGAAGCGAAGCGGCTGCAAAAAATATCAGAAATACTCCTGGATGATGCATTTATACGTGAAAATGATATAGAAATGAAACCGACCAGACTTGATGAGATTATGACAGACGTTGCTGATAAATTACAGTTACGCGCCGATAACGCTCAAGTGATAATCAATCGCGATTTTTCACCCGTTACAATAAGCGGTAATGAAACATTGCTTTCCATGCTTTTTTATAATCTGACAGAAAATGCAATAAAAGCATGTGCGCCGGGAGGAAAAGTGATGATATCCTGCGGGAAGGATGGGGCTGTTATAGAAGATAATGGTAAAGGGATGGCGCAAGAACAGCTTCTTCATATAACCGAACCTTTTTATCGGACAGATAAATCTCGTTCACGTGCAGAAGGCGGGGCCGGACTTGGGCTTGCACTTTGTAAGAGGATTGCAAATACACACGGAGCAACGATGCGTTTTGAATCAGAATCGGGAAAAGGCACAAAAATATTCGTCTTTTTTACAAGTCCGAAATAAGTTTGAGAGAAGTCGGATAAAAGTACTTGATAGAATGTAAGTACAAGGTGAGAAAAGCCTTGAAAAAAAGAAAGGAAGGTAAACGTTATGAAAAAAAGAAATGTTAAGTTTGTAGTAGCGGTCGTATCTGTTTTCATGGTATCTTTGCTTGTGCTTGCAAGTTTTATGTACGTAATTGCATCAGAACGGGGAGAGGCAAAACAATACGATTTAAATCTGCAAAAGAATTTTTATGACTGCATTGTAGAAAATAGTTCACCTACGCAGCAAGACGAAATGCAAAGAAAATTTAATGTGTATTTACACAAAGATGAATACGTTCTCACTATTTTTTCTGATGAACAATATGCAATGCTCAAAGCTGTTCGCGACAGCAATCTGCGCGATCCGCTTACGTATGAAGAGATAATATATCTGGTGAACGACTCTATTAATTTATATTTTACGTATGATGAGATCAGACTGAATAATGCTTGTGTAGATGGAGTGCTTCCTACGAGACACGGCTTGGCTCGAGGTGATGATTCATGTATTATTTATCCGTATCATGGCAGTTATGCAGAGTGTGAGGATTTAAGTGCGGCACGTAAATTATATGGCACGGTGCTGGAGGATATTTACGCTATTATTTTCTATCGCATTTATATGCATGATGCGGCTTTCGAAACGGTTCTTCACACAGAACATTTTGGAGATGAGATGTTCTTTGGTAATCGCTTCCACGGAGATCTGGGAATGATTAACAGTGCTGTTCCGCTTGGAGTACATCAGATGATGTGTATCGACGATGATAAGTTCAGCGGTGTAGAAAACGAAGAGAAGCTTGTCGGTGAGTATAAGAAGTTAGTGGAATGGGATGGAATGTGGTCCATGAATACAATTCCTGATTATGATCCGCCTACTCTGAATTCTCCGATTTTGATTACAAGTATACTAAATACAATCTGTGAACCAAAAGAATATAAGTTCCATATTATTGATGCTGATACAGGTAACAGCGTAATATATCCTACAAAGGAACTTGAGGAAATGGATCCTGACAGACGTGAAAGCAACAAAGAGGGTGAAACACAGCTTCCGAATTGTATATCATATTTAGGAAATAAGTATGCGCTCACATTGCCAAGATGTAAGCAAACTATAATGCTAAATGAAGCGCAAGCTCAATATGTGCCGTATATTTCAGATATATTGGTGACGGTTGCAGAACTTAGAATATCGGAAAAAATCGCAGACTTTGAAAGGTTTTCTCTGTATATTGATGAAGATGGTTTTTTGAATCTGAGAGTAGAAATAATAAAGGATATTGAACCTCCAGTGCAATGTGATAATTTTGTATTATCGGGCTGTGGTTTTGATCACGAACATATTTTTATTAGTGAGCGGATTTCAAGCTACACGACAATTGTGCAGGAATAATTGCAATAAAAAACCGGCAGAAGACTGCCGGTTATCTTTTTGGTATTCTATTATTCTGGAGTATGTTTACTGTGAAAATGTTCTTTTGTGGTTTTTACTACTAAGCCGGAAAGACCAATCAAGGCTATGAGGTTAGGTAGAGCCATGAGAGCGTTGAAACAATCTGCTACAAGCCATACTGTGTTTATCTCTGAAATAGCGCCGACAAAAATGAAAATGACGTATACGATTCGGTAAATATTTATAGCTGGTCCGGAATGATTTTTGAAAAGGTATCCGGCACATACTTCGCCGTAATATGCCCATCCCAAAATTGTTGATAATGCAAAGAATACGGTTGAAATTGCAATTCCGATACCGCCTACGTAAGGAATTGCTTCGTTATAAGCTGCGCTACTAAGCGCCGCGCCGCTTACAGGAGGAGCAATACCTGCTTCAAAAGCAGACGAGTAAATTCCGGAAGATAATACCACTACAGCGGATAGAGTGCAGATGATTATTGTCGTAATGAATACTTCAAAAACTCCCCATAGACCTTGTTTTACAGGATCTTCTGCACTTGATGCAGAATGAGCAATCGGCGCACTACCAAGACCGGCTTCGTTTGAAAATACGCCTCTGCCTACACCGTAGCGCATTGCAGATAAAATGCCATATCCTGCCACTCCTCCGAAAGCTGATTTAAAATTAAAAGCCTCTTTAAAAATAAGGGCAAAAGCACTTGGTATACTTTTCACATTAAATACCAAGGCAAAAATAGAGGCTAATATAAAGAAAACAGCCATGACAGGTACAAGCTTTTCATTAACAGTAGCAATTCGTTTTACTCCGCCGATAATGACAATACCTACAATGACCGTGAGAACTAATCCTGTTATCCAGGGTTTAACGTTAAAATTCATATCAAGGACAGAAGAAATGGAGTTTGACTGTGTTGCATTTCCTGTTCCGATACAAGCTATCATCGCAAAGGCGGCGAATAAAGCTGCTAACCATTTAATACCAAGACCGTTTTTAATATAGTACATCGGACCACCGATATAAGCTCCGTTTGCGTTCTTTTCTCTGAATTTAAGAGCGAGAACAATCTCTGAATACTTAGTTATCATACCGAATAAAGCACTTATCCACATCCAAAAAACAGCACCGGGTCCACCCAACACCAACGCAGTTGCAACACCCGCGATGCTTCCTGTTCCGATGGTACCTGCAAGCGCTGTGGTAACTGCCTGGAAGGGACTGACACTGCCTTTGTCTTTGTGGTGGAGATTTTTATTGAAAAGGTTGCCAACCGTGTTTCTCAAAACGTAACCGAACCGTCTGAATTGAAAGAAGCCTGAGCGGATAGATAAGAATATACCTGCGGCAATAAGAAGGATCATCATGGCTATGCTTAGAATATTATCATAGGCAAAGCTGAGAGTGCTGTTTATAGCATTTATCACTGATTCCATTTAAACCCTCGTAATCATTATATGTATTTGCAAAATTGTTCTGTACGATTTTGCATAAATAAAAAATATGTGCGATTCTACTATACTCAATTTGCTGTTGTCAATAACACGATGAAAAGAGTTTAGATAAAAATATCTCAGGCAAATCGGAGGCCGGAAGGACGGATTTATTTCGACAGGCGCGCTTCTGGGTGTGCTTGTGCTTGCACATGAGATGGAGCCTGTCTGAAACGAGCAGTATAATTTCTATAAAACGTTGTATAATCGCAAAAACCGCATTTTTCCGCAACGTATGTAGGTTTCTTGCCTTCTAAAAGCAATTTTTGTGATTTCAGCAGTCTTTTTTCACAAATATACTGCTTGGGTGATTGATGAAGCTCCTTTTTAAAGAGTCTGAATAGATAGCTTTCGCTGATAAAAAGGTGTTCTGCAATTTCTCCTATATCATTTAATGAGCAGAGATTTTCATTTATATATTGCAAAGCTCCGGATATAATGGGTGAAATATAGGAGCTGTCTTCTTGGTGTGAATCAGGAAAAATATGTAAATTATAAAAGAGCTCAGAGAGCATATTCGAAAGGATTTTCAGAAACATATCGGAGGGGCAGCTTTTATGATATAAGTCGCACCGCCTGAATATATCCATTGCTGTTGCATTATTTTCAATATTTATAATATCAACACTATCAGGAATCAGGTTAACTGAATCTATTCCATGCTTTTCGCTGTCAAACAGAATATCGTAGCGCTCATATCTTGAAGGGGCATTTATTTGTATAAAATGGTATTGGAACGGACGAATCAGTATCAGATCGTGTTTTTTTAATTTATATTTTCTGTCCTCTATAACGTGAGTAGCATTTCCGTCAAGAAAATAGAAAAGCTCATAGGCACCGTGAATATGCATAGAATACGTATCGGGAGAAATATTATCAGATATCTCGTGCTTGTAAAAAAGATTATCGCCGCCAAAAATATAATCGTCCATTTAACACATTCCTCTTCATTTGCTGGTTTACGCTTATTTTATAATATGTGTTCATTTTTTGCAATGTAAATTGCAGTTTTTGACATTTACTTTTTAAAAAGGCTATTTTATATTAACGAAAGAAGAGATTATATTTTTATTAAGGAGTCGCTGTGATGAGAAAATTAAACGTTGCCATTATCGGTCAAGGAAGAAGCGGTAAAGACATACACGGCAGATACTATCAAAGTGAAAAGAATAAGTATTATTGCGTGAAATATGTTGTTGATACAGATGCTTTTCGCAGAAGTGTAGCCGAGGATCTTTACCCTGGATGCAAAACTTTTGATAATTACAAGGAATTATTAGCTTTTGATGATATTGATCTGGTGGTGAATGCGTCTTATTCTGAAATGCACTATCCCATATCAAAAGATCTCCTCCGGCATGGTAAAAACGTGCTTGTTGAGAAGCCCTTCGGTCGCAATAGATATGAATGTGACGATTTAATGAAAACGGCAAGGGACAACGGTGTTGTAATCTCAGTTTTCCAGCAGACGTTTCTTGCTCCGTTTTATATGTTCATATACGAGACTATAAAATCCGGTAAACTTGGTGACATAAAACAAATAAGTATACGCTATAACGGTTTTGCACGTCGCTGGGATTGGCAAACTCTCCAAAAGAAATGTGCCGGAAGCGTATATAATACAGGTCCTCATCCCATTGGAATGGGTCTTGGCTTTTTAGATTTCGATGTAGAGACAAAGGTTGTCTATAGTAAACTTGATACGGCACTTACCAGCGGAGATGCTGATGATTACGCGAAAATTCTTCTGTCAGCTCCCGGAAAGCCTCTGATAGATATAGAAATATCGTCTATTGACGCGTATTCGGATTATAACATCAAGGTACAGGGTACAAAAGGAACTTTAAAATCAACTCCTGATAAATACGAGATGACCTACGTTGTAGATGGCGAGAACCCGGAACGTCACGTTATTGAAGAATCTCTAAAAGATGATAAGGGCTTACCCGTATATTGTGTTGAAAAACTTATAAAGCATAAGGAATCCGAGACTTTTGACGGCACGGCGTTTGACGTTGGTACGGAAAGTTTTTATAGCCAGCTATATTATAAGCTTACAGAGGGTAAAGAAATGACAGTGACTCCACAAATGGCAGCTTCTATTATTTCCGTTATAGAGACCGTTCATGCACAAAATCCGCTGCCGCTTAAATATTGAGGTGATAATATGAAAAAAATTGCCATACTAGGATGCGAGAATTCTCATGCGGATGCATTTTTAAGATGTATTAAGGAAGAGGAAGAGTTTGCAGACGTTGAAGTTGTAGGTGTTTATAGTGATGATGAAGTAGCTGCAAATAAGTTAAGGGGAAAATTTGGCGTTAACGTATTGCACCACTACAAGGATGCAATCGGGAAGATTGACGGACTTGTTATCACAGCGCGTCATGGAGATAATCACTATAAATACGCAAAGCCCTATATGAATAGTGATATTGCTATGTTTATAGATAAGCCGGTTACAATAAGTGAAGAAGAAGCTGTGTCTTTTATGAAAGACCTTGCCGATAATGGCATCCGCATTTCTGGCGGCTCATCTTTAAAACAAGACGTTAACGTACGCAAATTAAAATGTGAGGCAGAAAATGGCGTTGAAGGTAAAACCATCGGAGGGTATGTTCGTGCTCCTTATCTTAGCGAGAATGCGTATGGCGGTTTTTATTTTTACGCACAGCACCTTGTGGAGATGGTCTGTGAAATATTCGGACGATTTCCAATATCTGTAATTGCAAGAAAAAATAAAAATCAAATACACGTTCTTTTTCATTATGAAGAATACGATTGTGTCGGCTTATTTTGCGATAATAATAACGTTTATTATATATCCCGTATGTCAGAAATGGGTGCAAACAGCTTTGTGATTCCTGTGACAGATGATTGGTTTTACCGGGAATTCAAGGAGTTTTATCGTCTTCTTAAGGGTGGCAAGCAAACTCTGTCTTATGACGAGTTTATTTCGCCTGTATTCATAATGAATGCAATTAAGCGGTCATTAAATACCGGGAAGGAAGAGATTGTAAGATCAATAAAAATATAAGGTGGTAACTTTATGAATGATTTTATTTTATCAGCTTTTGCAGACGAATATGCCGATTCCTTTGAAGAACAGCTACAGGCTATGAAGGCACTTGATATTAGATACATTGAGATACGGCATTTAGACGGAAAGAATATTTCTGCTTTGAGTGACAAGCAGGTTAATGAAGCAAAGCGGATGCTTGATGCAAGTGGTATCAAGGTATCGGCTATTGGTTCTCCTTTGGGTAAAATACGCTTAGACGGCGATATGGGAGTGCATTTGGAAGTAGCTCGCCGTATTTTCGAAGCGGCAAATATTCTTGGTACCCCTTATATTCGTATATTCAGCTTCTATGCTCCCGAAGGAGGTAGTATTGCAGATATGAGGGGAAAAGTGTTGAATTCTCTTGAAAAACTTGTGATTCTTGCGCGAAAATATAACGTAATACTGTGTCATGAAAACGAGGCGAATATATACGGTGACGTGCCGGAACGTTGCCGTAATCTTATCGATTATTTTCACGGAGAATTAAAATGTGTGTTTGATATGGGGAATTTCGTCCTTGATGGAATCGATCCGTATCCCGGTGCGTATGAGTTGCTAAAAGAAGACATTGCATATTTTCATATTAAGGATGCGCTTTATCAGGGAGCAATTGTTCCTGCTGGCAGAGGGGAGGCCAAGATTAAGGAAATACTCTTAGACTACCGGATGTACGCACAAAAAGAATTCTTTGTATCACTGGAACCGCACCTGCAAACTTTTGCGGGACTCAATGCCCTCGTTGGAAGAACTTTTGAGAATCCATATAAGTACGCGGATCAGAAAGTTGCTTTTCGTGATGCAGTAGCTATGTTTAGGGAGATGTTTTAAATGAAAATGTTTAAAAAAGACCTTCTGGATGTGAGAATTTTTAGAACAAGAGATGAGATGGGTAAAGCTGCCGCAAAAGATATTAAAGCCTGTATTCAACATCTTCTTGAACAGAAAAAAATGATCAATATGATTTTTGCCGCAGCTCCATCTCAAAATGAAGTACTTTGGGAGCTTGCGACGGATCAGGATATTGAATGGAACAGAGTGAACGCTTTTCACATGGACGAATATATCGGATTGGACTCGCATGCACCTCAGGGGTTTGGCAATTTTTTGAAGAAACATATTTTTGACGTTGCTGATTTTGCCAACGTCTACTACATCGACGTAAGCGCACAAGACACGGATAAAGAGTGTAGACGTTATTCAGAATTGCTGTCTTCACATTCAATTGACATTGTAGTGCTTGGAATCGGTGAGAATGGCCATATTGCATTTAACGACCCGCCTGTTGCTGATTTTAATGACCCAAAGGCCGTTAAGACCGTGGAATTAGACGAGATTTGCCGCACCCAGCAGGTTAATGACGGATGTTTTCACACGCTGGAAGAGGTTCCTAAGACAGCGATAACTCTTACAGTTCCCACTCTTTTTGCCGGAGAACACCTCTTTTGCATCGTTCCTGCAAGATCAAAAGCCAAAGCAGTAAGAGCTACACTTTGCGACGATATAAGTGAAAAGTGCCCGGCAACAATACTTCGCCGCCATAATAGTGCAATCTTATATCTTGACAGCGATAGCAGTGCCCTTTTATAACGAGAAATATGAAAAGAATAAAATCAGATAAGATAATACTTGAAGACAGCATTTTCGATGGATACGTTTATTTTGAAAATGGTAAAATTATAGAAGTAACGAAAGAACTTTATTTTGTTTCAGAAGAGTTTGATATGACAGGCTTCTACGTTAGTTCCGGATTTATCGATATACATACTCACGGAGGAGGCGGGTACAGATTTGAAGGCAGCGTAGAGGAAATAGTAAATGCCTGTGACTTTCATCTGCAACACGGAACGACAACCATATGTCCTACTATATCTGCAGCTCCTTTTAAGAAAATGGCAGAGTCTGTAAGAAATATTAAAAATGCTATGGGTAATTCCGGGGTGAAGGGAACAATTATCGGGGCTCATCTGGAAGGTCCGTATCTTTCTGCTAAACAAGCCGGGGCGCAATGTCCCGACTATATAACTGCTCCGATTGAAGAAGATTATCTGCCTCTCATAAAAGAAAATGCGGCTGTGATTACCAGATGGACGTATGCTCCTGAAAATGATTCAGATGAAAAGTTCGTAAAAACATTAAATAAATACGGTATTATTGCTTCTGCCGGTCATACTGATGCTACGTACGAGGATATGGTTCGTGCGGTTGATCACGATTGCCGGCTTGTGACTCATCTGTATTCTTGTACGTCGACGATTACACGTGATCACGGATTTCGTCGTCTTGGAGTGATCGAAACGGCGTATCTTATAGAAGATATGTATGCAGAGATAATATGTGATGGGAAACATCTTCCTTCTGAGCTTATTCAATTGGTATATAAGATTAAAGGCCCTGACCGTATTGCTCTTATAACAGACAGTCTTGCCCTTGCCGGAACGAAACAAACTCACGGATTTATGCAGAATACAGAGTTTATTATTGAAGACGGTGTGTGCAAACTTATGGACAGAAGTGCCTTTGCGGGCAGCATAGCTACGGCAGACCGATTGGTTCACGTGGCTGTAACGGAAGCTCACATACCACTAATTGATGTCATAAAAATGATTACTATTACACCGGCAAGGATTATGAAACTTAAGAATAAGGGTTCTATTGCATGTGGTATGGATGCTGATTTTGTTGTTTTTGACGACAATATCTCTATAAAAGCTGTTTTTGCCAGTGGTGAAATCTTGCAGAATTCATGATACTAATTACATTAATTCAAAATCGGTTCAATTGTTCCCAGAAAATATTCGGTAATTTCTTCAGGTGTTTCTTTCATTTTACGTGATAACCACCAATATACTGTTTCAACAAAGGAAGATGCTATATGATTTATTAGAAAATCCTCCGGTAAGCTTGATTTGTTGAGAAGTCCTTTATCTGCATATTGGGTTATGATCAGTTTTTTTAAATTACTCTTGAAATACCGCAAAAAAATCTCGTTGTTTTGGGAAGAAAGAAGTTCGAGTATATTTCGATCACTTTCTTGCAGATGTTTTAGAAGATGCAGAAAGACCGAATCTGCGGAATACTTACAGGAATAATGATAATGTCCGTGAGGTGAGCCCATTGCAGTGTCAATAATGTGGCCAAACAGTTTCTCGCACAGTGCCTTAAGCAGATAATCCTTAGTTTCAAAGTGTGCATAGAAAGTTGTTCTTCCGATGTCGGCTGCATCAATAATTTCCTGTACAGCAATTTGATTGTAGTTTTTTTCTGCAAGTAACTCGGTAAAAGCTTTGAAAATGGCTTCGCGTGTTTTTTTCTGCCGTCTGTCCATACGTTCCTCCTGAACAAATCAACAAAAATGTTCTGTAACGAACAAGAGATATAATCTGATTGTTGAACATGCATTATCGCTTACATATAATAAAAAAGAATACAGAACACTTTGTTTTGTATAAAACAAACTATACATTGTTTTAGGTTCAATGTCAATAAAATAGAGGTGTGTAAAATGAGCAAAAAAATTATCGGATTTTTTAATAGTGTGCCTGCTACTTTAGCAAGCGGCGTTTTTCTGGTATTAAGTTTTGTTTTACCGAAAGCCGGAGTAAGTCTATACGTAGATCCTGCGTGGTTTACGGTGATTATCAGCGGAATACCGCTTTTGTATCTTGCAATAAGCAGAATTATCTATAATTCCGGGATCAGCAAGATCTCATCGGCCTTGTTGATCTCTATAGCAATGATTGCAGCAATTATTATTGGTGATTTGTTTGCAGCAGGGGAGGTTGCTTTTATCATGGCTATAGGTGAAATCCTTGAGGACATGACTACAGATAGGGCAAGGAGAGGTTTAAAGAAATTAATCAACATTGCACCTACGCAGGGCAGAAGAATTATTGACGGTAATGAGGAAATGATTCACGCGGAGGAAATCAAGTGCGATGATATTTTACGGATTCTCCCTGGCGAGATTGTTCCTGTTGACGGCGTTATCATAAGCGGTGAGACCTCAGTGGATCAGTCTGTTATGACGGGTGAATCCCTTCCTGTTGATAAGAATGTGGGAGATGAGGTATTCTGCGGAACAATCAATCGCTTCGGTGCTATTGATATCCGTGCAACAAAAGTCGGCGAGGACAGCTCTCTTCAAAAGTTAATCCATATGGTACAGGAAGCAGAAAATAAAAAAGCTCCCGTGGCTCGCCTTGCTGATAAATGTGCGAGTTGGCTTGTTCCTGTTGCTATGATTATTGCTATCATTACGGGAATTATCACCCGTGACGTGGTAAGAGCTGTCACTGTTCTCGTTGTATTTTGTCCTTGTGCATTAGTTCTTGCTACACCCACGGCCATTATGGCAGCGATAGGTCAAGCCACAAAGCACGGTGTTATAATCAAGTCGGGAGCGGCTCTTGAAAAGATGGGCAAAGTCGATACAATTGCTTTTGACAAGACGGGTACGCTGACTTACGGCAAGCTTGAGGTATCCGACGTTATTTCCTTTGCAGGCGGCATAGACGAAAACGGGCTTCTTTCTCTTGCTGCGTCTGCTGAGGCAAAGAGCGAACATCCTCTCGGCAAAGCTATCGTTAGCTGTGCAAAAGATAAAGGTGTGAAACTCATCGACTCCGACTGCTTCGAGATGACTGCCGGCAAAGGCATTTCTGCCGTGGTTTCCGGCAGAAACATGATTTGCGGTAACGAAAAATTCCTCACTGAAAACAGTATTTTAATTAGTGCGGAAATTACCGCAAAACTCAACGAGCTTCGTTCGCAGGGCAAGGCATCTGTTCTTGTTGCAGTCGATAATATTTGTATGGGTATTGTAGCACTTTCCGACGTGCTTCGCCCCGAGTCGGCGGAAATAGTTTCAAAACTCAAAAAAATGAATACGACTGCTGTGCTTTTTACAGGTGACAACAAAATGACTGCCGATTATTTTGCAACTAAAGTTGGCATTGCTGAAATCAAATCTGAACTTCTGCCGGAACAGAAAGTTGAAAATATAGTGTCATTGCAGAATGATAACAGAGTTGTTTGCATGATTGGTGACGGTGTGAACGATGCACCTGCTTTAAAGACCGCTGACGTGGGTGTTGCTATGGGTAGCATGGGAAGTGATATTGCAGTAGAAGCTGCCGATATAGCTTTGATGAACGATGATATTTCAAAAATTCCGTATCTCAAACGAATTTCTCTTGCCACGGTCAGGACTATCAAGTTCAGTATCACCCTTTCGATGTGTATAAACTTTTTAGCTGTAGTTCTTTCAGTCCTTGGCATACTCAATCCTACAACCGGTGCTCTCGTACATAACGCAGGCTCGTGCTTTGTTGTGTTGATTGCGGCACTTCTTTACGACAGAAAATTTATTTAATTAAATGATAAGAAAACAACAAACCCGAACGTTTCACCGATTGGTAAAAGGTTCGGGTTTGAATGCTTTGGTGCGGATGAGCATTCTATAATCGAACCGTTTACCTCTTTTAAGGTTACGGTTTTGCTTGCTTCCTTATAATTGAATGTTATGACTGTTTTGTTGTCGTAAAGATATAGGCGTTTGCAAAATTGTCAATTGTAAATGTTTTATTTGTTTTATATTTGTGCTTTAATTAATCAAAAAAAGTTTAACCAATTCATACCTATGCACACTATTAGTGTAGAAGCTTCTAAAAACACGAAAGGAGGCGATAAGATGAATGAATCGCAGTTATACGAGCAAATAACGGAAGTGTCCAAAACTATCTTCTCGTTTTGCTTAACAAAAACTTCCAACCGTCAAGATGCTGAAGATTTATCACAGGATATTATTTTAGAACTTTTTAAATCAGTAAAAAACATTCGTGATGATAAGGCATTTTACGGTTTTATGTGGGCAGTTGCAGAAAATGTCTATAAACAGTGGTACAAGAAAAATTTAAAATCTAAGACTTGTGAATTAACTGATGACATAGCAAACACATTAGTAGATTTTGAGCCTGATAATAATAGTGATATCTATTTGCTTAGACGTGAGCTATCTTTATTATCAGAGAAGTATCGTAAAGCCACCATACTTTACTACATAGATGGAAATAGTTGTCATCAAATCGCCGACAAATTAAATTTATCTGAAAGTATGGTTAAATACCTACTATTCAAGTCTAGAAAAATTCTGAAAGAAGGTATGAATATGGAACGCAAACTCGGTGAATTAAGTTATAACCCTAAAAATCTTATTCCTCTATATAATGGTTCAGGACCAAATCGCTTTTGTGATTTTATGAATCATAAAATGCGACAAAATATTGTGAGTGCTTGTTACAACGACTCCCTTACTGCTCAACAAATCAGTCTTGAAACAGGCATTCCTCTGCCGTATGTTGACGACGAATTAAAAGCACTGGTTGATAAAGCAATAATTATTAAGGATGGAACACACTATAAAGCAAATGTTATTGTCATTACAACAGAGTGTACTGAAGAAATACGACGTAATGTGGGAATATATCATGAAAAACTTGCTGATAGCATTAGCGAGTTTCTTAATAAACATCTTGGCGATTTTAAAAAAATTGGTTTTGTTGGAAACGATTTCTCAGATAACTCATTACGTTGGCAATTAATGACTTATGTATTAGCGGCAATAACCCTATATAATACAGACGTGCTTAAAACTAATGATGCTTCAAGTTTTCCTAAAACCGCATGGGGGGATAATGCTTATATTTGGCTTGTAGAAAAAGACAACTCAATAAACGATTTCATATTTAATTTTTCACAAGAGAATAGCAGACAAGGTGACCGAATTCACTTCTTTGATTATTTGCCTAGCCCAAAAGGAGATCATCATGACTTTTACGGTAATGAGCGATACGTTAATATACTGTGTGATGTAGCACGCCACAATTGTGAAAACTTTAGTGAATATGATTTAGAAGCTGTTGCTGATATGATTAAAAAAGGATATGTTTTAAAGCACGACGAATCATATAAAGTTACTATGCCAGTATTAACTTTGGAGCAATATAATAAAGTTGTAGAGCTTGTGAGTGAATTCATTAACCATAACTTAAAAGAAGCGATTTTAGAGATGGATGCCACTGCAACAAAGATTCTTAGTGAGCACACTCCAAAACACTTACAAAGTCAGGTTGCGGGA
>JAFWZX010000014.1 GCA_017517275.1 Clostridia bacterium
AAATTCGAAGAGCAGAAAAAGAAATTATCCTTATCAGGTATTCTCTTTGGAAAAGAGCAAAGCCTGCAGGCATGTGTTGTCTATCGTCCGTCAGGACCTTTTCAGTTTACGCTTGCAAAGAATGGTGTCTTTGCTGTTGGCGAAGCAGCCGGCTTTATAAGCCCAAGCTCATTAGAAGGAATAAGCTATGCTATGGCTACCGGGCGATTGTTGGCTTTTGCTTTTAACAATTATGATAGAAAGAAAGAGATTACTTCATGTTACAAGAGAAAAACCTTTTCACTCAGGATGAAGCTCTTATTAAAATTATTAAAATGTCCGTTTATGTATAATTCTTTTTTGAGAAACTGCGTACTGAAAACGGGAATCACATCAGTTAATATTGAGAAATGAGGAATAATATGGGATTAAATATCGTGTTAGTTGAACCTGAAATACCGCAAAACACAGGAAATATTGTACGTACCTGCGCAGCTATGAATGCTAAATTGCATTTAGTGCGACCGCTGGGTTTCTCTGTAGAAGATCGTTATTTAAAACGTGCGGGGCTTGATTATTGGCATTTCGTAGACATAAGATATTATGACAGTTTTAAAGAAATGAAGCTGGCACAAGGACCGGATGCTCGCTTTTTCTTCGCATCCACAAAATCAAAGCAGTCATATACCGATATTTCATATAAGGACGAAGATTACATAGTATTCGGAAAAGAAACGAAAGGCCTCCCGGAAGATCTCCTGAAGGCCAATTATGATCATTGCATACGTATCCCTATGCGGGATGAGTACCGCTCTTTGAATCTGTCCAATTCCGTTGCGATCATCGCCTACGAAGCCATGAGACAACTAGACTTTCCCGGTATGTCTGCAAACGGAAATCTTACTACTTAATAATCAATCAAAAAGATCTGTTGACAGAGTCGTTCTTCCCACAGAGTCTGATACATTGCCGTCGCCTGTAATGGCGGCGGCATTTTTGCCCCATACTACGACGTTTCCTTTCGTATCAAGAGTAACACTAAACCAAGAACCAGCCGCAGCACTTACAATATCAGAGCTTATATAAGCAGGAGTACTTTGCGTATTTATGTTACTAAGACAAGCCTGACGGTATGTATTAAGTCCCACACCGTAGCACTTGTTGTCTATTGTTACTATCAAAGCATGTTCATCTTGCATGCTGACAGATTTTACGTTAGACAGTAGTTTGTGCACCTTACCGTCCCCCTGGCCGGTAACGTACGTAGACGTGCTTCTCCAACCGATATAGTACAAATCATTGTTATTATCAATAATAAACGATGAATGTTCCCCTGCAACAACCTTCTTTGCGTTGTCAAGTATTTTCACCGGAGTAGTTATTACTGATTCAGATGATGTGGACAATTTGTACCATCTGTTATCACCTATTGCATATGCCTTTGAATCCCTAACAAAGATTGTATGTCTTCGACCCGCAGCCATAGACGTAACGTTGTCTGCGAGTTTTATAAACTTATTGACAGAGCCACCCAGATTTGTAGTGCCAAGTTGACCGTTAGTATTATTGCCGATACCGTATAACTGGCCATTTTCAAAGAGAATCAAGGAGTGGTCGTGTCCTGCGCTGATGCCGACAACCTTTGAGTTGACAGCCGGTAAGTCAACAGGCAGCAAAGCAAAAGCATCCGAATTACGTCCAAGCTGTCCGTTACTATTATTACCAAAAGAATATACCGTGCCGTCATGTGTAAGTATAAGTGTATGCGGCGCAGCACCTACGTTCCCGCCCTGTGACGTCGCTACGTCTAAGACGTTAGTTGCGATCAACGAGGCCTTCAAGACAGATGACGTTACGCAGGCGCACTGCCTTTGAGTATTATCTCCCCAGGCATATAAATTGCCGTTTTCCGTCAGATAGAAAATCGTCGATGAAGCTGCAACTACCTTTGGTGTTGTGGAAACGTTCTTCTTAGCAAGAACTGTAACCGTAGTTCTGCTTTTCACAGATAATTCCAACTTATTTCCGCTGAATATCTTTTGAGATCCGTCAGCATAAGTAACTGCAAAACCTGTGAAAATATATCCGGATTTTACTGTAGCTTCAATTGTAACAGTTTCATTTTTACCGCACTCTTTCGTATAGCCGCCGGGAACACTACTTCCGTTCATTTTAACAGAGACGTTTTCAGACTGATAATTAATTGTAATTTCGTTTGCGGTTATGTTGAGAGACGAAACCAAAAACTCTTTTATGTATTGTTTTCTGTTACGTACAAAGCCGCGCATTTCTTCAACTTCAGAGTTAAACTTTGATACAGAAGTTCCTAAGGTAGGCCATCTTTGCGCATTAAGACTGATGCCCGCAGCCCTTTGAGCCTGCATAGAATCTATAAGTTCAATCATCTCGCTCTCGACGTAATAATTGTCCATTACGTATATAAATCTGTCATAGAACTTCATTTTAAAGGCCTCATTGTTAAGACATGCTTTAAAAAGCCTTATGATAATAGCATCTGAATTAAGTGCGTTCAAAACTGTATTTGCCGTATAATTGTTTGCACAGCCAAAATCAAGATCTAACAGAACAAATCTCCATTTCGTATCAAAGCCACTGGGATCTTTCGGATTTTTATTTCTCCATACTTTTACGTTATTGCCCGGCCAGTCGCCATTACTGAAATACATGTTAACAATAAAATAATCTATCATGTTATCAATATCAACCTTGGAAGCAACGTGATCAAAATACGTCTGGTTTGCCAGGTTATGGCTCTGGGCATAGCTTACCAATTCCTCCCAATCCTTCTGGTCGCCTTCTACTCCTTCATTTACTTCAAAAGGATGTGAATTAGTACCTGTAACTAACGGGCTGGGAGCTTCAAGCATAGCAATATTCTCTTCTAAAATACCGTAATGAGCATTAAAATATTTGTCATCGTAACGCTCGCGAGCGTTATACATTCCCCAACACTCGCCGTTAACAAATACAAGTATAGGTCGCGACTCCATATAATCTACGTTAAGAGGTTCACTGACTTTTTGCATAAAAGCATCACGAAACATAGTCTCCGCACAGTCATTTCCGGAATTGCGTAATAAAATCCTGTCAAATGAATCTATAACTCTTCCTGTAGAATCTTTAACGTTACCATTGAAAATATCATATTTAAGTTTGCCGGGATTATTTGTAACTGAAGGGTTCGCATCTTTCTTAAAATACAACCTCATGGATTTCATACTATTGCCCAATGAGCCGTTGCCACTCATGCAGAGCTCTACGTATTGTCCGGACTGTTTCACACCCTTCTCGTCAAACATTTCTACGTGAGCAACAATACGTTCTTTTTTTGCAAACGGGTGCTGCATTACAGTTACGTAAATACCTGTTTTTGTAGTAAAGTCTTCTTTCTTAGTTGTTATAGACACAAACGGCATATTGTACGTGGACGTTAATTTTGAACCTACGTAATACGTATTTGTAACAACCGGTGTGGGGATACCATTTTTTACAGCTACTGCTTTAATTGACGTACCTACTATCTGAGCACTTGGATTTACATATCCTAAGGCTGACGTTGTAGCAGTAGTCAGAGGTCCGGGTTTTTTGTTTGTGCTTGCTTTTATTTGAATCGGTGCAGTGTAGGTAATACGAGTTTTACTTGTTTGAGGATCTGTACCGTCTGTCGTATAGTAAATGCTGTATCCCGGATTTGCGCTTAGAGTTAATTCAAAGGCATCAGTATACACACCGCCTTCCTTAGAGAAAGTAACCTTTGGACTGCTGTCAGCCGGCTTCTCAGTAGGAGTTGGTGTTGGCGTAGGAGTTGGCGTAGGAGTTGGCGTAGAAGTTGGCGAAGGAGTCGGCTTAGGCGTTGGCGTAGGGGACACCGTCGAATCAGGTGTAGTTGTTCCCGTAGGATTAGCCGTTGCATCAGGAGTTGCCGTTATCGTAGGAGTCTGTGTTCCATCAATATTCTCTGTCATTCCGGGCGAACTCTCCGCTGTCTTTCCCGGAATCGACGCAGTGCTTTGAGGACCGCTTTGTGTAGCAATCGGGGTCTTTTGTATATTGTCCTCCGTGTTGCAACTTACAAGCACTGCCACAAATAAAAGTAAAATAACAAATCCTATAATAAAAGCATTCTTTTTCATACGGTTACCTCTATTCCTTAATGCGCATTAACAAACTTACCCTCAACTGTATTGTATTATAAAAGATACTACACAATTGGGCAAGTAACTTTTATATGGAAAAAGCCGGCATTATCAAGTGCCGGCGTAAAGTTTACAAATAACGGATAAATATTTAGATATTTTCTGCGATTTCCGCAAAACGGACAATTATTTAACTAACTTACCAGGAACAAAGTTGACCGTACTGAAAGTCGTGTTAGTAAATTTATACGCGCAAATAAGAGTCTTGCCATCTGTTTCACTATCAATCACACATGGAAGTATATTGATAATTGCATTCTCTTTTGCTTCAAATTTAGAAGTATCAGCCTTACCTACAGTAAGCTTCATCTCTTCCCACGGGATAAAAGCTTCAATAATGTATTCTTCAGAACCTGCCACATGACCGGCAGCTTTAGCTGTTACCTTATCCGATATTATACCGGCATCGTAATTGTGTCTGTACGTTACTACACTACCGTCTTCTTTTGCCCCAAACGTGAAAAAAATGCCGTCCGTATAAGTTCCGCAAAGCATCTTTCCGGGATCAACTGCAATCTGTACGCAGTCTGCTCCTACCCACGTTTCGTCATCACCCCTATATCCTGGTGTGGAATCTGCTACCTTGGCCGCAAAACACAAGCCTCCATCATTCCAAGCCAGATAAATCGTAGCTTTACTATCGCCGATCGTGCCTTGCCATGCAGAACATGTTGATCTGTCCATAACAAATGACGTTGAATATTCATTTTCACTAATAACAGCGTCAATCGTCGGATTTCCATTTTTAATATCGGCAGTAAAGCCAACCTTTAAAGGCTCAGCTGTTACAATCGGTTCGTAATCATCAGCGTCTGCTTCATATGAATGATCAAGCATTAAGTCATTAGGTCTGTATGCGTACATAAAATTATGTATAGGCTCTAAAAAAGGCTGTTCGCCGGCTACAAGTTCGGTTCCCTTTACGCATTGTAATCTTTCATTGCTGCCACCATCATAACGCAGGAATTTACCGTCATCCCTCATAGTGCTGGCACACATGAAAACGTGAGCAGGACGATATTTTGAATCCGGATTAACAAAAACAATATCACCTTCTCTAAGGTCATTTTTTTCTGTAATCAGGTCAAATCCCATATCCTCACACCAATCAGGAAGAGCCCAAACTGTTGTGCCATGACTATACGGTTGATCTGTAAATCCTACACGATAAAGAATCCAGTCTACTAATCTGTCACAGCTTACGATCTTTTCACTAGGATTAATAGCCTTTGATTCATCAAGATGTTCCCAGTTAATAGCAGGATTAATCTTTGCATCACCATATTTGAATTTCATGTCACGTATAAAATTCGCTACAACTTTTCCTTCTGCCATCAAGTGAGCACGCAGAGACTTGTACCCTGTCTCCTGCTCTTCATCCTTACATGAAAAACACGTAAAAACAAGCATCGCGATCATCAGTAGCGACAATACCTTAACTACCTTTTTCATTTTCTTCCCCTCCAAGTAATATTTATTTTTCATATAAATCAGGACAATCTAAGCCCGATTTGTAATATCGAATGTACTGGCAAAGCCATTTGTAATACTGATCTCCGTGTCCACCCTTCATAGGCTCTATATCACGGCTGTATTCCTGATTAAAATTGTCGGTGAAAACGTATCCGACCCCATCAAATTTGTATAACTGAACACACCATTCATTCCACCATGTTACAGTAACGATTTTAGGGCGAACATCAAAGACAGTCTGCCATTGCTTATTCCAGAATCTACCGCCATCTCTTCCGTGAGCAGTAGGCAGTGACATATACGTCTCTTGTGTTGCAACAGCTGCACAAACATGCTCCGCATTACCATTTTCGTCATATGATACAGACAACTTATTATCAACCTCCAAATATGACCATTGATTTACAGAGGCAGCACTGCGAAGTCCATACATACCTTTCATTTTGAAATAATCATTATCAGACGGTTTGTAATTCCATTGAAGCAAAAGCGGCTTACCGTCCCAATACACAAAGCAATCCTCCCATTTTTCAACGCTATAGAAATGTTTCTTTAACAAGTCATACATCGTATCAGAGCTTACCCAATATACTACGTACGGAGTGCCAAGGCCTTCTGCTCTCATCTCCATTATAGTATCTAAAAGAGCAACTGAAGGATTGTATATGTAGGAATTCCAAGCTGACATTCCCGGAGAATACGCTCCCGCTGAAGCATAAGTATAGTCAAGAATTATGAAATCAACGCCTGCATTGTAAAGAAGTGTCATATTATTTCTGATTGCAGCTTTATCCGTACTTCTGTAATATCCCTGAGCAGGCTCTGACCAATAGTGGAATTTTGTAATTCTATTATGCTGTTCCTTCTCATTACCAAAGCCAAACTCTTGGCTGAAACCGTATTTTGCCGTTAATTCTTCAACATTTGCAATATCTGTAATAGGTCCGGTACCACTTCCATTTATAGCATCAAACCACATAGAATAGCAGATACTTACAAGATCCTTCTTGTCCGTAATATCAAGACCTAATCTGCTGCCGTCTAAAGATTCGGCTTTTACAACTAACTCTTTCTTGGTTGTGGCTCTTGAACAACCGTAAATATCTATATTATTCATCCCAATTCCTCCATAATTACAAAAAACAGAAAAATATTTACCGTTTTTTATAGTATTTAAATCAAACGAGCCTTTATACTTTTCATTATTATTACCGTCTTCAATCGTGATCTGATTATCGCTGCATGATACTACACAACGTAGGGCATCTTCCACATAAACGTGTATTATGTAATTCTCAATACATAAAATGTCAACAGACACTTCTTTTTGGAGCAAACCCTTTGGAAGAGTAATCGATGCCGTCGGTGTGGGATATTTACCTGCAAAAACGTGCAACGTATCTGTTTTAGAATTAAAAGAAAACCATATGCCATTACCTGATTTTTCCGGTTTATCATCTACGCTTTTTACAAAGCATCCTATCATGCCACCGCGATCAGCCTCATTACCGGCACTTATAAATTGCATGCGTGAAGTAAGTTGAACTTGATAATTATCATCAAGACTCCATTGGGCCAGAGGTGTCCAGGAACTCCATGTATCAACAGCAACAGGAGGAGTAACTCCTTTCTTGTAAGGAACGTACAAAACTCCATCATGTACAGCAACTTCCTTTTGCTTTAAAGATGTTGCTTTGCCATCATCAAACGGATCGTTTGATGAAAAGTCGTTTGAAAAAAGCGTTTCTACGCCTCTTAATGAAGGAGTGATTCTTTTTCCGATTTTATTCTTATTAAAACCTGTAATGGGAATCTCATTATAAGTCTTTGTATACTTAACCTTACCTTCGTTAAATATGCCGTCCGGTACCTTCCAACTAGGCTCAATTTCGGGAGCAAAATTGCAACTTAATGTGCATAAAACAGTACAAATAATAACAAATAACAGCAAATACCTTTTCATCTATATTCCCTTCCACATGATACAATTACGCTTCTTTCATTATATTTCAGCTTTACATTTTGGTCAATAGTTCATACTATACAGAGAATGTCAATTTTTTGTAAACTTAAAGATACCGTATCCGTGTTTTGTCAGATGCGGTATCCGCCATGGTGTTTGCTATAAAAAACATTATTAATTTCGTTTCGTACCGCAATTAGCACAAAATCTTTCTCCGGGGTTGAATTTCCTGCCGCATTTTGTACAAAAGGCTGCTGTTTCCCCAGGTTCCCTATAATAACCGGGTGCATTGATTGCATATTTTTCATTATGTCTTAAAGGACTTTGACACTTCGGACAATATACAAAACCATCCGGGAACCACGGTCTGAAATCCAATGATGTGTCCTGGTACTGTACGATACAGCCACACCCACCGCAAGGCTGTCTGTACGTAAGACCGCTGTGCCAATTTGCTCTTTTATACGACATACTATATCCCCCTAAAATATCACATATACTTTTAGATATCCTAACACCGGCAAAAAAGAGTGTCAAGTTTTATTCTGTTCCCGCAGTCATAAAGACGGAATTATATAGGTAAAAAATAAAAAGGAGCTGTAAAAAAACAGTCCCTTTTTGGCTGTTACGAACCATTATGATGCCACCAAAACGTTAGTTATGATCTAAAACCGTCTGTTGGCATAGACAAAACCGATAACATAGCTTTATTGCAATATGCGGAGCATCAACTCTAATTGGACATCCATATCTTTTTGTGTCAGCGGAAAGAGCAAATTGTGTTTGCCCATTCCTTCCAGACTCCAAATGATGTGCAAGGCGGTTTCCTTGCAATTTTCACAAGAGAATATGCCTTGGGCGACTCCGAGTTCCAACATCTGAGAGACGATATCTACACAAGCTACGGCACGGCTTTGTAACAGTTCTCGGCTCTGTTGGCTTGCCAAGGAAAACTCTGCTATGGCATTGTCAATACAAATGGAAGGATCCAGTAATTGCGTCATTCTACTGCGAAGAAAGCTGATGAGTATTTCACTTGGGGATACGTCCATCGATTTTGCTTTTTCCAAAGAAGCAAAGGCTTCTTCCTGCTCCTCTCTAATGATGGCAGAAAAGATCTCTTCGGTGGAATTGTAGTGCCGATAGAGTCCGCCTCTGGAAAGACCTGTAGAATCACAAATATCTTGCATACTTACAGCAGAGAAACCTTTTGATGCAAATAGTTTCCGTGCCGCTTCCAGAATTCTTTTACGAGATAGTTCTCCACGGATGCCCATAAAAATCACCCCAAGAACAGTGTATCATTTGCTTTTATGTTTTTCAAGCAGTTCCTTGGGCAAAGATTCCCGAACAACTTCTTCTGTATAGCGTTTGGGCATTTTGAAGCAGGCAAAAAAGCCTAAAAGGCAGACAAGAGCAACGATTGGAGGCACCAGAGAAACACCGATCTTCCATGTTTCTCCAACGACTTCCGCACCATTTATCATTTTATTAGCTTGAATGTTTTTGATGTTCTCATACACAAGTCCTGTAGAAACAGCGGAAACCACAGAAGAAAACAGAGACTGAATTGCGTAATACATACCGGTATGATCGATACCTGTAAGTTTAAACTCCATTGCAGAGATTTGGGACGGGATAATGTAGGGGGTACAGAAGAAAGCACCTATGGCGAAGCTTCCAATAAAACTTCCGATACAGCCAATTACCACGCGGGCTGTCACGGAATTTGGGAAAAGATATTCGCTACCCACACAGAAATTCAGAATAGCGACCGAGAAGCACAAAAGACAAACCTGATAACTGAAGCGAATGCCCTTTTTCTTGATCATACGATAGTACAAAAACAGCATCAGAGGTACAGGAGCGAATGCACAGGAATTCAAAAGGGCACCAAGACCTGCATCGATGTTCATAACGCCGGAAATCAAGGTGTTTTGGGCAGACAAGAACATTTGCAGACCGAAAAATGCACAGGAGTTGGGGATCAGCCAGCGCAAGAACTGGCGGTTTTTCAAAGTTATCTGCAAACTTGTTTTCAAAGGGATTCTGGCATCAGGGAGATAGTCTTTACCTTCACCGTATTTTTCTCCCTCTTTAATGAGGAATAAAGGTGTAAGCATGGTCAGCATAATGGGGGAAGCGCACATAACAAGGGTGCGAATATTGATGCCTTTACTGATGAAAACAGGGATAAGAGCATAGGCGATGCAGTAACCGATTGTCTCCCAAAAAGATTTATAGCTACCCACACGCATCCGCTGGTCCTCGTCTTTGCACACGCTTGACAGGCTGCCGTGAAAAGTGATAACAGACAAAGTGTATGCAGTGAAGAAAACCAAAAGCATTACACCTACCCAAATGGTGTTTGCCATAGAATTCTCACGGAATTCCAAAGGAGTCCATGCAAGATAATAGCTCAGAGCAAGGGGAATCAGAGCCATAAGCAAAACGGGACGACGGCGTCCCCAGCGAGTACGAATATTATCCGTTAAGGAAGCCAGGGGAATATCAACAAGACCATCAAAAATCTTGGCGATCATCCAAACTACGCCGAAAATGCCGGGAACGATAAGCGAATAGCCTGTCAGACTCCAGCTGTCGATATTTGCAGTAAGACCAGCAGGATTGAGAGCGTCGGTAAAATATGCTCCCAAAAGGACGAATAAGATGTTAGGTCCGAAAAAACAAGAACCATAGAGAAACTCTTTCCATTTTTTGTCTAAAGATACTACCATTGTTTTACACCTCTCTTTTTGCGACACGAATGTCGCAAAGCAGTATATCATTGGGAGTCCTATACGTCAAGACAGTTACTGAAAGATAAATAAAAAGACAGATATTCAGATTGATTGCCGAATATCTGTGTCGTTGGCATCTATGAAATTGCAACTTAAAAATTAGGGGTAAAATTAAGAAAAGCCTTGATTTCTCAAGGCTTTTCTATGTGGCATCTAAATAGGCCACAACACTTCATGGGAGATTGTGGATTCGAACCACAGAAGTCGTCGACAACAGATTTACAGTCTGCCCCCTTTGGCCGCTCGGGAAATCTCCCAGATTCCGAAACTATTTAATTTTCGGAAAAAGCTGATGGACGGAATCGAACCCCCGACCTACTGATTACAAGTCAGTTGCTCTACCTGCTGAGCTACATCAGCTTGTGCTTGTCTTGCAAGCAACGTTGGATATTATACCCACTTTTATCCCGTCTGTCAACACTATAAAAAAATATTTTTGATGTTTTTTTACATAAAAATACTTCCGATAATTTACACCGGAAGTTTAGTCGAAGTCTGCGATAGACTATTTTACGCAAGCAGCAAAGCATACGCTTTCTTACTTGATTTATTACAAATCAAAGTCAGCATAAATCGGTAAATGATCTGATGTCTTCCTTATAAAAGTCGTATCAATGATATCAAACAGCTTTAAATTGAGACCCTCACCTTTATAAAAAATATGATCTATAACTGATTGTTGCTTATTTTGTGATAATCCGCCGTATTTATAATAGTATCCGTAGTAATTGTCATATTTAGGATAGCCACACTGTGTCGAACCGGTATCTGATATAGGTGCTGTGATTTGAGCAGATTTGAGACCGTAATCAGTAAGCACATGCAACGCAATTCTGCCCTGACACTTTTCTCTAATCGATTTGATATCCGTGTCTGTATACCTGCAATTCATATCTCCGCCCACAATCACCGGGAGTGAAGCATACTCCGGGATTTTATACAAATTATCGAGAACATTTAAAAGTTGAGTCGCATTATCAATTCTCGCAAGATTTGAACCGAGCATATATCGCGGATCATCTTCATTATAATTATTGCCATTCAAATCAGTCTTATCTTCGCTCCAATAAAAATGGGTATTCATTACAATAAACATTTTACCTGTTTCTTTAACACGCATAACTGACCATGCGACACTTTTCGTTGTGTCATTTTTTATTCTTGGGTCTTCGGCATACTCATAAGTATACAGTAAATGGTCTGATTTAACAACTTCAAGAACGTCCGGATTATAATAAATCGGAGTATGTAACCTGTAACCGTCCGTTTCGTTCGCAATACATTTATAGCCAATATCTGTCATATTTTTAGGAACTTCGTTTCCTGCGGCATCGCTGTATTCCTGAAACATTATCATGTCCGCTTTATAATCAGCATATACACATTTCTGAAGTCTAAATCTTCTTCTTGTATTTATCGTAGGGGTTCTGTCATATCCGTACAGATTATGATACAGCAGTCGTATATCTCCTGTTTTATCCCCCAGTGCGTTGCCGGCTTCGGCAAACTGTTCTGACAGATCCTCCCTATGCATCAAATCGGCACTAATAACATTGTTCTTCTGCTCTGTAAAAAGTTGGCAAAACTTCTCATAAGCATAATCATACGCACTTGCAGAGCCGGCTGCTATATGAACATCACCTTCATGCACAGCAATAATATATTCAGAAGCTGAGATATTCTCTGCAATATTGCCGGCAGTTCCAATAAATATTTTTTTGCGATTTTCTTTATTTTTTTGCGTTATATCCAACAGTGTGCCTTCTTTTGTCGCTATCTCCTGTTGTAACATGACGGCAAACTCATCTTCTACGGTTGTCTCTGACACAGGTAAAACGATATCATAGTCGCCGATGTCAAAATCACCAATCTTTATAGATTCTACTTCGTTTTCTACAACCCGGCTATATTTCATATCATCAGAAAACTCAATGTATTTCTTTATATTATATTCTCTTCCAAAAATGTTCTCATTGAATTTATCCAGAGCCTTAACCGTTGAACTAACGCCTCCGCCGACTATAACGATTTTATTTCCAACGCGAGCAATTGCATAATCATTATAATCCAACTTCGCCTTCACAAGCTCAGTTTCCGGAAACCCTGTGTCGCCAATTAAAATCTGGTAATCATCTTCTTCATATATCAAAGCTTCCTTTGGTTCCAGATTAAGCTTTGCACCTGTCTTTGTCTCCGTCTGTGAAATAAGCTCAGTTATTTTATTTCTTAAATCCGAAACCTTATTATACTCTTTCTCATAATATACGACAGTAAAGCGGCTAAGTCCTGAAGAAGCTACGGTTAGAACCTGATCATTATATATTTCAAAGGTTTTTTCTTCTTTTGTGCAACCTGAAACATATACAAACAAATTAATAATTATTAAGCACAACAAACAAAAAGTCTTTATCCTGTTATTCAACGTATTCATCTCCATTAATAATTTTCTATATTTGCCTTAAGTTCAACCTCTTCTGTAAGATATTTTACCATTTGATGTGTAGTTACATTATCATAATCCTTGTCACAAAAAACAAACGAATCGAAGGAACCTTCCTCCGTAACCGCAATGCGTATCTCCTCATATAAGTGCACCATTTTAATGATATCATTTTTTGTTTTTACAAAAAAGCCGTCTTTTGCATTTTTATTATAGCAAGCAAGCAAATCATCTGCAATCTCCGATGAAAAGTCCTGGTGCGTAATAACGCGAATCTTATTTTTATCGTATTTTTTGAAATAGTCAGAATAAGAATATCGGAAGTACGTGTTAAATCCGAGTCCGGAATAAAATTCCGGAATTTGTGTTGCTAATTGAAGAACTGATACTTTTTTGTTTTCACAGAAAAAATCACAGACGTAATTCATCAGTTCTCGGCTATAACCTTTTTTTCTATAATCCGGATGAGTGCACACCCCCACAATAAAACCGGAAGGTATTATCATGCTTAGATTATTACAGTGCGTCTGCTGAGGAATAACGTTAATCATCGATACAAGTGTCTCACTATCCATGCAAGCAAAACAGTACGCGCCATTATCTATCAGACGATGCTTTATATAATAATAAACGTATTCAACATCGTCTTCCGGAAAGCAGGTTACCCATAGATCAGCTATCCGACCTATATATTCTTTAATATCAATCACTTTTATCTGCATAGTACCGTATCCTTCATGAAAACAAAACAGGCAGTAGAAGATATACTGCCTGTCTATTGTAATCAAAACATTATAAAGTCGCAAGAAATTATTTAAATCTCTTCTTTGATTCATAAGTTGTGTGAAGCAGCTCGTGAGCTTTATGTGAATTGGGAGCTCCGAGATAATCTTCATAAAGCTTCTGAATCTGAACGTTGTTGTGAGACTGTCTTACTGCCTGACGCTCATCTTCGCTGTAAAGAGCCTGAGCACGTTTTGCTTTAAACGTATCAAGGATATCAGGATCTTCATTAGGAAGGAAGCAAGGTTTAACGTAAGGCTGTCCGCCACCTGCAACACAACCGCCGGGGCAACCCATGATCTCGATGAACGTATACTTCGAAGTACCGGCACGGATCTCATCGAGGAGAACTTTTGCATTCTTCATTCCGGAAGCAACAGCTACGTTGATAGTCTGACCTGCAATTTCAATAGAAGCCTCTTTAATGCCGTCGAAGCCGCGAACTTGTTCAAATTTGATAAGTTCATGTTCTTTACCCGTCAATACGTAATACGCTGTACGTAAAGCAGCCTCCATAACACCGCCTGTAACACCGAAGATAACGCCTGCACCTGTGTAATCGCCAAGTAAATCAGCATCGAATTCTTCGTCGGGAAGAGCACAGAAGTTGATACCGGAGCGCTTGATCAAATCACCAAGCTCACGTGTTGTAAGAACTGCATCAACGTCAGCATTTCCGTTTGTATTGAGCTGATCTCTTACTGCTTCGCCTTTCTTAGCTGTACAAGGCATAATTGATACAACAAAAATGTCCTTAGGATCCAGATTATTCTTCTCTGCAAAGTATGATTTAACAATAGCGCCCATCATTTCGTGAGGAGATTTACAAGATGACAGATGGTCAAGCTGATCACCGTAGTAGAACTCTGCGTAGTTAACCCATCCCGGTGAGCATGACGTAATCATAGGGAGAACGCCGCCGTTCTTAATTCTGTCAAGAAGCTCTGTAGCTTCTTCCATGATTGTAAGGTCTGCCGCAAAGTTTGTATCGTATACTTTGTTGAAACCAAGGCGTTTTAGAGCTGCAACCATCTTGCCTGTAACAGGTGTACCGATCTTCATACCAAACTCTTCGCCGAGAGCTGCACGAACTGCCGGAGCTGTTTGAACAACAATGTATTTACCTTCTTTCTTAGCTTGGTCAATCTTAGCGATCTCTGATTTTTCCATAAGAGCGCCTGTAGGACATACGTTTACACACTGGCCGCACATAATACACGGTGAAGTAGCAAAGGAGCGATTACCTGCCGGAGCTACAATTGTAGCAAATCCACGGTTTTCAAAGCCAAGAACACCGAGGCCGTGAGCATTAGAACATCTTGCAACACAACGACCGCAAAGAATACATTTTGAAGTATCACGTACAATTGCGGGAGAGATCTCATCTACTGTAACAGGTGTCTTTGATCCGATATATTTATTTTCTCTTGCGCCTGTGATTTTCGCAACGTGAAGAAGCTCACATTTACCGTTTTTATCACACTGCTGACAATTAAGAGAGTGGTTAGAAAGGAGAAGTTCAACAGATGCTCTACGTGCCTCTACAGCCTTCGGTGAAGAAATAGTAATTTCCATACCTTCTGCTACAGGATATACGCAAGATGCAACGAGGCCGCGTGCGCCGGTTGCTTCTACGAGACATACACGGCATGAGCCTTTTGAACATTCGCCATGATTGTATGCACAAAGAGAAGGAATCTCATAGCCACAAAGCTTTGCAGCCTCAAGAATCGTAAGTCCTTCTTCTACCTGATAGGGATAACCTTCAATTTTAATGTTAATTAATGCCATTATAGTTTACCCTCCTATTATTCTTTTATTATTGCATTAAACTTACAGCTTGATACACACATGCCGCATTTAATACATTTACTTTGATCAATTTCAAAAGGACTCTTGATAACGCCTGAGATAGCATTAACAGGACACTTGCGTGAGCAAAGTGAGCATCCCTTACAAAGTTCAGGTACAATCTTATATTGCATAAGATTCTTACATACCTTAGCAGGACATTTCTTATCTTGAATATGAGCAATATACTCATTTCTAAAATGCTTAAGAGTTGACATTACAGGGTTAGCTGCTGTCTGACCGAGAGCACAAAGAGAATTTGCTTTGATAGTGGCAGCAAGCTCTTCTAACTCCTGAAGATCTTCCATAGTGCCGTTACCGTCTGTAATCTTATTGAGGATTTCAAGAAGACGCTTTGTACCGATACGGCAAGGTGAGCATTTACCGCAAGACTCGTCACAAATAAATTCCATGTAGAACTTAGCTACGTCAACCATACAGTTGTCTTCGTCCATAACGATAGCACCGCCGGAACCCATCATAGAGCCTTTTGCTGAGAGTGAATCGAAATCAATTGGCTCATCATAGAATTCTTCTGTAAGACATCCGCCTGAAGGGCCGCCTGTCTGGATGGCCTTAAACTTCTTACCGTTGGGAATACCGCCGCCGATATCATAAATAAGTTCGCGAAGAGTTGTTCCCATAGGAATCTCAACAAGGCCTACGTTATTAACTTTGCCACCAAGAGCAAATACTTTTGTTCCCTTGGACTTTTCCGTACCGTATTTTGCAAAAGATTCTACTCCGTTACGTAAAATATAAGGAACGCATGCGAGAGTCTCAACGTTGTTAACAATCGTGGGCTTCTCCCATAAACCTTTAACTGCCGGGAACGGAGGTCTTGGACGAGGCATACCGCGCATACCTTCGATTGAGTTAAGAAGCGCTGTCTCTTCACCGCATACGAATGCACCTGCACCAAGACGGACATGTAAATCAAAGTTAAAGCCCGTACCTAAGATATTCTCACCGAGAAGGCCTTCTGCTCTTGCCTCTTCAATAGCAAGTCTAAGACGCTTAACTGCGATAGGATATTCTGCACGAACGTAGAAGTAACCGTTGCTGGCACCGATTGCGTATCCGGCAATTGCCATACCCTCGATAACTGCAAGCGGGTTACCTTCGAAAATAGAACGATCCATGAATGCGCCCGGGTCACCTTCATCACCATTACATACAACGTATTTCTCGTCGCTGTTCTGGTTATAGGCAAACTGCCATTTTCTACCGGTGGGGAATCCGCCGCCGCCTCGGCCACGCAAACCTGAATCAAGGATTGTATTAATAACTTCCTGACGGTCCATCGTTAATGCTTTAGCAAGGCCTGCAAAGGCGCCCCAACCAAAAGCTTCGTCGATGTTCTCTGGATCTATTAAGCCGCATCCGCTAAGAGCGATACGACGTTGTTTTTTGTAGAACGTAATATCATCCTGCTTTTGAACCTTCTGGCCTGTTACAGGATCAACATAAAGGAGTCTTTCTACTACGTCTCCGCCGATAAGATCTTTTTCAACAATCTCATCAACGTCATCAATTGAAACCATTCTGTAAAGGGTATCTTCCGGGAAAATTTTTACGAAAGGTCCTTGTGAACAGAAACCGAAACAGTCGGCCTGGTTAACTGAAATCTTATCACTAAGGCCTTTTGCTGCGATTGTTTCCTTTAACTTTGCCATAATCTCTGCAGAATTTGAAGAAAGACAGCCTGTACCGCCGCAGAGAACTATTGCTCTTTTGCCGTCTTTACCTTCGAATTTGTCAGCAAGCTTAGCAGCGCAGCTTTCTATTCTTTGTCTGAGTTCTTCAGGTGTTTTAATCATTTTAGCCAATTCCTTTCATATAATATTAAGCATTCTTGTATGAATCAATAATGCCGGGAACGTCAGAAACTTTAACCTTAGGGTATACCTTACCATTTATTGTAACAGCCGGAGCAATGCCGCAAGCGCCGATACAACGAAGAGCATCTAAGGTGAAAAGTCCATCAGCCGTAGTCTCACCGGGTTTAATACCGAGAATCTCTGAGAACTTATCAAGAACAGGGCCTGCACCCTTTACGTAGCAAGCAGTACCGAGACATACACCGATAATATACTTACCCTTGGGTTCAAGAGAGAAGAAAGAATAAAACGTTACAACACCGTAAATATCAGCAACTGATACGCCAATCTCTTCAGATACGATCTCTTGTACTTCCAGCGGTATATAACCGAATTCGTTCTGGATATCACTAAGAATCATCATAAGGGGCGTATTTTCAGATGCATACGATGCACAAATCTCACGAATACGCGCAACTGCCTTTTCATTAATGTGAGCCATATGAAGCCTCCTGTTAAGTAATTCATAATTAGACACATGAAAATCATGCACATCAAAAAAGAAGGTGTGCATAACAACCACAAATCTGTGAACAATTATAGCACACCTCGCCTTATTTGCAATATTTATTTAACTCGCTTTATATCAATTTAACAACTGTTCATCAATTGCTTTCGCAGCTGTTTTACCGGCTCCCATTGCTAAAATGATGGTAGCTGCTCCAGTCACAGCATCACCGCCGGCATATACACCTTCTTTTGTCGTTCTTCCTGTCTCTTCTTCTATTATTATTCCACCCTGTCTGTTTACGTCCAGGCCGTCAGTCGAAGATTTAATCAAAGGATTAGATGTAGTACCTATTGCGATGATAACGCAATCTGCGTCGATTACGAATTCACTGTCCGGAATATCTACAGGTTTACGGCGTCCTCGCTCATCCGGTTCGCCCAGCTGACATTTAATACATTTTATACCTGTTACAAAGCCATTCATAGGATCTCGTTTATCTTCCGGATTGTTGTACCCGAGGATTTCCACAGGATTATGAAGAAGTCTGAAAATGATTCCCTCTTCTTTTGCATGCTCAACTTCTTCCTTTCTGGCAGGAATCTCTTCAAGAGTACGACGGTAAACGATAGATACTTCTTTTGCACCTAACCGCAGAGCAGTACGGGCAGCATCCATCGCTACGTTTCCGCCGCCGATTACGGCCACCTTCTTCGCATGCATAATAGGTGTAGAGGAATGATCCTTATAGGCTTTCATAAGATTGTTTCTCGTAAGGAACTCGTTAGCAGAATAAACGCCTTTGAGTGATTCTCCGGGGATACCCATAAAGCGTGGCAAACCGGCACCCGAACCGATAAAAGCAGCTTCGTAGCCATTTTCAAACAATTCATCAATCGTAAGAGTCTTGCCTATTACAACATTAGTCTGAATATCCACACCAAGAGCCTGTAACGACTCAATCTCTTTTTGAACTATCTTCTTTGGAAGTCTGAATTCAGGAATACCGTAAACCAACACGCCGCCGGATAAATGCAAAGCTTCGAAAATCGTAACCGCATAACCTTTCTTCGCCAAATCCCCTGCACACGTCAGGCTGGCAGGGCCGGAGCCGATAACGGCAACCTTGTGTCCGTTTGGAGTAGGTCTTACCGGCGGTGTGTTGCAATGGTCGTTATGCCAGTCAGCAACAAATCTCTCCAGCCTTCCGATACCTACACTCTCACCTTTAATTCCTCTTACGCATTTTGCCTCGCATTGAGTCTCTTGAGGACATACGCGTCCGCAAACAGCCGGCAAGGAAGAACTCCGTGCAATCACTTGATATGCAGCTTCAAAATCACATTCTTTTATCTTGCGGATGAATTCCGGTATATGAATTTTCACAGGACAACCTTGGGCACAAGGCATAGTCTTGCAATCAAGGCAGCGCATAGCTTCACTAACAGCCATTTGCTCTGTATATCCTAAAGCAACTTCGTCAAAATTGTGAATTCTAACAGAAGGATCCTGAGATGGCATAGGATTTTTTATCAGAGACATATTAGGAGACATATTATTCAACCTCCTTTTTGAAAAGATTGCAGGTCTCTTCATAAGAATGACGTTCAAAATCTCTGTACATTGCACCACGAGATATAGCCTCGTCAAAATCTACCTCAAATCCGTTAAAATCAGGTCCGTCAACGCAGGCAAATCTTGTACAGCCTCCGACAGTAAGTCTGCAACCGCCGCACATTCCTGTACCGTCTATCATAATCGGGCTCATGGATACAGTTGTAGGTACGTTGTACGGCTTTGTGGTAGCAACGACAAACTTCATCATAACCAGCGGTCCGATCGTAATGACTTCATCATAATCTTCTCCGGCTTCGATAGCTTCTTTAAGCGCCTCAGTAACAAGGCCCCGGCGGCCCAAACTGCCGTCGTCTGTCATTATTGTATATTTATCTGAACAAGCACGGAACTCGTCTTCTAATATCAGCAATTCTTTAGATCTAAATCCAACTATAGAGTGAACGATGCAGCCCATCTCATGAAGTTTTTGAGCGATAGGAAGTGCGATAGAACATCCTACGCCTCCGCCCACAATACAAACCTTCTTAAGGCCGTCCAACACGGTAGCTTTTCCAAGGGGACCCACAAAATCCTGTATATAGTCGCCTTGTTCTTTTTTATTAAGCAATGTGGTCGTAGTTCCTACAACCTGGAAAATAATCTTTACAGTGCCAGCCTGTCTGTCATATCCGGCAATAGTAAGCGGTATTCTTTCCCCTTCTTCGTCAACTCGAAGAATTATAAACTGGCCGGGCTGAGCCTTAGCTGCAACAAGGGGAGCCTCAATATCCATCATAGTCACTGTGGGATTAAGGACTTTTTTGTTAATTATTCTATACATTTTTATGCCTTCTTTTGTTTTTTTAGCGTTTCTATACGTATATAGCTACGCTGAAGGTACAATTTTACACCATTTTTTTTAAAAAATAAAGTAGTAGCCTACTATTAATATTATATTCATACTTTTGCAACTTTTTTGCACTTGAGAGAGTGTACAATGTAATTAATTAACCCGTTAACTATCAACGTGTTAATTTTCAAGGAGGTTTCGAAGATGAAAGAAGTATGTTGCAAATTCCCAAAAGAACCTGATTTTCTTAAGGATAATAAGAGCGCAATGCTCCATTGGAAAATGCGAAATATAGAACACACAAGAATGATTCTTATAAATAATATGTTTGCCAGTCACGACATCTGCTACACCCACCCGCGTATTTTAGGCGTTATTAATCACCACGGCAGCATTTCACAAACAGAACTTGCCGGGCATATGAATATATCAACGGCCGCCATGTCCTGCACTGTGAAGGTGTTAGAAAAACAAGGTCTGATAAAGAAAAGCACTAACACAGAAGACCTGCGTTTTAACAATATAACCCTTACTGAAAAAGGAAAAAAGATGCATAAAGAAACTTTATCCGCAATGCTCAATACCGATGAGCACATGCTGGAAGGATTTACGGAAGACGAAGCCGACCTTCTGCTTTCTATGTTAGACAGAGTTCAGGCAAATTTATTAAAAATATCAGAAAACCAAGGAGAAACAAATGCTTAAGAGATTATTTTCATATTACAGGAATTACAAAATATATGCGATCTTAAGTCCTGTTATGATGTTGTGCGAAGTCATCGCCGACGTTGCCATCCCCATGCTGATGGGATTAATTCTGAACAAAGTAAGCCAGGAATCCATTTCCTCCGAGGACATTGGATACATAGCAACAGTCGGCGGCGCGATGGTGCTATTGGCATTATTTGCCATGTTCTGCGGAGGTTACAGCAACAGACTCGCAGCCAAAGCTTCTATGGGCGCGGGAGCAGAATTGAGAGAAGAATTATTTGTGAAAATACAGAGTTTTTCTTTTGCTGACGTAGATAAATTCAGCACCCCGTCTTTAATCACTCGACTTACAACTGACGTTAATAATCTGCAACAATCAAGTATGATGGTGCTGAGGATGGCGGTAAGAAGTCCTTTTATGTTTCTGTTTGCATTTATCGCAGCAGCAATTATTAACGTAAAGCTCGCATGTATTTTCCTTGTTGCCGTACCGATTCTTGCAGTGGTTATTTTTATAATCATGAAAAAGGCCCATCCGCGTTTTACGAATTTTCACCATGAAATAGATAATCTTAATACCTCAGTGCAGGAAAATCTTGTTAACATGCGTGTCGTGAAAACTTTTGTGCGTGAAGAACATGAAAAGGAAAAGTTCAAAAAGTCAAACGATAAATTAACTGATACTGCGATTAATGCAATCAAGCTTGTTATTATGAATATGCCGTTTATGCAGCTTATTGTTTACGCATGTATTATTGCCGTTTTATGGTTCGGAAGCAGCATCGTTCTTGACACTTCCATAGGACACTTGCTCGGTACTGTCGAAGAAAACACCGGCATGATGGCAGGCAATCTTATGAGTCTTATTACATACGTGACACAGATTTTGTCATCGCTGATGATGCTGTCTATGATGTTTTTGCAATTTACACGTGCAAGAACGTCTGCTCAAAGAGTCCTTGAGGTATTGGATACGGAGCCTAGCCTCTCAAATCCCGACAACCCCATTTTTACAATCAGCGACGGCTCAATTGAGTTTGACAACGTGTGTTTCAAGTATGAAGGCGGCACGGTAGATGACACGTTAAAAGACATTTCTTTCCGCATAAATTCCGGAGAAACAATAGGAATTATCGGAGCTACAGGCTCTGCAAAATCCACTCTTGTGCAACTGATTCCGCGTTTGTATGACGTGCGTTGCGGCAGTGTTAAGATAGGCAGTCACGACGTTAGAGAATATGATCTTGAAGTGCTCAGAGACAGCGTTGCAATGGTTCTGCAGAAAAACACGCTGTTTTCCGGCACAATCCGTGAAAATATGCAATGGGGCAAGCATAATGCTTCTGACGAGGAAATAATTGAAGCTCTGAAGAATGCTCAGGCATGGAGCTTCGTAAGCAGTTTCCCCGGCGGGCTTGACACGGACCTGAATCAGGGCGGTGTGAACTTATCAGGCGGTCAGAAGCAGAGACTTTGTATTGCACGAGCTCTTCTTAAGAAGCCAAAGATTATTATTTTAGATGATTCTACAAGTGCAGTAGATATGGCTACAGATGCAAAGATTATGGAAGCTTTTGGCAAGGAGCTTAAGAACGTTACAACGATTATAATCGCACAGAGAATCCGTTCAATTCAAACGGCAGACAGAATAATCGTTTTAGACGAAGGTGCAGTGAATGCAGTCGGTACGCATAAAGAGCTTCTTGAAAACAACGAAATATACCGTGACATATACACGTCACAGCAGGAAGGAGTGATGGGACAATGAGTCAGCAAAAATTCAAAGCAGGTCAGGGCGGTCCCGGTGCAGGGCCTAACAGGCACGGATTTAGGAAGCCGAAGAACATAGGCAAAACATTATTGAGAATGTTTAAATACTTTAAGAAGAACGTAGGCTTGCTCACCATAGCTCTGTTGATGGTGGTGTTCTCCTCTCTTGCAGGTGTTGCGGGCAATTATCTTTTAAAGCCAATTATTAATAATCTTGATACAGGGATAGGAAGTATTGTAAAGGATGATCTGACAGACGTTGCACTTCAAGCTGCAAAGAGCAGGATTATGGAATCTTTAGTAGGGTCACTGGCAGTTATGGCAGCGATATACGCTTTAGGAGCTATATTCTCATATTTTTCCAGTCGAATAATGGTATCAATCGCTCAAAGGACAACTAATACTATCCGCAGCGAGCTTTTTAACAAGCTTCAAAAATTACCAATCGGATATTTTGACAGTACGCCAAACGGAAGCATTATGAGCAGCTTTACTAATGATATGGATAACGTAGGCATGGCCTTAGAACAAAGCTTATCACAGACGATTACTTCCCTTTTTACCGTCGTCGCCACTTTCATTATGATGCTTGTATTAAGTCCCCTTCTTACTGTCATCGTTGTGCTTATGCTGTTTATTATGTTAAAAATTGTGAAAACGATCGGAGGAAACAGCGCCAAGTATTTCCGTGAACAACAAAAGTCTCTTGGTGACGTCGACGGTTATATTGAGGAAATGGTAGAAGGTCAGAAAGTTATTAAAGTTTTTAATCACGAACAAGCCGCCTGTAAGGAATTTTCAAAGAGAAATGAAGATCTTAAGCATGCGGCAACAAACGCTCAGACTTTTGCCGGCTTGATTATGCCTATTATGGGTAATTTATCATATTTTCATTATGCGATCACTGCCGTTGCAGGCGCAATTATGATTGTAAATCCCGGTAATTGGGCGATTTTCGCTGCAATGGATCTGGGAACACTTGCTTCTTTTTTACAGTTCACAAGATCATTTTCACAGCCGATTACACAAATTTCAAATCAAATCAACGTTCTCCTCAGCGCGCTTGCAGGTGCGGAGAGAATCTTTGAGATTATAGACGTTGAACCGGAGGAAAACAACGGAACTGTAAGGCTATCTGCAAAAGGCGGCGGACTTGCCTGGAAAATACCGGAACAGGAAGATTTAGTGCCACTTAAGGGCGACGTACGTTTTAACAACGTTACGTTTTCATACGTAAAAGACCAGGTTGTTCTACGTAACGTTTCTTTATATGCCAAGCCCGGTCAGAAAATCGCCTTTGTCGGCTCAACCGGAGCAGGTAAAACCACTATTACAAATCTAATTAACCGTTTCTACGAGGTACAAGAGGGCACTATTACTTACGACGGAATCAACGTGCAGGATATAGATAAAAACGACCTGCGCCGCACAATGGGTATTGTTTTACAGGACGTTCACCTTTTTAAAGGAACAATCCGTGAAAATATTCGTTACGGCAAATTGGACGCGACTGACAATGAAATTGAACGTGCTGCAAAGATTGCAAATGCACATTCGTTTATATCTCGCCTGCCTGACGGATATGACACTATGCTTACCGCAGACGGCACCAATTTGTCACAAGGGCAAAGACAGCTTATTTCTATCGCAAGAGCAGCTGTTTCAGATCCGCCGGTGCTTATTCTTGACGAAGCAACCAGCTCTATAGATACGAGAACGGAGCGTATGATTGAAAAAGGTATGGACAGTCTGATGTCCGGCAGAACAACCTTCGTTATAGCCCACCGTTTATCTACGGTCCGCAATGCAGATGCTATTATGGTATTGGAAAAGGGTGAAATAATCGAGCGCGGTACTCATGAAGATCTGCTGGAATTAAAAGGCAGATATTACAGCTTATATACAGGTAAGATCGAACTTTCTTAATTGATAAACGGATCAAAAGCCGGCATAAGTTCTAATTTAAAAAGATTCCTGGTATGCAGTATGTCGATTTTCTGTTTTATATCAGAATCTTCGCAAATTCCCTGTCGAATATATTTATCCAAAACAGCATAGCTGAATCCGATATTCTCTTCATCTGTTTTGCCGCAAAGTCCATCGGCAGGGACTTTCTCTATCAACTCCACAGGCAGACCCAGCTCATAGCCTATAGCTTTTACTTCCGTAACTGTTAATTTTGATAATGGGCTAAAATCCCCTACGCTGTCTCCGTATCTCGTGGAGTATCCAATCCAGTCTTCAGACAGATTGCACGTATTTACTACACGTCCGTTAAGGCACTGGCTTATTGCATATACGGTTGCCATTCTTATTCTGGGCGGAAGATTTGTATTTGCCTGAGGAGTAAGTCTCAAGTCTGTTATATTGTTTATAACTCCGTCCACTGCATCCTTTATATTAACGATATACTTGCGTATTCCAAGATGGTTGACAAGCTTCTCGGCCATGTCAATATCTTTTTGTTCTCCGCATGGCATCAGCACGCCAACCACTCTGTCTTTACCTAAAGCTTCCGCACATAAAGCAGCTGCCACTGAGCTATCTTTTCCGCCTGAGATTCCAAGCACTGCGCAACACCCCGGACCGTTTTTTTCAAAGAACTCCCGTATCCATTGTACACATTTACTTTTTACTTCATTTGCATTAAACATAGACTTCACCCTCTGTACACATTGTATAAAGTATTTTATCATAACTGTATTTATTAATACAAATATATCTCTATTGGAGAATGCGTTTGACTTTCTTTTTTGTTTTGACTAATATATGGTGACTTTGTTAGTGGAGGCATATATGCAACTATCTTTCGATTTCTTTTTATATAGTTTTTTGTTGGGTATCGGTCTTGCGATGGATGCTTTCTCTGTCTCCCTGGTCAGCGGCTTGAGCGAGCCTGCCATGAGAAAGAAACGAATGGCTTTCGTCTCGTTTATCTTTTCTTTTTTTCAGACGGCCATGCCTTTTATCGGATGGATATGTGTGTCTACTGTCGCAAAATATTTTTCTTTTTTTGATAAATGCATTCCCTGGATTGCACTGGTGCTGTTATCGTATATCGGGGGAAAAATGTTGTATGAAGGAATAAAGAACAAAGACTGCAATGATGAAAAGCCTGCAATAGGATTTGCTGCACTTATTATTCAAGGAATTGCCACGTCAATAGATGCGCTGTCTGTGGGTTTTACAATCAGCAAATACACTTTGCCCAATGCACTTCTTTGCAGTATTCTTATAGGCGTCATAACGTTTTTTATATGTTTCGCAGGTATTATAATTGGTAAAAAAGCCGGAGCAAGATTATCCGGCAAAGCAACGATTCTGGGAGGCGGCATTTTGCTTTTCATCGGTCTTGAAATTTTTATCACAAGTTGGTTCTAAAGAGTTATTTTAGCATGAGTCTTTATTCTGTTTAAAACCTGTGCTAAAATACTTCCTACATCACTATAGGGAGCTTATACATGAACTTTTCTAACAATAACGACAATAAAATGCCCCAAGGCAACACGGCCGTAGGTATGACTTCTATTGCACATATATATAAGATTGGCCGAGGTCCTTCAAGTTCACATACTATAGGACCTGAGAAAGCTTGTAATATTTTCAAATCCAAGTATCCTACAGCAAATAAATTTACTGTAATCCTTTATGGATCGCTGGCAAAGACAGGCAAAGGTCACGGAACTGACACTGTAATTAAGAAAACTTTTGCACCGGTAGAGTGTGAGATTACGTTTGATATAGAAAAAAAAGATCTTCCCCATCCGAATACTATGGAGCTTGCAGCCTTTGAAAATTCGAAGGAAATCGCTAAAACAACTGTCCTGAGTATCGGCGGAGGAAATATCTTTTTTGAAGATTCATTAGTAGAGTCGGAGCCGATTGTTTATCCCCATAATAAGTTTATTGATATTGAAGCATATTGCAGCGATAACAATATGCGCCTATGGGAATACGTTGTCCAGCATGAAGGCCAGCAAATTGAATCGTATTTAGAAACCGTGTGGACTTCTATGAAGGACTCTATAAAAATAGGTCTTCGAAGTGAAGGGATTCTGCCCGGTGGTCTGGAATTACAAAGGAAGGCAAAGACACTTTATAACAGTCAGCATATAGATGAAACTCCCGAGACAAAACAAAACAGAAAGGTGTGTTCATACGCTTTTGCCGTAAGCGAGCAGAATGCTGCAGGTGAAACGATAGTAACAGCTCCTACGTGCGGAGCTGCCGGTGTATTGCCCGCCGTTTTGTATTATCACCAGGTAAAAAATAGATATAGCGACGAGCAAATTATCCATGCACTGATGACTGCCGGCTTAATAGGTAATCTGATAAAGACAAATGCTTCTATATCAGGTGCCGAATGCGGATGTCAGGCCGAAATAGGTAGTGCCTGTGCTATGGCGGCCGCTGCGCTTGCCGAATTATTTGATCTTAGCATTGACAAGATAGAATATGCGGCTGAAATTGCGATAGAGCATCATCTTGGCCTTACGTGTGATCCGATCTGCGGTTTGGTTCAGATTCCGTGTATTGAAAGAAATGCAGTTGCCGCTATGCGCGCGATAAATGCCGTGAGCCTTGCAAGCTTTCTTTGGAGCACCAGGAAAATCTCTTTGGACAATGTTATTCAAACGATGAAGGAGACAGGCCATGATTTATCATCTCCATATAAAGAAACCTCAGAGGCAGGTCTTGCAAAAATTAAAATCCAAATATAACATATCGAAAAAGGCTCGCAGAACTTGCGAGCCTTAAATTTTACATTTGATTATTAAATTAATCGTAGTACGTACCGTTATAATTCATCGACTTCAGTAGCTTTATCAATATTAAAGCCCGAGGGAACAGGAATCTTATAGTTTGGACCAAGAAGCTCGGATTCAACTAATATTTCCAAATACATATTAGCAACCACATCCGAGGTTCTCAATCTAAAATTAAGTCTCATTTCCAAGGAGTCTAAAAAGAATTTATCATTTACAGTCATAACTACATTAAAAGTATTAACCGTAATATTCTCGCCATTTGTATCTATTTCCGAGTTAATGCCGGAAAGCAGTTTATTTGCAAATTCATTATCTGACTTAGGATCTAACTTAACAGCAATTTTATACGTACCGTCATCTTCAACTGTGTATTTCGTTTCCTTTGCGTCTTTGATAATATCACTTACGTTTTTTAATGAAACACTTGCATTATCTGTTGTTTCCTCTAAAGTTGTCTTCGTTTTATACGTTAAGCCATTGGAAACTGAGTACAGATAGCCATTTTTGAAATACACTGTCGACTTTGCATCAGGGGCACCGGGCGAGCTTGCTGTAGTAACGACGGATGCAATTTGCTCCGTTGCGGTTTCTTTTAAAAGAATCTCAACCACTGTCTTTAGGCTGCCACTTTGGCCGCTTACGGTAACCCTTTCTACCGCACTTACCGTTATTTTAAAAGCGTTGTCGTCGTAGCCTATTTTTGCTCTATGATCCACTAAAGCTAAGAGATCAGCTGCTGCAATCTCTTCTGGATTTTTATTTTTCAAGCCGTCATCTGAAGAACAGGAAACAAGGCAGAAAATAAGTACAGTCGAAAGAAATAAACATAATAACCTCTTCATAATATACCCCCCTACTTTTTTGATAAATATAACAAGTTATTTTATTCGTGTCAACCAAAAATGTACGAAAAAGGCTCACATAACTTGCGAGCCTTAAATTATCATCTGATTATTAAATTAATCAATAGATGTCTTGTTACAACTTATTGAATCTCTGTAGCATTTTCAACGTTAATGCCTGCAGGAACAGTAATTTCATAGTCAGAACCGAGAAGTTCACATGTAGAAACAACGTCAAATATCATATCAACAGCACCCACACCGTCCATTTGCGCACTAAGATCAATATTCATCTTCAAAGAGGATAAAATATAGTCTGCAGAAATAATAATCTCTGCACCAATCTTTTTAATTGTAATGTTTTCGTCCTTTGTGCCTGAGCCTGCTCCGAAGCCTGCTATAAGATCATTTACAAGCGCGTTGTCTGATTTGGGATCTAATTCCACAACAATCTTATACGTACCGTCAGCTTCAACTGTAAGCTTCGTATCCTTTGCCCCTTTAACAATGTCGTTTGCATCGCCCGACGTAGTATTTGCAGCACCTGTTGCAGCTTCAAAAGTAGTTTTCTTTTTGTATGTTACGCCATTAACAACTGAATATAGATAGTTGTTTTTGAAGTATTCTGCTGTCTCCATCTCGGGATTACCGGGCAAACTAACGGTAGTAACTACAGAAGCGATTTTATCTGTACCGGTCTCCTTCATTTGCATTACACTCTTTTGAACTATGTCGCTGGTGGTGCCATTGATTGTAGTCTTCGCCGTCATATTCGTTGTTACTTTATATGCGTTGTCGCCATAGCCTGCTTGTTCTTTTTGATTTACCAAAGCCAAAAGTTCAGAAACAGTAATATCTTTCGAATCTTTGTTGCCTGAGCCTTCTCCTGAACCTTCTCCTGAGTCACATGAAACGAGACAGAAAATAAGTAATACTGAAAGGAATAAACATAGTAACTTTTTCATAATATACCTCCTACTTTTTTGATAAATATAACAATATATTTTATTCGTGTCAACAGAAAAAAGAAAAAACTTTTTCATCATACTGCATTTTCTCGTAATATCCCACGTTCCTGTATACAAGTCAATTTTTTTCCAATATATGTTTGATGAACGTTTCGATAATATTGGCCATACGTATAAAGCCGGCATCATTAGGATGAATGCTGTCAACTGTCATTTCATATTGGTTGGGTCCTGTCTGGAAGCTAAGTCCGTCTATAAAGTAGACGTTCTTGTCACCGGATGCGCGAGCTTTGAGATACGAGGTCATTATAACGTCACGGCACATAGACAAATTCTCAAAATCCTTTGGATTGGTCCAATAATCAGGACGGGTTATCATTATATACGGAACTTTACTGTTAACTTTGCGTACTGTTTCATAGAATTTATAATGTGTCTGTGCAAGATAATCTGCAGTAGGTGCGTTGTGGTCATAATCACAAACAAATATACTGGTAGGAAGTTTTGCAAGATAGTCAGCAAGAACCGGCTCCCCTTTCGCCTGACCGGAGAAACCGATATTTCTGAAATCTATGTTAAGATCCCGGGAAATTATCGCAGGATATGTGTTGCCGGGGCGCGTTGCGGCAGTGCCGTGAACTATTGATGAACCGTAAAATGTTACAGGCTCAATATCACGGTACGGCTTTGGTCTGTCAATCAAAGAGCCGGGCTTTAAGCCAATCTCAAGACTTTGTACAACAGCATGTACAGGGAAATTAATTGTATAAGAGCGCATGTTGTCTTGCCCTAACATAATAATCTGCTCGTATGAATCCACCATATCAAAAGGCATACGAAATTCTTTAATAAAACGACTTCCGAATTCTCCGTCAACGTATAAATCAAAGCCGGCTGTCGAGATCATAGTAAGATGAGAAGAACGGCCTACAGCAAGATATTTTGCACGAATTGCAATATATGAGGAATCTGTGCTGAAACGCACTCTTATGCCTGCACTTTCACGGCTGAGACTTCTAACACCATTGGACGTAGCAGCCGCTATTTCATCCGGAAGTCGGTGAAAATAATCTGACTTTTCCGATTCGTATAAGCCGTGCAACATAAAAGGAGCACTTTTTACGTCGTGCCACTGCACCTCTACATTTCCTATTGTAGTATTTACGATCATGTTTTTATCAATTTCAATATACGATTCCATGCATAAACCTCCATGTTTTGAGAGTCTGTCCACAGTATGTGGATTATACCAATATGGTATATTCAAGGTCAATGGTTCATCGGATAATTCACTGCCTTTTCATCTGTCTCAGAAATGCCATGACGGCAAGCGTCAGCAAGACAATTGAGTATCCCAACACCCACCACAAATGCTCTGCGGCACCGGCAAAATCTTCTGCAAGCACAGCGCGCTCCATGTCAACGGCATGCACAAACGGAAGTGCGTATGAGATTTTCTTAAAAACACCTCCCACAAGATTAAGGTCAAACCAGATGCCTGACAGCCATGCAGATAAATTCGTAAGCAAAGCACCGCATATACCGCCTACCTGTTTATCTGTAAAAAGGCTTCCGCAAAGAAGCCCCAAGACAACGTATAGCAAACAAACAGGAATAATAAATAAAACTGCGTACAAAATACCGATAGTAACTTTCAGGCCGAGAATAATCGCCGCAACGTAGCAGATAATACATTGACAGACTGCAATAGGAATAATCGGAACAGTATAACCCATTATAAAATCTACGCTATTCATGGGCGTTGTGTACAGTCGTTGAAGAAGTGAGCTTCCTCTGTCTTTTGCAATAATCGTTGCGGAAAACAAAGTCATAAAAGACAGTCCGAAAACAGTAATGCCGGGAGTTAAGTGTTTTATTTCGAATAATGCTACGGGAACATTTGCCTGTATAGCAGTGAGAAGAAAAATAATTACCAAAGGAAATCCCAGGCCAAAAAGCAAGTTAAGCGGATCGCGTAATATTTCCTTGACGTTTCTTTTAGCAAAGGTCATCATTCTCATTTTGCCACCCCCTTGATAATATTTATAAATGCCTGTTCAAAATCATCTGTACGTGCAGATTTTTTTATATTTTCAGCCGTATCACAAATGAGAAGCCGTCCTTCTTTCATAATAGCGATTCGGTCGGAAAGGGCCTGTGCTTCCTGCATATAATGAGTCGTCATAATAATTGTGATTTTGCCTTTGAGCGTGCGTATCAGTTCCCAAAGCTCACTGCGTGCAAGCACGTCAAGTCCAAGCGTTGGTTCATCTAAGAAGAGTATCTCAGGCCGACTGACAAGTGCCATAGCTATACTCAATCTTCGTTGCCATCCGCCGGACAGCTTGCCGGCTTTTCTATGGGATACAGATTCTAAGCCAAGAAGGTGCATCAACTTAGCAACTTCCTCCTTTTGCTTATCTTTGGGCACCTCATATACCCCGCACATAAGCTCAAGATTCTCCCTGACAGTTAATCCCGGTGCAACAGCAGTCTCCTGAGGAGATACGGCAATAATTTTCTTTACTAAATGACTCTCTTTGCAAATACTTTTGCCGTTTAGGAAGGCATCTCCCCCTGTCGGCCGTGTAAGGCAGGAAAGCATCTTGATTGTGGTCGTCTTACCTGCTCCGTTTACTCCAAGCAGCGAAAATAATTCTCCCTGTTCTATGGTAAGGTTTAGATTGTCCACAGCCAAAACGTCTTTATATCTTTTTGAAAGATTTTCTATTCTGATAGCTTCCATTTATCATCCCTCCATTCCGTATTGTTTTCTCAGTCCCTGATAAATATCTGTCAGCATACGGCTTACGAGATCAATCTGAAAATTCACAAAATCCGTTGCAAACATAGACGCGATTCCATGCACAAATGCCCACATCTCCAAGTGAAATAACTTGGCGGTCTCTTTATCAAGCCCTGTGTTATTTTGCACTATAGTCTCCATTTTGCCATCTAATTGGGAGTCAAATGTAACATTTTCGTTAGTACGGTCGCGCATATACAGGAGCTTAAAAAGTTGCTTTTCTTCTTTTGCAAAGCGTATATATGCCATACCGCTTGCCTTATACGCAGGATACTTACCTCTATCTATTTCCTGTGAAATATATCTGAAGCAGATTGCATCTGCCTTTTTTATAACCTCAAAGTACAGTTCATCCATGGTAGCAAATTGGGAAAAAACAGGTTGGGTTGAGCATTTTAATTCGGCAGCGATATTTCTGGCTGTAATAGCCTTTGTTCCTCTGCGACGGACAAGTTCTACAGCTGCGTTGATAACGTCTTCTTTAGTTATTTTTCTACCGGGCGGCATTTTCTTCACCTCTATAATATATCATATGTTATATGATACTTTGTAAAAAATGTCAAGTAGTCGGCGAAACACGTTCGTAATACATTGAACGTGTCAGCGAGACATGTTATAGTACAGCAAAAGCATAACGGAGGGATTGCAATGGAAAAAGTATCAAACGAAGCACTGTCAATAATAAAAAAAATGCAGCAAAATGAAATCACAGAAAGTGTCATTTATCAAAAAATCGCTATCTTTGCTAAAGGGGAAGCAAATAAGAAAACTCTCATGCGCCTGGCTTCAGAAGAGCGTGCGCATTGCGATATATGGGAAAAATATACAGGAATTAAGATGAAACCAAATAAATTAAAGGTTTTTAAATATACTATGATTGCAAGGTTTCTCGGTTTTACCTTTGCAGTTAAGCTTATGGAGCGCGGCGAAGAAATGGCCCAGGCTGAATATAAGCTGATTGAAACGCAGGTCCCTGAGAGTATACATATTAAGGAACAAGAAGAAGAACATGAAAATGCTCTGCTTGCTATGTTAGACGAAGAGAAGCTTCACTACGTAGGAAGTATGGTGTTGGGGCTTTCTGATGCCCTTGTTGAGTTAGCAGGAAGCCTTGCAGGCTTTACTTTTGCACTTCAAAACACAAAATTAGTAGCTCTTTCGGGATTGATTGTAGGTATATCGGCAACCTTTTCCATGGCCTCTAGTGAATTTCTTTCGGCCAAGAGCGAAGGTCGCACGGATGCATTTAAGTCGTGTTTGTATACCGGAGTAGCGTATCTTTTTACGGTAGCAGCGCTTATTCTCCCATATTTGTTAATATATCAGCCATTTGTTGCATTGGCAGTTATGATCGGCATTATCATTCTGATTATAGCCGGTTTTACTTATTACACTTCTGTGGCGCAAGACCAGAAGTTCGGCTCTCGTTTCTTAGAGATGGCTATTATCAGTATCGGTGTTGCTTTAATATCTTTTGCAGTAGGTATTCTTGCAAAGAAGCTTTTGGGTGTCGACGTCTGATATAATCAAAAATGCGGCGAGTCTGCCTGTGATCAGAGCATATCGCCGCACCGCCGTTACGTTTTGTTTCCTGCAAATTGCGTCATATACAGTTCGTAATATTTACCTTGCTTTTCTAATAATTGTCGGTGACTGCCTATGGATTACACGAATTCGCCAAAGTTTTCATAAATGAAGTTCCACGTAACAACATCAATATCAGCTTCCGATTTTGACTTAATATATTCAAGAACTTCTATCATATCTTCTTTAGAAATTTCATCAAAGCTATGAGCCGAGAAGACAATCCATTCTTTCTCCTGTATAGCTTTGTCAATAATTGATTTTACAGAGTCAAGTGTATTCCACATGAACCATGTGCGGACTTTGTTATATTGTTCTGACACACCGTAGGCATTGGAATATTTATAGTATTTTTTTGTAACAGGCTCCATAGCTTCATAATTAGCTTCCTTTTCTGCACCGCCGCTGCCTGCTTCAATTACTCCGTTAATTTTAAATCCTAATTTTGTCAAATGTTCATAGGAGTCCTTTAACTGAAACTCAAAGTCCGAAACAGTTGAGTTTTTATCGAATGCGTTATGATTAAAAGTGTGTGAAAGCACCTCACCGCCTGTCTTTTCCACATCTTTAAGTACAGAAAACAGCTCTGTATCCTTCTGTACTTTACAAGCTATTACAGCGCAACAAATAGGCATCTCGTACGTTAAAAATAAGTCATAGCATTCTTTTGTAAAGGGCATCCTTCCGTCGTCAAATACAAAAGTGATATATGCCTTGTCGAATTCCTTCATTCTGAAAACTCCTTCTGTCTGTGGTGTGGTATTACAGGCAAATGCCGATAACGTTAGTATCAAAATCAATATAAAAAACAAATACTTTTTCACAAGAAACGACCTCTCTAAAAACATATCCCCGCCATTGTAATAAAAAGGAAATGGCATGTCAATAATACCAATACTGCGCAGAAATACAAAGGTATATCTGTCTACCGTCCTTTTAACATATTCATTTCAATATGTTTCGGGTGCTTAGCGATTTACCGCAATTTAAATACTGAACAACAGAACTACAGTCATAGTTGAACGTTGCACTATCCAGGCATATTTTCTCTCCTTTCTTCATTCTCACATATCCAAACTATCCGCATTCAGTAGGAAATCGTATACGCTGATGACAAGAATTCCATCATCGGTATACCAAGGGGCCGGTGTGTCTTTGACAACGATGATCTTCTTAAAGTTATCATCGATGCGAAGCAGAGAATTGGACTCCTGCTGCATTTTTGCGTCATCGGGAACGGCGAATGCAGACTGGACATAGTAGCGCTTGGAACCCTTATTGCACACAAAATCCACTTCCAGCTGCTTGCGGGTGATTTTGCCAGATCCATCATCATCTCGAACGCATACCAGTCCAACATCCACATTGAAATCTCTGCCGACCAATTCGTTGAAGATGATATTCTCCATAGTGTGGTTTTCTTCGATCTGCCGGAAGTTGATTCTGGCGTTACGGAGGCCCACATCACTAAAATAGTACTTCTGCGGAGTGTCGATGTATTTTCTGCCTTTTATGTCATAGCGGGTTGCCCGGCTGACGATAAAGGCATCACACAGATAATCCAGATAGCTCTTTACAGTGTTAACGCTGATCTTCTTGTTCTTTTTGGTCTTAAAGGTATCTGACAACTTCTTAGGATTGGTCAGCGATCCAATACCAGAGGACAGGATATTGATCAATTCTTCAAATTCGTCCTTGTTGCGGATTCTGTGCCGCCCCACAATGTCATTGACATAGGTTTCATCAAACAGCCGCTTCAGCAGTTCGATTTTCTGTTCAGGAGTAGGCAGAAGCACCACAGAAGGCAGACCGCCGTACAGCACATATTCCTTCCAGCCATCGTACTTGTTTCCTTCATAGACAGACATAAACTCCGCAAAGGAAAGGGGATTCATATGCAGTTCGTCCCCTCTGCCACGAAACTCGGTAATAATGTCTTTAGAAAGAAATTTAGCGTTACTGCCAGTGACATATACATCTGCATTAGGAATGCGCATAAATCCATTCAGCACAGATTCAAATTCCTCCAAAAGTTGCACTTCGTCCAACAAAATATAGTACTTTTGGTCATCAACAATCTTTTCTTTCACATAAGGATACAGCACTTCCGGATCTCTTAACTTTTTATTCTCATAGGAGTCAAATGCAATCTCAATAATGTGATCCTCAGGCACACCGCTCTCGATCAGATGCTTTTTAAAAATAAAAAAAAGCAAATAGGATTTACCACAACGGCGCATACCGGTAATGACCTTTATCAAACCATTGTGTTTTTTTGTTATCAATTTATTCAGATAATAATCACGCTTAATTTCCATTTCAATCACCTCTATTGAAAATTTATGGTTACTCCGCACGTTATTTTCAATATTATTATACCCATCAACAAAGGTTAAGTCAATAGATATTGAAAAAAACATGTAGTTATACCATTGAGTTTCAATAGAACAAATTAATCGAGTAGGAGGGATTTTTCCCTCCTCTCACACCACCGGGCATGCCGTTCGGCACCGGGCGGTTCAATTCAAATAATAATCTGTACAACTTTGGAGTCCTCGTCTTGCGAGGATTTCTTTTGATATGAGGTGGAGTCC